>DATMVU010000950.1:0-7448 GCA_035562875.1 Actinoplanes sp. | reverse complement strand
CAGGTAGAGGGATCGCTTGCTCGGGAAGTTCGAATAGACGGCGCCACGGGTCAGATCGACGCGGGAGGCGATCCGGTCGATCTTGGCGTCGGCATAGCCGTGCTCGGCGAACTCCTCGATCGCCGCGCCGAGCACGGCGGTCCGAGTGCGTGCCTGCTGTTGTGCTCGTGTCAACCGGGCCATGCCAGGAAAGATACACCCGACATCTGGATGATGAGAACATCTGAAAATGGGTTGTCCGGGGAGTGCGGGGACCGCTAGCGTTGCTGCCATGTACGAGGGAATCGCATTCATGAGGATCCGCAGCAGCCGCTGACGGCGGCGCGACCTGCGGATTTGCCCCGCCGTCTCGGTGTCCTGCCGGGCGGCCCCACTGGCTACCCGGCTCATTCCTGAGCTGCGGAGCTTTTCAATCATGTCTCTCGCGCACCTGCGTGCCGATAACGTCACTGTCCTACTCGGAGCGCGTCAGGTTCTGGATCGCGTCTCCATCACGGTTTCACCCGGCACTCGTCTCGCCGTCGTAGGGGAGAACGGCCGGGGAAAGACGACCCTGCTGCATGTCCTGGCCGGCCTGCTGACTCCTGACGAGGGGACGGTGCACCGGTCCGGAGTCATCGGCCTGGCAGCCCAAGCCCTGCAAGCGGCCCCCGGAGATACCGTGGGCACCCTGACGAACGCCGCCCTTGCCGACTCGCGAGCGGCTCTGGCGGAGCTGGACGATGCCACCGCCGCACTGGCGGCGAACTACGACACCGGTATGCCCGACACCGGCATCCCGGACGACGATTCGCTGACTGGCACTGGCACTGGCACTGGCACTGGCACTGGCAACGTGGAAGAGCGGTACGCGGCCGCATTGGAGAGCGCCACCCGCCTGGACGCTTGGGATGCCGAGCGACGGGTCGACGTGGCCCTGGAAGCACTGAACGCATGCACCGACCGAGGGCGGGAGCTACGGACCCTGTCGGTGGGGCAGCGGTATCGGGTTCGGCTGGCGTGCCTGCTCGGGGCACACCACGACATCCTGCTACTCGACGAGCCCACGAATCACCTGGACGCAGCTGGGCTGGACTTCCTGACCGGGCGGCTGCGGGCGCATCCGGGTGGGCTGGCCCTGGTCAGCCATGACCGGCAGCTGTTGCGGGACATCGGCCGGCAGTTTCTCGACCTGGACCCGAGCGTGGACGGGCGGGCGCGTGTTCACACCGGCGGGTACGACGAGTGGCAGGAGGGGCGGCGACGGGAGCGGGCATCCTGGGAACAGGACTATGCCGAACAGCAGGCCGAACACGCCCGGCTGACGGCTGCGGTGGACCGGGCGCGGAACAGGCTCACCACCGGCTGGCGGCCGGACAAGGGCGTCGACAAACACAAACGCCAGTCCCACACACCCGGTGTGGTGCAGGCACTCAATCGGGATCGGGAGGCTTTGGAGACACATCGGATCACTGTTCCGGCTCCGCCGCCGATGCTGCGGTGGCCGGAACTGGACACCCGGAAAGGGGTGCCGTTGGTCAGGGCTGAGGGCGTGCGGGTGCCCGGGCGCCTGGACGAGCCGGTGACGCTCGATCTGTCCGGCGGGGATCGGCTGCTTGTCACTGGCGGTAACGGGGCCGGCAAGTCGACGCTGTTGTCGCTGTTGGCGGGGCGTTTGGAACCGGGTTCCGGTCTGATCCATCGGTCGGTGGGGGCACGGGTGGAGCTGGTCGCTCAGGAGGTTCCCGAATGGCCGGCCGATGCCACCGCTCACCACCTGCTGAAAGGGCGCAGCACGATGGGACTGCTCGATGCTGAGGCGTTGCGAACCCCGGTGCGGTTGCTCTCCCAGGGGCAGCAGCGACGACTGGACCTGGCCCTGCGGTTGGCGGAACGGCCCGATGTGCTGATCTTCGACGAGCCTACGAACCACCTGTCGTCTGCTCTGGTCGACGAACTGACCGAGGCACTGTGCGATACCGCGGCGGCTGTAGTGATCGCCACCCATGACCGTCGCCTGCTCAGCGACCTGTCCACTTGGCCACACCTGCATCTCGGCCGGGCGTAGCCAGGTCCGCCGGCCGCGTCTCGCCCGGGCGCGGCCGGGCCGACATGCGGCCGGGCCGACATGCGGCCGGGCCGACATGCGGCCGGACCGGATGCGGCCGGGCCGACGTGCGGCCAGGCCGGGGATGCGGCCGGGTCGACGTCCTGCCAAGCCGGGCTGTTGGGCTGGTGCTGGGCTGGGATCGGGCTGGACCACGGCCAGGTTGACCAGTGACTGCGGGGTCGTGACGGGGCCGGCTGGGCCTCGCTGGGCTTACCAGCGGACGCGCCCGGACTGGTTCAGCCCATGGGTGGACTGGCGGGGGCCGGACTGGGGCGGGTGCGGCTGGGAAGGTGGGCTCGGACTGGGCGGGAACGTGTCGGCTGATGGCGGGACGGTCGGTCCGGAACGGCGTCGGGGCGGACCGTGAGGTACGTCGCGCGGAAGGGGGCAACGGATCCGGCGGGACTTTGGCATCATCGGCGCGTGATTCGTCTCTACTCCTTGTTCGTGCTGGTCGACCTTGTGTTGATCGTGTGCGCGTTGATTTCTTGTCTGTCGGCTGAGGAGTTCGAGATTCGGGCTCTGCCGCGGGTTGTGTGGGTGTTCCTGATTCTGTTGTTCTCGCCGATCGGGGCCATCGCCTGGTTTGTAGCCGGGCGGCCAGCACGTCCGATAAAGCTCAGCAACGGCACCGTCTGGCGTCCGGGTGGTGGATTCCCGGAGAAGGAGCGGCCCCGGGCGCCGGACGACGATCCGGAGTTTCTTCGCGCGATCAACGAGCGGGAGAAGAAGCAGGACAAGGATCTGATGAAGCAGTGGGAGGCGGATCTGCGCCGTAGGGAGGAGGAGTTGCGCCGCAAAGAGGGCGGTTCCGAGAGCTGACCGGTGAGGCCCGGCGCCGGGAGCCGTCCCGATACCGCAGCGTTGAGCGCTCTTCAAGAGCGACGGGGCCGAACTGGCGGAAAGGCCGGGGCCGGGCACTGATCACGGACGGCAGCGCCGGTCGGCTGCGAGGGTAGTGACTGGTGTTGGCCAGGTACAGCAGTGTCGAGGGACGGCTGGGCGGGCGAGGCTGGGCACTGGGCTGGCAGACGGGCTCGATGAGGGCTGACCGGCGACGGGCTTGGTGAGGGCTGGGCCGGGCGGCGGCGTGCTTTGCGCTGGCAGGTCAGCGGCGGGTTTGGTGGGCTGAGGGCTGGGCCGGGCGGCGGGCTTGGGGAGCTGACTCACGAGGAGCTGACTCACGAAAAGTGTGGGCTGGCCGATCAGGTTGGTGTGGGTGTCGGATTCCTGGAGCCGCTGGTCGACCGGCCGGTCCTGGCGGAGGCCTTTGCGCGCAGCCCGGTGCCGAAGGTGGTCACGAGTCTTGCTCCCGGGGAGGTGGGCACCCTCTCCGAGGTCAACGAGGCGTTCTGTGAGCTGCTCGGATATCGCCGGGACCAGCTGATCGGGCGGTCCTGGCGGGGGCTGGTGACCGGCGAGGAGTCGGAGTCCGTCAGCGCGGTGCTCTCCTCGATGGTGGTCGGCAAGATTCGGCATGCCGTGCTGGAACGGGTGCTGTTGCGCAGTGACGGCACCCCGGTCTGGGTGCGGGCGCAGACGGTGGTGGTCAGTGACGGGAGTGGCCGGGCGTACGCGGTCGGTGAGATCTTGGAGAGCAGTGGCCGCAAGGCGCTCGCTCAGAGTGAGGCCCGCTTCCGCACGATGATCGATTCATCGCCGATCGCGATGGCGGTGCTCGGTCCGGACGGTGACTGGCTACGGGCGAATCCGGCGGTGTCGTCGCTGTTCGGGTACACCGGTCTGGAGCTGGCGCAGGTGCCGTTGCCGTTGCTGGCCGGGCCCGAGGACCGTGCCGAGGTGGTGGCCGCGTTCGCCGAACTGGTGGCGGGGGTGCGGGACGAGTTCCGGGGGCGGCGCGGGTTCCGGCACCGGGACGGCCGGGAGTTGTGTTGTCTGCTGAGTGCCACCGCGTTGCGGGGTGGACCGGGGATCGCGGTGCAGATCCTGGTGCAGATCGTCGACGTGACCGAGACGGTCGCCGCGGAGCAGGCCACCGCCCGGGAGACGGAACGGCTGCGCAGCACGATAGCGGTGCAGCGGGAGATCGCCGCGGTGGCAGACGATCGGGACGCGGTGTCGCGGCTGATGGCGGCCCGGGCGTTGAGTGTGCTTCCGGCGGGGGACAGTGCCGGGGTGCTGGTGGTGGATCAGTCGTCGGGGATGCTGCTGATGATGGCCGGTGCGGGGCGGCTCGCGAACCGGGAGGTGCCGCCGTTGCGGCCGGGTGATTCGCTGTCCGGGATCGCGATGCTGTCGGGTGATCCGGTGCGCTGTGACGACACCGACGCGGACCTGCGGGTGAACCGGGCGTTGTCGCGCAGTACCGGGATGCGTTCGCTGATGCTCGCCCCGTTGCGGGCGCCGGGCAGTGAACCGCTGGGGGTGCTGCTGGTCGGCAGTGCCCGGGCGTCGGCGTTCACCGAGGGCGATGAGCAGCAGCTCACTCTGCTCGCGGACGCGCTCGGTGCGGCCCTGTTGCATGCCGAGGACATCGTAGCCCGGGAGGAGTCGCTGGCCCGGGTGACGTCGGCTCTGCGGTCGCTGGAACAGGAGCGGGCCGCAGTGATGACCGCATTGCATCAGTTGGGCCGTAGTGAGCGGCAGTTCGCGGAGGTGTTCGACAGCAGCCCGATCGCCAAGATCGTGATCGGTCTGCACGCTGCCGACCGGGGCCGGATCCTGCTGGCGAACCCGGCTTTCTGCAGGTTGCTCGGGTACAGCCCGTCCGAGGCGCTGGCGCTGCGGCTGTCGGATGTGCTGGCCTGGCCGGTCGAGGACGTCGAGGATGTCCTGACCGTTCTGGAACGCGGAACACCGGCCCGGGGTGTCCGGGAGTCGGCACTGGTCCGCCGGGACGGTTCGCACCTGGCGGTGATGTCGGCGACCTCGGTGATCGCCGACGACGAGGGAGTGTCCGGGGCGGTGGTGCAGTTCCTGGACATGACCGCGGAACGCCGGGCGCAGGCCGCTGCCGACCGGGAGCTGCGCAGGTTGCGGCACACCCTGGCCGTACAACGGGAGATTCTGGCCGTGGCCGCCGACCGGGAGACGACCATGCGGGTGGTCGCGGAACGGGCGGTCGAACTCTTCCCGGCCGCCGACGGCGCGGCTGTCGAACTCGCCGACGGCACGACCCACGTGCAGGGTGTCACCGCCGGGATCGCGTCGACGATCGTGGCGCCGCTGCACGACGGGATCGGTGTGCTGATGGTGACCTCCCGGCGGGCCGAGGCGTTCGGGGACGCCGACGAACAGCAGCTGGCCCTGCTCGCCGACAGTCTCAGTTCGGCGATGCGGCACGCCGACGACACCGTGCAGCGGGCCAGGGCGCTCGGTGAGCTGGAGGTCAGCGAGAACCGGTTCCGGCTCACCTTCGACAATTCGCCGCTCGGGGTGGCCCTGTGCAGTCTGCAGCCCGGCGAGGTGGGCCGGTTCGTGCAGGTGAACCCGGCGATGACGGCGATCACCGGGTACTCCGCCGCTGAACTGATCACGATGACGCCCGCCGACCTGGAACGATCCCGGGATCCGGGTGCGGTCCGGGAGCCGATGGAGCGCCGCTACCGGCACCGGGACGGGCACACCATCTGGGTGGCGGTGCGATCGGCGGTGGTCCGCGGCCCGGCCGGGGTTCCGCGGTACGCGGTGCATCAGGTCGAGGACGTGACCGCCCGCCGGGCCGCCGACGCCGAGTTGCGGCGGCACGCCCGCGCGCTGGACCTGATCCCGGACGCGGTGATCGTCCGCGAACTGGACGGCACCATCCGCTGGTGGAACGCCGGTGCCACGGACCTGTACGGGTGGCCGCTGGCCGCCGTCCAGGGCAAGGTCACCCACCAGTTGCTGGGCGGGTCCGGCGTGCTGCGGGACGGCCGCTGGGAGGGGCAGGTCGACCACCTGACCGCTGACGGCCGGACCGTCACCGTGCTCAGCCGGCAGGTGCTGCACCAGCCCGACCCGGACGGTGACGGCGAGTTCCCACCCCTGATCCTGGAGATCAACACCGATGTGACGGCGGCCCGTGCCGCCGAGCTGGCGCTGGCCGAAAGTGAACAGCGGTTCCGGGGCCAGTTCGCGAACTCGGCGGTCGGCCAGTTCATCCAGGGCCTGGACGGTCATCTGCTGGCGGTCAACCCGGCGTACGCGGCGATGCTCGGACGTTCGGTCGACGAGATCACCGGTTTTGTCAACACCGACCTGCTGCACCCCGACGACCTGGCCGAACACACCAGGTTCACGGCCGGGCTGTTCACCGGCGAGGCCGACGCCTACACCCATCAGAGCCGCCTTCGGCACGCCGACGGCCACTGGATCGACGCCGAGGCCACCGTCTCCCTGGTCCGCGACAACACGGCCCGCCCACATCACCTGATCGCCGTCGTCACCGACGTGTCCGCCCGCCGGGCCGCGGAACGGGCCCTGGCCGGCCGCGCAACCGAACTGGAAGCCGCCAACCAGCTCAAACTCGACATCATCGGGATGCTCGGCCACGAGATCGGCAACCCGCTGACTGCGATCCGGGGTCACGCCGAAGTACTCGTCGACGACTGGCCGCGTCTCACCGACGAGCGCCGCGCCCGGGCCATCGATGCGATCTACCGGCAGGCCGGGCGACTCGACGACATCGTCCAGGAAGTGCTCGCCATGGTGACGATCGAGTCGGGGACGATCCACGCCGACCGGCAGGCGCTCTCCATTCGTACCGAAATCAGTCGCGCTCTTTCGGTCCTTGATGAGATCGTGCCGGTCTTCGGCGACGACAGCCGGGTCGTCGTGCACCCCGGCCACCTCCAGCAGATCCTCGTCAACCTGCTCACCAATGCGACCAAATACGGCGGCGGCGCCACCGCGATCCGCATCGCCGAGCGGGACCGCCGAGTCCGCATCACCGTCGAGGACCAGGGCCCCGGCGTCCCCGATGACTTCCGCACCCGCCTGTTCGACCGTCTCACCCGAGCCGACCGTGACGCCCGCAACGTCACCGGAACCGGCCTCGGCCTGTACATCGTCCGCGGCCTGGCCCACGCCAACCACGGTGACATCCACTACACCCCCCGCCCCGGCGGAGGCGCACGCTTCACCCTGGAACTGCAGAGCGAAAAGCCGTAAATTCAAGACCCTTCTCCGGTACGCCCGAGCAGAGTCCCGCAACGACACGCCCGCCAGGCGAAACTCCAGGCCTCCCCCCGACCGCCGGGCCGAATGCGATGGTCCCCGCAATTCACGCCCGTCCCCGCAATTCACGCCCGTCCCCGCAATTCACGCCCGTCCCCGCGATTCGCGCCTGTGCTTGCGATTCGCGCCTGTGCTTGCGATTCGCGCCCGTCCTCGCAATCCGCGCCCGTCCTCGCAATCC
>DATMVU010000949.1:0-19611 GCA_035562875.1 Actinoplanes sp. | reverse complement strand
CCCGGGCCAGATCGGCGTCCGGCGGTATCGCGCTGATCTCCTGCCTGGTTCCCATCGGCCCACTCTCCATCAGTTACCGGGTAACCGCAAGTGAAAGCGATTCAACACCTTGCAGTCACGTTCTTCGATCCTTAATCTCGGGGAAACATTGAAAGCGGTTTAATCCCCATCCCCAGTCCCCGGAGCTCCCCATGCGACGAGCCCTGCCGGTCCTCCTTCTGTCCGCCGCGATGCTCACGGTCCCCGCCGCGAACGCCGCACACGCCACTACCGTCCGCCACGAAGCCGAGACCACACCCGCCACCTGCAACGGCGTGACCGCCACGAACTACTCCGGCAGTGGGTTCTGCCACGGCGACAGCGGCGTCGGCGCCGCCGCCCGCCGGATGGAAAGCCTCGGCCGCGGTGTGGTCGCGGTGCGGGCGAGCAGCACCAGCGTGCTCGTGAGCTGGCGCCTGCTCGGTCTCGACCCGGACGGCATCGGCTTCAACGTCTACCGGTCCACCGCCGGCAGCGCCGAGGTCAAGCTCAACGCCTCGGTGCTCACCGGCGGTACCGGCTTCACCGACACCACCGCCGACCTGACCAAGGCCAACAGCTACCGCGTCCGCCCGGTCACCGGCGGCACCGAACAGGCGGCGAGCAGCGCTTTCACACTCACCGCCAACCACACCACCGAGCCTGTCGTACGGGTCCCGCTGCGCGCCGGCGGCCCGGTCAAGTTCGCCTGGACCGGGGACCTCGACGGTGACGGCGAGTTCGACTTCGTCATCGACCGCCAGACGTCACCGCAGTCGATCGAGGCCTACCGCAGCGACGGCACCTTCCTGTGGACGGTGAACCTGGGCCCGAACAGCACGAACCAGGACAACATCGAGGGCGGCTCCTCGGTGATCGACGTCGGCCACAACGACGGAGTGACCGTCTACGACCTGGACGGCGACGGCCGCGCCGAGGTGGCCCTGCGGATCGCGAACGGGGTCCGCTTCGGCAACGGCGTGACGTTCACCAACACCGACGACAACCGTCAGTTCATCGCGATCGTGGACGGCCGTACCGGCGCACTGCGGGCCTCCGCTCCGGTCCCCACCGACTACCTCCCGGACGGCCCGCTGATGGCCCGGTTCGGGGTCGGTCACCTGGACGGCGTCAACCCGAGCCTGGTCGCGTACATGAAGAACCGGATCGGCAACGGCGCCTTCAACCTGATGTACACCGCCTGGCGGTTCACCGACAACGCCGTCACCATGCAGTGGAAATGGCTGCGCGGCAACCAGGACGCCCCCGACGGCCACAACACCCGGATCGTCGACGTGGACGGCGACGGCCGCGACGAGGTCGCCGAGATCGGTTTTGTGCTCAACGGCGACGGCACCCTGCGCTACACCCTCGGCCCGCAGGGCGTCGTGCACGGCGACCGTTTCCACATCGCCAAGATGGACCCGGCCAGGCCCGGACTACAGGGGTACGCCGTTCAGCAGGACAATCCGAGCGGCCTGCGGGAGTACTACTACGACGCGGCCACCGGCCAGATCATCTGGCGGCACATCGAATCCGGGACCGGTGACGTCGGCCGCGGCATGGCAGGTGACATCGACCCCCGTACGCCGGGAATGGAAGTGTGGTCCTTCTCCGGCCTCTACAACGCACCCACGAACCGGCTCGCCGAACCGAACACCGCCCTCGCGCCCTGGCCGCAACTCGGCCTGTGGTGGGACGGCGACACCACCATGGAACTGCTGAACTCCGGCAAGATCGAGAAGTGGAACCCGGCCGCCCCGTCCGCCAGCGGCAGCCTGCCGCGCCTGGTCACCACCGGGAACCACGGCGCGGTCACCGCGGCGCAGAGCGGGCCCACCCTGGTCGGTGACATCCTCGGCGACTGGCGCGAAGAGGCCGTCTACACCAACGCCGCGTTCAGTGAACTGGTCATCTTCACCACGAACGTGCCGAGCAGCACCCGGCTCTACACGCTGGCCCACAACCCGGCCTACCGCAACGCCATGACGCTCAAGGGATACATGCAGTCCCACCACGTCGACTACTTCCTCGGCGCGAACATGACCACCCCGCCCCGTCCGAACATCACCTACGCCCCGCGGTAGACACCCGCCCGCACCGCCCGCCCCAGTTCGACAAGCGCCTCCACCAACGGTTCCGGGGCACCGGTGGAGCGCAGATGGTCCCGGTACTCCCGGTCGTCCAGGAGCACCGGGACCACCTGCCGTCCCAGCCGCGCCCCGAACAGTTCCGCCACCGCGGCCGTGCCCAGCGCCCGCGGCCCGTGCACGTCGACCACCCCGCGGGCGCCGCCCAGCAGCGTGGACGCGGCCACCTCGGCACACCGCTCCCGGCTGACGTAGGCCACCGCACCGTCACCGGCGTTGCTGACATACCGCCCGTCCGCGGCCTGCCGCTCGTCGAGTCCGTCCAGGTAGAGGTTGTTGCGCAGCACCGTCCACGGGACACCGGTCGCCCGCAGCGCCTGCTCCGACCGGCGGTGGGCCAGGTTGAGCAGGTCCGGCGGCCCGTCACAGCCGACGAGCGACGTGTAGACCAGATGCCCCACACCCGCCTCGGCCGCCGCCGCGAAGGCCGCCGCGTGCTGAGCCGCCCGCCGGTCACCGTCCCGCTGGTCGGTGCTCACCACCAGCGCGGCATCCGCACCGGCGAACACGTCCGGCCCGATGTCGTCGAAGTCGGCCCGCCGCACCTCCACCCCGGACGGTGCACGCCTGCGTACCCCCGAAAGTGGAGTACGAACTGACACCGCCCGGGCGGGCCCTGGCCGAGCCGCTGACCGCCCTGCTGCACTGGTCGGTGCGGAATCAGGAGACGGTGCTCGCCGCCCGTACCCGCTATGACGCGCTCTGAAGACCCCAGGCGGTGGCGATCCGGGCCAGTGAGTCGTGCTGGACCAACGGGTCGTGGACCATGCCGGCCAGGATCAGCTCGTCAGCTCCGGTGTGCTCGACCAGGGCGTCCAGGAAGGCCACCACCTCGGCGGCGGTCCCGGTGTGCTGGGCGCCGGAGAGCGCGTCGAGCATCTGCCGGTCCAGGTCGGTGAACTCGCGGGCGGCAGCCGCCTCCGGCGAGATCATCGGCTTGAACCCGCCGGTCCGCAGGTCCAGCATCATCACCCGGGACGGCCCGGCCTGGAAGTCGGCCTCCTCGCTGGTCTCGGCGGCGATCACCGACGCGCTGACCATCACGTGCGGTTCCGGAAGGCGCGGCGACGGCTGGAACCCGGTCCGGTAGAGGTCGAGGGCCTGCTCCAGCCCGGACGCGGTCGGGAAGTGGTAGGCGTAGCAGAACGGCAGGCCGAGCGCCGCCGCCATCTGCGCGCCGTAGGTCGAGGACCCGAGAACCCACACCTGCGGGTACGTCTCCGGGGCGGGCGTGGCCTGCAACCGCCCGGCCCGGGTGGTGTGCCGGTCGTCGCCGAGCAGCCCGAGCAGCGTACGCAGGTGCTCCGGGAACTGCTCGACGGTCAGGTAGGGCGAGACCCCGCGCAGCGCCGCCGCCGTCACCTGGTCGGTGCCGGGCGCCCGGCCGATGCCCAGGTCGACCCGGTCCGGGTAGAGCGCCTCCAGGATGGCGAACTGCTCGGCCACCACGAACGGCATGTGGTTGGGCAGCATCACCCCGCCCGAACCGACCTTGATCCGGGAGGTGTTCGCGGCGACCGCGGCCATCAGCACCGGCGGGGCGGTGGACGCGACGGCCGGGGTGTTGTGGTGCTCGGCCACCCAGAACCGCGAGTAGCCGAGCCGGTCGGCGGCCTGCGCCGTGGCGATCGCGCCGCGCAGGGCGTCGCCGCTGGTGTGCCCCTCGCGGACGGTGGCCAGGTCCAGCACGGAGAGCGGTACGCGGGTCATAGGGTCTTCCATTCCGGGGAGTGCAGCAGGGTGAACGCTTCGTCGATGAGGTCGTGCAGGCCGGGGATGCCGGTGTCGACGTCCCAGCGGGCCGAGACCGTGCCGAACGCCGCGCGGGCCGTGTTGATCAGCAGGTCGAGCTGGAGTTCGGTGGCGGCGGTGCCGCGCTGCGCGGCCCAGGTGCGGGCGCAGTCCCAGAACCGGTCGCAGGTCTCCCGGGAGCAGGCGGCGAGCGACGGGCTGGCGGCGATGACCCGGCACTGCCTGACGATCTGATCACCGGCGGCCGTGGTGTAGGCGAGGATGAGCTGGTGCAGGGCGGTCCAGAGCGGTTCGCCGGGCGGCCGGGCGGCGGCGAGTTCGGCCCACAGCCGGGGATCGTCCGGGTCGGGGTCGAACAGCACCGACTCCTTCCCGGCGAAGTAGTTGAAGTAGGTCCGCCGGGAGATGCCGGCCCCGGCCACGATGTCGTCGACGGACACCGCGTCGAAGCCGCGCTCGGCCATCAGGCCGACGGCCGAGTCCCGGATCAGGCGCCACGTCTGCGGGCTGCGTTGTCGCACTCCCCGACCATAGCCTGTCGTGCACTGAGTGCAAGATAGGGAGGGTCGGCTCACCCTCGGCGCGAACCCGCTGCGTGGAATAGGCGGAACGGGCGGTCACCGGTCTCGGTGGCCGCCCGGTCGCTGTCAGGGGTTCGCGTGCAGGCCGGCCGGGGAGCCGAGGTCGATCCAGGCGGCCAGGTTGGCCGGGCGGAACAACTCGTCGATCGCGGTGAACGCCGAACCGGTCACACCGACCATGTCGCTGCGCATCGAGCGGACGATCCGCAGGTCGCGGGTGGCCAGCGGCAGCGACTGGTCGTAGATCGCCTGGCGGACGGCGGCCAGGACACTGTCGCCGGCCTCGGCCACATGCCCGCCGATGATGATCAGTGACGGGTTGAACAGGTTGACGACACCGGCGAGCATCTCGCCGACCAGGCGGCCGGAGCGGCTGAGCAGTTCGGTGGTGACCCGGTCGCCGTGTTCGGCGGCGTAGCGCAGGTCGTCGACGGTCAGGTCACCGCGATCGGCGAGGACCGGGCTCTCGCCCCGGGCGACGGCCGCGGCGACGTCCTTCACCAGCGCCGCGCCACCGGCCACCGCCTCCAGGCAGTCGGTCTTGCCGCAGCGGCAGGTGACACCCCACGGTTCGCGGGTGGTGGTGTGCCCGACGTCGCCGGCGACACCCTGGGCACCGCGGTGCAGGGCGCCGCGGGTGACCAGTCCGGCCCCGATCCCGGAGCCGATCTTGAGGTAGATGAAGTCGCCGGCGCCCTGGGCCTCACCGGCGCGCAGTTCGCCGAGGGCCATGGCGTTGACGTCGTTGTCGACCCAGGAGGGGATGCCGTACCGCCGCTGGATCTTCTCCCGGATGCCGAATCCGTGCCAGCCGGGCATGATCGGCGGCGAGACCAGGCGGGCGGTGGAGAACTCGACCGGGCCGGGCACGCCGATGCCGGCGCCCCACAGCGGGCGGTCGGCGGGACGGCGTTTCAGCATGGTGTCCCAGAGTTCGAACACCGCGTCCAGGGCCGGTTCGGGGCCGTCGGCGATCGGGTGCTCGCGGTCGACCAGGTCGATCACCTTGCCGGTGAGGTCGGCGAGGGCCGCGCCGACCCGGGTGGCGCCGTAGTGCGCGACGAGCAGGTGCCCGGCGTCGGCGACGAACTGGAGCTGTCGTGGGGCACGGCCGCCGGTGGACGGGCCGAACGCGCCTTCGGCGAGCAGGCCGGCGGCGACGAGTTCGTCGACCCGCTGGGCGATCAGTTTGCGGCCGAGGCCGGTGTGGCGCTCTATCTCGGGGCGGGTGGCGGCCCGTCCGCTGCGGACCAGGTCGAGGACCGCGGAGAGCGCGGTGACTCGCAGGTCGAGGAGGGCGGGCACGCCGGACACGTCGCTGGGCACGCTCACATTCTCCCCCGATCGGATCCTCAGTTCCCAGAGCATTGACTTTTGGATCTCAGGAACATAAGTTTCGTACACCGGAACGTAAAGCCTGTGAGGCAGAAGCAACCTTGGAGCGCCATGAAACGACGACTAGGTTCCGCGATCGTCGGCGCCGGCATGATCGGGACGATCCACGCCCGCGCGGTCCGGGCTGCCGGAGGCGACGTGATCGCCGTGGCCACCAGCGACAGCAGCACCGCCGGCGCCACCGCCGACCGCCTGGCCGCCGACCGCGGCACCGGCGACTGGCGTGACCTGCTCGACGACCCGGCGGTCGACGTGCTGCACGTCTGCACCCCGAACCACCTGCACGCCGAGATCGCCGCCGCCGCGCTCGCCGCCGGCAAACACGTGATCTGCGAGAAGCCCCTGGCGATGGATCTCGGACAGGCCGAGGCTCTGCACCGACAGGCCGCCACGTCCGGGCTGGTGGCGGCGGTGCCGTTCGTCTACCGGTTCTACGGCGCGGTCCGGGACGCCCGGGCCCGCGTCACACACGGCGAGACCGGGCCGGTACGCCTGGTCCACGGCACGTACCTGCAGGACTGGCTGTCCCGGCCGGAGGACACCAACTGGCGTGTCGACCCGGCCACCAGCGGCGCGTCCCGGGCGTTCGGGGACATCGGCGTGCACTGGTGCGATCTGATCGAATTCGTCACCGGCCAGCGCATCGCCCGCCTGTCGGCCCGGCTGTTCACCGTCGACCGCCCCGGCGGCCCGGTACTGACCGAGGACGGCGGCACCCTGATGTTCGAGACCGACGCCGGAGTCATCGGCTCTGCCGTGATCAGCCAGGTGTCCCCCGGCCGCAAGAACCGCCTGTGGTTCTCCGTCGAGGGCGAGACCGCCTCGGTACAGTTCGATCAGGAGAACCCCGACGCGCTGTGGATCGGCGGACGGGCCGGCAACCAGGTGATCCCCCGTGGTGCGGAGGCGTCCCACCCGGACGCGGCCCCCTACAACCCGATCGCCGTCGGCCACCCGATGGGCTACCAGGACTGCTTCACCGCCTTCGTCGGCGACGTGTACCGCACGATCCGCGGCGAGACGGTCGACGGCCTGCCCACCTTCGCCGACGGCCTGCGGGCCGCCACGATCACCAACGCGGTACTCGACGCCGCGAAGACCAACAGCTGGGTGGAGGTCCCCCGATGAAGCTCGGATTCCTGACCGCGTGCCTGCCCGACCGGTCGCTGACCGACATCCTCGGCTGGGCCGGGACGCACGGTTACGAAGCCCTCGAGGTGGCGGCCTGGCCCGACCTCGGGGACCGGCCGTTCACCGCCACCCACATCGACGTGGAGACGCTGACCCCGGCGAAGGCCGACGAGATCCGCGAACGGTTCGACACCGCCGGGATCACACTCTCGTCGCTGGCCTTCTACGACAACAACCTTCACCCCGACACGACGGAGCGTACGGCGGTCAACGCGCACGTCCGCAAATGTGTGGAGGCGGCGGCCCTGCTGGGGGTGCCGACAGTGGGGACGTTCGTCGGGCGGGACCACACCCTGCCCGTACGGGAGAATCTCGCACTGGCCGCTGAGATCTTCGCGCCGATCGTGGACCGGGCCGGGGAACTCGGCGTGAAGGTCGTGATCGAGAACTGTGTGATGGAGGGCTGGCACCCGGACGGGTACCCCGGCAACCTCGCCTACTCCCCCGAACTGTGGGAGTGGATGTTCAGTATCGGTCTGTACCTCAACTACGACCCGTCGCATCTGGTGTGGATGGGCATCGACCCGGTCACGGCGCTCCGGCCGTACGTCGACAAGATCGCACACGCCCAGGCCAAGGACATCCAGGTGTTCCCGGAGAGGCGTGACCACTACGGCTGGCCCGGCAAGGCGGTCGTCCGCGACGACCCGTGGGACACCGGCTGGTGGCGGTACCGGGTGCCCGGCCTGGGACAGGTCGACTGGGTGCGCGTGGTCGACGCGCTCTACGAGGGCGGCTTCGACGGTGTGCTGAGCGTCGAGCACGAGGACCCGCTCTGGGGTGGCACCGAGGCTAAGGTCGAGACCGGGCTGGAGATCGCCCACCGTACCCTTCGCCCGCTGATCGTGGCCTGACCTCGGAGCACCGTTATGGCACAACTGAACCGATTCGGACTCAACCCGCTGCCGTGGATCCTCGGCGACATGGGCTACAACCTGAACGCCGAGGTGATCCGGACCGCTCTGCGGGACGCGCACACCGTCGGGTTCCGGTCGATGACCGTCGAGATCCCGGCCGGGATGAGTACCGCCGAGTACCGGAAACTGTTCGACGAGGCGGGTGTCGGGTTCGCGCCCGGCTACTTCTCGGCCTCGTTCCAGGACCCGCAGCAGCACGCCGCGGCCGTCGACGGCATCCGCCGGCACGCCGAGGCGCACCGGGAACTCGGCGTCGACACCGCGTTCATCGCCACCGACCTGATCCCGCAGCGCATCACCAGACCGGCGATCGGTGCCGGTGAGGACCTGCGGATCACCGCGATCATCGCGGACGGGATGGCGGCGGCGGCCGAGGCGGCAGCCGGAGTAGGTGTCCGGTACGGGCTGCACCCGCACGTCGGCTCGCTGGTGGAGACCGAATCGGAGACCCGGGCGGTGCTGGACCGGACCCGGGGCAGCGCACTCGGTTTCGGCCCGGACACCGGCCACCTGCGCTGGGCCGGAGCCACCCCGGAGACGGTGATCGGCGACTACGCCGACCGGGTGATCGCCCTGCACGTGAAGGACGTCGACCCGGCCGCCCGGGAGAAGGCAGTGGCCGACCGGGCCGACTACCTGACAGCCACCGGGCGGCATCACGTGTGGACCGAACCGGGGCGCGGCACGATCGACTTCGCCGCGGTGTTCGCCGCCCTGCCCGGCGACTGGGACGGCTGGACCATCCTGGAAGTCGACGTCCCGAACCTGCCGACCCCGGTGGACAGCACCCGGGCATCATTCGACTGGCTCACCGCTCAGCCGTTCCACGCCGCGCCTCTCGGGGTGTAACGGGACGTATTCCTCCGCGCTCCCCGGGAACAGGGCCGTAACGTCGTCGGTCGAGTTCGGGCACTACCCCGAACTCGACCGACCTGCTTTGCTGGTGCACTCGTGCACTCCCGACTTCCAGGAGGCGTCGTCTTGTCGTACGCACGGAGACTCACCGGCGGACAACAGTGCCGGGTATTCACGTACGACATCGTGGAAAAGACCTCGACAGTCGTGCACACCAGCACCGCCGTCCTGTTCGAAGCCCCGAACTGGACCCACGACGGACTGCTCGTGCTCAACGGTGACGGCCTGCTCTGGACCATGTCCGCCGACGGCTCCAGCCCACCCCGGGCGGTTCCCTTCACCGGTCTGCCGGAAGTCAACAACGACCACGTCCTCGCCCCGGACTCGTCGACCGTCTATCTGTCCGCCGATGACGGGCACCTCTATCAGGGCCGTCTCACCGGTGGGCCGGTCCGCCGGATCACCGGAGACGACCGGAGACATTTCCTGCACGGAGTCAGCCCCGACGGAACGACGCTGGCCTATGTCGGCATCGTCAATCAGCAGTGGGACAGCGGAATCCTGTGGACCATCCCCAGCAGCGGCGGCGACAGCACACCGCTGACCGTCGGCGACGGCCCCGACGACGGCCCGGAATACGCGCCCGGCGGCGACTGGATCTATTTCAACACCGAACGGTTCTCCGGTGACGCGCAGATCGCCCGGATCCGCCCGAACGGCGCCGGAATGGAACAGCTCACCTTCGACGAACGGGTCAACTGGTTCCCGCACCTGTCCCCCACCGGCGACCATGCCGTCTACCTGAGCTATCCGCCCGGCACCGAGGGCCACCCGGCCGACCTGCCCGTCGAGCTACGGCTGGTCACCGGCGACGACTGGAAGGGCGCCCAGACGGTGGTCTCCCTGACCGGCGGGCAGGGCACGATCAACGTGAACAGCTGGTCCCCGGACGGCCGGCGCTTCGCCTACATCGACTACGTCGGCTGACCCGCCGGGCCCGGAGACCTGGCCCTCACCGGCGGATGTGAGCCGGGGCGGGAGGTCGTGTGGAGGTTCGGTGACGGGTCTTTCGCCGGTGGTGGCGGCGCGCCCAGGATTCCGGCATGGACCTCCATCTCGCGACGTTTCAGGAACACGCCCGCCTACGCGCCGGGCGGACCGAACCGCAGCCGCTCGGCGGGTGGCTGCATCCGGCGCTGATCAGCAGCGTCCAGCGGTTCCAAGCCGGTGAGGACGGTGACGGCGCCAGTCTGATCGCGGCGGCGGAACGGGCCGGTGACCCGGTCTACCACGAGGCGGTCAAGCTGTTCGTGGCCGAGGAGCAGAGCCATGCGGTACGCCTGGCGAACGTGCTGCGGTACGCCGGGGCCGGCACCATCGGCGGACACTGGACCGACACCGTGTTCGTGCTGGTGCGCCGGGCCGGTGGGCTGCGGCTGGAACTGCTGACGCTGATGCTGGCCGAGGTGGTGGCGCTGCGCTACTACCGGGCGCTGCGCGACGGCACCGGCGACGACTACGTCGGTGACGTGGCCGGGCGGATCCTCGCCGACGAGGAGCGGCACGTGCCGTTCCACATCGACCGGCTGCGGCAGGGGTTCGCCGGCACACCGGCCGCTGGACGTGCCGTCGCGGCGGCCGGCTGGTGGGTGCTGATGGTGGGGGCGGCCGGTGTCGTCGCCGCCGATCACGGCAGCGCGCTGCGGGTTCTGGGCGTGTCCCGCCGCCACTTCATCCGCGACGTGCTGCGGCTGTTCCGCCCGATGGTGACGTCGGTGTTCGGCCGGGATCGGGGCACGGCGGTCACCGCGCCCCGATCCCCGGCGGCGACTACCGCTGCGCGGCCTTGAACGCCTGGTAGGTGGTCTCGCCGAGGACGGCGGGGACCAGGGTGCGTTCGGTCAGGTCGGCGCCCGGTACAGGATCAGACCGGGTGTGCCGTTGACCTGTTCGACGGTCAGGGTGCTGCCGGGCTGCCCGGCGAGCAGTTCACGCTGGGCGTCCGCGTCGACGACCGCTCTCCGGCGGCCGCTGACGTGCTTCCGGGCCCGGCTGACCAGCTGCCGCGCCGCCGGTTCGGTGCTCTTCAGGATGGTGGCGATGTCGGCGTACGAGTAGTCGAAGGCCTCTCTCAACACGTACGCCGCCCGCTCGTTGGGTGTCAGTTTCTGCATCAGGAGCAGCACCGCGAACTGGAGGGCCTCACCGCGCTCGGCACCCAGGTGGGGGTCGGCGCTGGTGTCCACCGGCTCCGGGAGCCACGGGCCGGCGTAGGTCTCGCGCCGCGCCCGCGCCGACTGCAACACGTTGATCGCCAGCCGGGTCGTGGTGGCGGCCAGGAACGCGGCCGGGCTGCGCACCTCGGACCGGTCCGTGGTCTGCCAGCGCAGCCACGTCTCCTGCACCAGGTCCTCGGCCTCGGAGGCACTGCCCATCATCCGGTACGCGATGCCGAACAACCGGCCCCGGAACTGCTCGAACACCGCCAGTTCCTCGGTCACGCAGACCATCCTGAACGGTTACCGGCGACTGTTCCCACGGGTGCATCGTCACCATCACGGGGGCTGCCCGGTCTCTACTCCCGGCTACACATCTCCCGTTGCACGGCACACACCTGTCGGAAGATCTCGACCAGGTCGGCGTCCGCACCGGCGGCCCGGTGGGTGGCCCACTCGTCGAGGGCGGCACGCATGGCGACGGCGACGGTCTCGTTCATCACCCGGGTACGCAGGTCGCCGTGCACCTCCCAGCAGCGCTCGGCCTCCAGCCGCAGGGCGGCACGGCGCAGGTTGTCGTCGTGGTTGAGCAGGCAGCGCACCTGGAGCAGGCGGTCGATCGGGGCGCCGTCGAACTCGGCCAGGGTGGCCGCGACCGCGTCGACGATCTCGGCGAGGCTGGGCGGGCCGTCGATCCGGGCGGCGAGGGCGGCGTCGAAGGCGCGGTTGGTGCCGAGGGCCGCGTCCTCCTTCGTCGGGAAGTAGCGGAAGAAGGTGCGCGGCGAGACTCCGGCGGCGGCGGCGATCTCGTCGACGGTGGTGCGATCCGATCCCTGCCGGGTGAACAGGTCGAGGGCGGCGGCCTCGATGTCGGCCCGGGTGGCCAGGCGGCGCCGCTCCCGCAGATCGGTGGTGTCAGTCACGAGCAACATGCTACCGCTTGCCAACATGGCAGTCACTGCCACTACTGTGGGTACCGCCAATCACTAACGGGGAGTCTCACGTTGACCACCGCACCAGAAAAGATCGAGGCCCACACCGGGCCGGCTCGATTGAGCGGCTCCGACCGCAGTCTCATCGGCCTGCTGGTGTTCTCCGCCTTCGTCGTGATCTTCAACGAGACGGTCATGTCGCTGGCGCTGCCCCGCCTGATGGCGGACCTGAACATCTCGGCCGCCACCGCACAGTGGCTGACCACCGGGTTCCTGCTGGTGATGGCAGTGGTCATCCCGGCGACCGGCTTCATCATGGAACGCTTCACCCTGCGGCAGATCTTCATCGCCGCGATGGGCCTGTTCAGCGCCGGCACCGCCATCGCCGCCGTCGCGCCCGGCTTCGAGCTGCTGCTGCTCGGCCGGGTCGTGCAGGCCGGCGGCACCGGCGTGATGATGCCGCTGGTGATGACCACCGCGATGACCCTGGTCCCGGCCAGCTCGCGGGGCCGGATCATGGGCGTCATCTCGATCGTCATCTCGGTGGCACCGGCCATCGGCCCGACCGTTTCCGGTCTGGTGCTGTCCCGGCTGAGCTGGCGCTGGCTGTTCCTCGTCGTCCTGCCGATCGCCCTGGTGACCCTGATCGTCGGCAGTCTGAAGGTCCGCAACATCACCACGCCGAAGAAGGCCCACCTGGACGTGCTGTCGCTGCTGCTGTCCGCAGTCGGCTTCGGCGGTCTGATCTACGGCCTGTCCAGCCTCGGCGAGGCAGCCGGGCACGCCCCGGTCGCCCCGTGGATCCCGGTCACCGTAGGTGTCGTCGCCCTGGCACTGTTCGTGTGGCGGCAGCGGGCACTGCAGTCCGGTCGCGGTCCGCTGATGGACCTGCGGGTGTTCGCCCACCGATCGTTCACGGTCAGCCTGCTGGTGCTCGTCACCGGCTTCGTCGGCCTGTTCGGCGCGCTCATCCTGCTGCCCATCTACCTGCAGAACGTGCACGGTGTCGGCACCCTGCAAGCCGGCCTGCTGGTGCTTCCCGGCGGAGTCGCGATGGGCGTGCTGTCCCCGATCGTCGGCCGGCTGTTCGACCGGTTCGGCCCGCGGCCGCTGGTCACCCCCGGCACCGTCGCGGTCAGCGCCGGCCTGTGGCTGCTCTCCACCGTCGACGCCGGCACCCCGCTCCCCCTGGTCGTGGTCTTCCACATGCTGCTGACCAGCGGGCTCGCCACCCTGATCACGCCGCTGATGACGTCCGCGCTGAGCACCCTGCCGATGGACCTCTACGGTCACGGCAGCGCCATCATCGGCACCCTGCAGCAGCTCGCCGGGGCCGCCGGGACGGCGTTGTTCATCACGGTGCTGT
Source organism: Actinoplanes sp. (assembly GCA_035562875.1). Classification (GTDB taxonomy): domain Bacteria; phylum Actinomycetota; class Actinomycetes; order Mycobacteriales; family Micromonosporaceae; genus Actinoplanes. The sequence goes on along the minus strand of DATMVU010000949.1, from coordinate 6,238 downwards.
CGCAGACCATCACGGCCCGCAGCGCCGAGGGCGCCACCCTGCTGGTGGCGACAACCGAGGGCATTCAGTCGGCGTTCGTCTGGGGCGGGGTGATCTCGCTGGTCGCGGTCGCTCTCTCCCTTCTGGTACGCCGGACCGAGCCGCTCGCCGAGGGGCACGCCCCGATGCACTGAGCGTCCGCACCGATCACGCCCGTCGTCCCCGGTGGCCGGCGGGCGTGATTTTTTGTCGTACCCCTCGGGCAGACTCCACAGCATGAAGGTTCTCGACGCCCCCTCCGAACAACTGATCGCCTCGCACCGTGTCCTCCGCTCGGATGACCTGATCCTGACCTCGATCCGGCAGGCCGACGGCACGATCACCATCAAGGTGGGCCGGCGTGGGGAGGACGGCTCCTGGCAGTGGTCCGACGAGTGAGCGGCATCGACATACTTGACTGTTCGACGAGTTGGCGGCAGCGTGCGGGAGATGAGGATCTCGCGCCGCACGCTCATCGCCACCGCAGCCGCCGGGGCGGGTGCCGCAGTGACCGCGACCCCCGCTGAGGCCGCTCCCCGGAAAGTGGTCCGGCCACCGGCACTACGCCCCGGGGACCGGGTCCGGGTCATCGCCCCGGCCGGAGTGCCCGACCCGGTCCGGACAGCCCGTGGCATTCAGATCCTGGAGAGCTTCGGCCTCGTCGTCGAGCAGGGCGCGCACCTGTGGGACCGGTTCGGCTATCTGGCCGGCACCGACCAGGACCGGCTGGCCGACCTCAACGCCGCCCTGAGCGACAGCGGTGTCAAGGGGGTGTTCGCCGCACGTGGCGGCTACGGCACACAGCGGATCATCGATGGCGTGGACCTGGCCGCGGTCCGGCGTGACCCCCGGGTGATCGTCGGGTTCAGTGACCTGACCGTGCTCAGCGGGCGGCTGTGGAACGCGGCCCGACTGGTCACCTTCTACGGGCCGATGGTGAACTGGACCGACTCGCGGACCGGCCCGGTGGAGATCGAATCGCTGCGCAAGGCGATCATGACCACCGATCCGATCATGCTGACCAGCGACCCGGCCGAGCCCAGCGCCGCCGTCTCGGTCCCCGGCACCGCCACCGGCACCCTGCTCGGCGGCAACCTGACCATGCTGCAGACCAGCGTCGGCACCCCCGACCTGCCGAGCCTGCGTGGGGCGATCCTGGTGTTCGAGGACACCGACGAGGGGCCTTACAGCTACGACCGGATGCTGACCCACCTGATCCGGACGGGCACCCTCCGCCGGATCGCCGGGGTGGCGGTCGGGCAGTTCACCAGCGCGCCGGTCGTCAGCGGGCAGTGGACGGCGGCCCAGGCCGTGCAGGACCGGCTCGGCGGCCTCGGTGTTCCGGTGCTGGGCGGGCTGCGCATCGGACACGGGGTGGGGCAGCTCACCGTGCCGCTCGGCACCCGCGCCACCATCGACACGGCCACCGCGACCCTCACCGTGCAGCCGGGCGTGCGCGCCACACCCTGATCCCGTTCCCGCGGGGCCGCTGTCCGCCGGCGCCGTCCGTCTGATCCCGGCTTCCCCTTGCCCGTCGACCGGCCCCTTCCGCCCCGGCCTCGCCTTGCCCTGGGGTTGCCTACACCGCCCAGCCCTTCCGCCCCGGCCTCGCCTTGTCATGGGGGTCCCCTTGCCCGCACCTCTCACCTTGTCTGCCGAGGGCGAACGGATTGACCATCGGCGCGGGTGGCTACCTACCGTGGACGCCGACCTGACAGCGGGCGGAAGGCGAGGAAACCGGGAACGTGGCGAACAGTCGGAAGCGGAGCCCGAGGCGGCGCACCAGGCCGCCCATCCAGCGGCTCACCCTGATGGTGGCGGATGAGCCGACATTCCGGCTGCTCAGCGAGACGTATGTGTCGTTCGAGTGGCCACCGGACGAGTACGACGCCTACCTGGACGCCCACGACGACGCGGTGCGCCGGAGCCGGCGCGACGACACGATGATCCATGTCGGCCGGTTCGACCACGACGACTACCTGGAGTTCTGCGCCGACGACGACCTGCCGCCGGACGGTGCCGGGACCCGGGCGGCGTACGCGGTGTGGGCCACCGACGCCGGTGAGGCAGGCGAGTGGCCCGGCTCGGTTCGCGAGTTCCTGCTGAACATGAGCCTGCTCGACGCCGTCGAGTCCGACCCGGACGCCCGGTTCGACGAGGCAATGGAGGTGGCCGAGGAACTGCTCGACGAGCTGACCGGCCTGATGGCCACGGCACCGCCCGGGCCGGGCAGTTTCACCGTGACGGTCAGCGCGGACGGCGACAGCCTGGTGTTCCCGTGGACGGCGTCGCGTACCCGGTTGCAGTTGCACCGGCCACTCGACGTCCTGCTCACCGCGGTGATCGCCGGGACGGTGCAGGGTGGCGCTCTGATCGCCCGGTTCCCGACCAGGGTGATGCTGCCCGATCGGGTGAAACAGAGCCGGGTCCTGGGCTGGCGTCTGGGTGGTCACGAGGCCGCCGAACTCTCCGAATCGGAGCTGTTCAGCGCCTTCTGCACCGATGCCGTCACCGGTGAACCCCTGCCCCCGGAGTACGGCACCGTCTACGGCCGGGATTGAACCAAATCGGCGGCTACTCGTTTCCCTCGATGTGAACGATTCTGCTGCCCGGCTCATCGCCCTCGGGATCCGCGCCGTCGGAACGGTCTACTGGTTCGTCTGGAAGCGGCACGTGATCAGGTGACCCGGTCACCGCCGACGGGATCATCCAGCGGATCGGGCGGTGGGATCACGCCTGGAGGTTCGGGGACGGCTGCGAGGCCGTGGCGGCTTGGATCATCCGGCGGCAGGCCGGGATCGCCGCCACCACCAGCACTCCCGTCGCCACGAATGGCGCCCGTAGCCCCCAGGCCGAGGCCAGGGCGCCGGCGGCGAGCGCGCCGATCAGGCCCGCACCGAACCCGGCCAGCCGGAACGCGCTGGTGACCCGGCCGGCGAGCGCGTCGGGGGCCAGGTTCTGACGCAGGGCGGCGGTGAGCGCTCCCGCCACGGTGTAGGCCGCGCCGAGGAGGAATCCGGCCGCGCCGGCCTGGACCGGGGTCTGCGCGACGCCGACGAGCGCGATGCTCAGGGCGCTGCCGGTGGACGCGATCAGCAGGCAGCGGCGGGTGCCGTACCGGGCCGCCAGCCGTCCGGCCAGGAGCCCGCCGCCGATGCCGCCGACCGCGAACACCGCGACGAGCAGGCCGAACCCGGTCGCGTCCAGGCCGAGGACCTGCCCGGTGAACAGGACGAAGATCGCCAGGACGCCGGCGAACGCGGTGTTCAGGACCGCCTGCAGCAGGCAAAGTCCGCGCAGCAGACGGCTGTTCCACACGAACCGGACGCCCTCGGTCCATCCCGTCCGTCCGGTCACCACCGGCTGCGGCACCCGGAGCAGGCCGAGGCACAGCGCCGACACGGCGAAGGTCAGCGCGTCGAGAGCGAACGGTGCGGCGGCGGCCAGCCCGAACAGGGCGGCGCCGGCCAGGCTGCCGATCAGGCTGTCGGTGACCTGGATGCCAGCCTGCAGGCGGCCGTTGGCGGCGGGCCGGCCGGCGGGCGGGACCAGTTGCGGGATCACCGCGGCCATGGAGGCAGACGTCACCGTCTCGCCGCAGGTGAGGAGGAAGCCGAGGACGATGATGACGGCGATCGGGGTCGCACCGGCCACGACGGCGACGGTGAAGGCGGCCATCACCAGGGCCCGCAGCAGGTCGCTCCACAGGGCGAGCCGACGCCTGTCGTAACGGTCGGCGACCGCTCCGGCGGCCAGTCCGAAGATCAGCCACGGCGCCTGCTCGGCGGCGGTTACCAGGGAGATCGTCCACGGGTCGGTGGTCTCCCGGACCGCCAGCAGCGGCAGGGCGACCCAGCGCATGCCGTTACCGAGAGCGGAGGTGGTGGCGGCGAGCCAGAGCAGCGGGAAGCCACGGAACGATGACATGAACCGGAGTCTGGTTCAGGTTTTCCGGGCCGTCAAGCGCACGTGCGACAATCGGCCCACCATGGAGGTCCGAAGCCAACCCCAGCAACGCCGGAGCCGGGAGAAACACGACCGTGTGCTGGCGTCCGCCGCCGAGTTGCTGCGTGAGGTGCCGTTCGACCAGATCGGCACCAAACTGATCGCCGACCGGGCGGGCGTTTCGATCGGCTCGCTCTACCGCTTCTTCCCGGACCGCGAGTCGATCTTCGACACGCTGATGACGACCTGGCTGGATCGGCACGTCGCCCTCGCCGAGGAGCAGACGGCCGACCTGCCGCCCACGGCCGGCGAGTTCCTGGACCGGCTCGTCATGGCGTTCGCCGCGTTCTGGCGGACCGAACCCGGGTACCGGCAGGCCGCGCTCGGGCACACGATGCCGGTGGAGTCCGCGGTGTCACGCCACAACGACGAGCAGATCGTCGACCGGGTAGCGAGGGTCCTCACCGGCCACTACGGGGTCCCGGAAACTCCCGCCCTGCGGCCCCGGCTGCTGCTGGCGGTGAACGTCGCCGAGTTCCTGCTGCAGAAGGCGTTCCGGGCCGATCCGGACGGCGACCCGCACGTGCTGGCCGAACTCCGCCTCCTGTTGCGCCGCTACGTCGACGTCAACGGGAGCAGCCCGGAACGGTAGGCCCAGATCACCGTCTGGACCCGGTCCCGGGTGCCGATCTTGGTCATCACCCGGTTGAGGTGGCTCTTCACGGTACTCACCTCGACCACCAGTTCGGCGGCGATCTCGGCGTTGGACAGGCCGTTGGCCAGCAGCCGAACGATCTCCGTCTCCCGGGTGGTGAGCAGGTCCCGCCCGGGCCCCGACGGCACCGCGGTCCGGCGGCGGGCGAACTCGACGATCACCCGCCGGGTCACCGTGTGGTCGACCAGGCCCTGCCCTGCGGCGAGCCGGCGGATCGCGTCCAGGAGCGTGTCCACGTCGGCGTCCTTGAGCAGGAAACCGCTGGCCCCGGCTTCGAGCGCGCCGAAGACGTACTCGTCCAGCTCGTAGGTGGTCAGCACCAGCACCGCCGGCGCCGGGTCGAGGGTGGCGACGATGTCCCGGGTCGCGGTCAGGCCGTCGCCACCGGGCATCCGGACGTCCATGCAGACCACGTCGGGCCGTAGCAGCCGGGCCAACCGGACCGCCTCGGGACCGTCGGAGGCCTCACCGACCACGGTGATGTCCCCGGCCAGCTCGATCAGCGAGCGGAACCCGGCCCGCAGCATCGCCTGATCATCAGCGAGCAGCACGGTGATCACGTGTCAGCGCCCCGGAGCGGGACACCGGCGAACCGCGCGGTGATCATGCATCGCCCCGGCGCGGGACGATGAGCCGGACCCGCCAGCCACCGTCGGCGGCCGGGCCGGCGTCCAGCGCGGCGCCGATCAGGGCGGCCCGTTCCCGCATCCCGATCAGCCCGAATCCGCGATGCCGCCGGTCCCGCCGGACGGGCGTCCCGGCGACCGGGCCGTTGTGGATCTCCATGATGGTCTCCGGTTCCCGGTAGGTCAGGGCGATCGTCACCGGCGCCCCGGGGGCGTGCTCGCGGGCGTTGGTCAGCGCCTCCTGCGCCACCCGGTAGAGCGCCAGCTCCACCGCCGGATCCGGCACGCCGGGTCTTCCGTCCACGGTGAGCACCGCCGCCCCGTCGGACACCAGCCGGTCGATCATCGCAAGTCCGCTGCCGTCCGGCAGGTGCGGGCCCGCGCTGTCGTCGGAACGCAGCGCCCCGACGATCCGCCGCAGGTTGTTCAGGGTGTTGCGGCCCTCCTCGCGGACCGCTGCGGCATGCTGGCGGGCGGCGTCCGGATCCCGGTCCAGCAGCCGTTCGACGAGGGTGGCCTGCACGATCAGCGAGGTCAGGTGGTGGGCGGCGACGTCGTGCAGGTCCCGGGCGGTCCGGGCGCGTTCCGCGGCCAGCACCGCCTCGGTCCGGGCCCGATGCGCGTCCTCGACCACCTCGGCGTACCGGCGGCGCATCGCCAGGTGGGTGCCGAGCAGCGCCGCCCCGGTGTAGAACAGCGCCGACAGCAGCCCCTGCAGCGCCATCCGGGACAGTTCCAGCGCCGGATCCCGCAACGGCGGAGCACTGAGCAGCGCAGACCCGCCGATCTCCACCGCCGCCGTCACCAGCGCGAGGGTGACGGCGGTCCGGGTGGCCAGCAGCGTGCCGCAGGTGTAGACCGCGACGGACATGCCGGCGCCCCGCAGGCCGGTGCCGTCCGGGACCACGGCGGAGAGCACGGTCTGCAGGATCAG
>DATMVU010000948.1:0-3223 GCA_035562875.1 Actinoplanes sp. | reverse complement strand
GGCCCGGTCCGCGTCCATCTCCACCACCGCGAACGACGGCGCCGTCGAGACGATCCGGTGCACGGTGGCGGTGGGGTCCTCGGCGAGGTGGGCGAAGAACGGCTCGGGCGGCACCCCGAGCGGCGCCACCAGATAGCGCTCGCGCCGGGAACCGACCGGGACGGCGGCGGGTTGCTCGGTCATCTCGTCTCCGGAGGTCGGGGCGGCCGGGCCCGTCGCGGGCCCGGCCGTCATCTACAGGGCCGGCAGGCCGGGCACGGTCGCCCGCAGGTGCTGGACCGTGTGGAACACCGCGGCGGACTGGTTCAGGGAGGCCGCATACTGGTGCGCCGTGTACTGCTGGACGGCGGTGACCAGTCCCGGCGCGAGGGCCGCTGCCTGCGGCAGGACCGGGGTGGCCGCTTCGAGCCAGCGGTAGCAGAGCTGGATGCTCGCGGCGGCCGGCTGCCGCATCGCCTCGACGTTCACATGGACGGCTGCATCATCATCGGCATGCCCATGCCCGTGCCACCCATGCCCATCCCGCCCATGCCCATCCCGTACATCATCCCGGGATGACACTGCTGCATGTGCCGGGCCATCATCTGCTGCATGTACTGCATCTGCATCATGTGCATCATGTGCGGGTGCATCATCGGCATCATGTGCATGTTCATCATGTGCATGGGCGGCATCATCATCGGCTGGCCCATCATCGGGTCGCCCATGTTCATCCCGTTCATCCCGGCTCCGGGCGCGAAGGTCGACGTGCTCATCGGTCGTTCCCCCTTGATCGTGCGGGCCGGTCCACGATGACCGTCCCGCCCTTCGAGACGAAAGCTAATCGCAACAATTCGGGAAGTTGTAAAGAGTCGCCGAAAACGGTGCGAAGCCCCCGCGTACCGAGGAAAATAAACTGTCCCTTCCGGGACGAGCGCCTACCCTGCCGATCATGGATGTCACCATTCGCCGGGCCGTCCCCGAGGACGCGCACGCCGTCGCCGACGTGCTGATCCACTCCCGCGCGGGGGCCAAGGACGCCATCCCGCCGGGGATCCACCCCGATCATGAGGTACGCGAATGGGTCCGCACCGTGGTGATCCCGGCCCGGGAGACGTGGCTCGCGCTCGGCCCGGCCCCGCTGGCAGTCCTCGTCCTCGACGACGGCTGGATCGACCAGCTCTACGTCCGTCCCGAAGCCACCGGGCAGGGCATCGGCTCCCGCCTCGTCGACTTCGCCAAGGACCGCCGGCCCGCCGGGCTCCAGCTCTGGACGTTCCAGTCCAACACCGGCGCCCAGCGCTTCTACCAGCGGCACGGCTTCACCGTCGCGGAGACCACCGACGGCTCCCGCAACGAGGAGAAGTCCCCCGACCTGCGCTACATCTGGCCGTGACGCCCTGATCAGTCCTCGGGATCGTCGAAACTGAGAGTCAGCACGCTGCGGTAGGCGCCCCCACCACCGGAGGCCCGCTCCACCGGCTCGGCGCCCCACGGCCAGAACCGGACCGCCCGGAACGGCCAGCCGTCCTGCCCCGGCGCCTCCCACTCCAGCGCCACCTCGTCCCCGGCCCGGAAGACGACATAACCGGCCATCGCCGCCGACCCGAAGATCGCCCAGCACCCGCCGGGTGTCTCCGGCGAGTCGATCACTCCCCAGCCGTCGTCCTCGTTCCAGAACCGGACCGTGCCGCGCACCACCGGTCAGTCCTCGGTCAGCAGCAGGCCGTCGGCGATCAACCCGACGTCGGGGACCGCACCACCCGGCTGGTAGGGAACCACAGTCACCGTCCGGGACTCCCCGATCCGGATCTGCTGCCCCGGCTCCAGCACATGCCCCTCCGCGAGCATCGCCGCCAACTGGTTCAGCATGCTCGCCGCCTCGCCGATCCGCTCGGCCGGGACCCCGGTGATCAGATCCGGACGGCCGCACTTCGCCATTCCCCGGGTGTGCACCGGATGCCCGAACCCGGGAACCACATCGGACTCGGCGATCACGCTGATCTCCCGCAGCACCGTGAACGGCCGCTGCGGATCCAGCCCGGCCACCGCCGCCGCCGGGGACCAGTCATGGGCGTACGCGTCGAGCACCGCCACCGCACCGGCCCGGCACACCGCCGCCGCGACCGCCCACGCCAACTGCAGATGAGTCAGATCGGCCGGGTCCGGCACCGTCACCTGAATCGTGTGACAGCTCGTCGCCTTGTCCAGCGCAGCCGGATCGGGCAGCTCCCGCTCGGCCAGATCCCGCAGCGACCCGGTCCGCCACCCGTCGATCCATTCCGGGGCCTGCGCGTGGTGATGCACCCGCACGTCGAGAGCGTCCACCGGCGCCGACGCGGGCACCACCCCCGCCAGCTCCAGATCGGTCAGCACCTCCCCGTCGGTGAAGACGACGAGCATGACAGTCGCCTCCCGCCCGGTGGGCCGGTACGCGGAACGAAGCCAGGGTTCAACACTCACGCCGGCCATCCTGCCATCACCCGGTGGCGGTCCACGGCCCCACCGACACCCGGCCGGTGCTGCCCACATCGACCACGATCGGCACCTCGTGGCGGGGCTGCCCGCCCGCCGCCGCAACGCTCAGGAACGCGCCGGTCACCGCCTCACCGGTGGTCACATTGCGCCACACCAGAGACGCCCGCGCCGACTCCCCGGGCTGCACGGTGACCCGCTCCGGCTTCACCGCCCCCTGACCGGTCTCTTCAACACCATGGATTGCTCGTACGTCCAACCGCACCCGATCCGCGTCGAGCACCTCGACGACCGGATAGCCGTCGACGTCGAACGCCTGTCTCCCGCAGTTGTGCAACTCGATCCCCACCGCCCGCAGCCCCATCGCGCCATCGGTCTCACCGACCGTGATCCGGGCACCGTGCAGACAGGGCGGTGCCGCGCTGACCACCGGCGCCGGGCTCTTCTTCTCCGCCGGCTCCTCCGGCCGGTACTGGAACGGCCGCCAGGAGCACGCGGCCAGCACCGGAACCAGCAGTAACAGCGCGATACGCCGCATCCGTCCTCCTTATCCGGGCCTTAACGTTCGCACAGCGTGGCCATAGCGATCTTCCCGCGAAAGTGATCCCTGTCAGAACGAGCCACTTGTTCCACACGTTCCATAAGGGGAAGACATGAAGGTCAACAAGACGACCGGCGCCGTGATGCTGGCGGCAGGCGCACTCGCGGTACTGGGTTTCGCCGGCACAGCCCTGGCCGACAGCTCCGGCGACGATCGCACCCGCACCGC
>DATMVU010000947.1:0-19974 GCA_035562875.1 Actinoplanes sp. | reverse complement strand
CCCAGCGTGCGTCCGCCGGAACAGGGTGTCCGGAACCTGCCGCGGCCAGGTCACCTCGACATCAGCGGTGCCACTTTCGCCTATGCCGGTGCCCAGGAAGCGGTTCTGCGCGACGTCAGCCTCATCGCCCGGCCTGGTGAGACGACCGCCGTCATCGGTTCCACCGGAAGCGGCAAAAGCACGCTGCTCGGGCTGGTGACACGGCAGTACGACGTGGTGGCAGGGCAGGTCGAAGTCGGCGGCGTCGAGGTAGCCGATCTGTCCACCGCGGCCCTGGCGCAGAGCGTCGGGTTCGTGCCGCAAACACCTTTCCTCTTTGCGGGGACGGTGCGTTCGAACCTGCAGTTCGGCGGCGCTGACGTCTCGGATGACGACCTCTGGCGGGCCCTGGACATCGCACAGGCCAGCGACTTCGTATCGGAACTCGACGGCGGGCTGGACGCCGCGGTGACCGCCGGAGGCCGGAACCTGTCGGGCGGTCAGCGGCAACGGCTGGCAATCGCCCGCGTCCTGGTGCGGCCCAGGGACATATACCTGTTCGACGACTCGTTCTCCGCCCTGGACCATCGCACCGAGGCGCGGCTGTGGGAAGCGCTCACCGAGGTGGTGGGGCACGCGGCCATCGTGATCGTCGCTCAACGGATCAGTGCCGTCCGCAACGCCGATCGAATCGTGGTTCTAGACGGCGGCCGCGTGGTCGGGTCCGGGCGGCATGAGGAACTGATGGTCAACACGCCGGTCTACCAGCAGATCGCCGGGTCGCAGCTCATCGAGGAGTCGGCGTGAACAGCTCGAGTGATCGACCGGCGGCCTCGGGTGCGGCGCCCAGCAGCGTGCCCAGCCGCGAAGTGATCTTGCGGGTGCTCCGCACGATCGGGCTCAAGCGTTCGATGGCAGGCATGGCCGCCCTGGGTCTCACCAGCATCCTGCTCAACATTGCCGGACCCATCCTGCTGGGCAAGGCAATCGACATCATCTTCGCCGGTGTGCTCGGGCGGACATTCGATGCGGCACCGGCGGGCAGCGAATCTCCCGGCCGGATGTCGGACGACGGCCAAGGTCCTCTGGCCGACCTGTTGCGGTCCGCCGACTTCGAACCGGGCCAGGGCATCGATACGACGGCCGTCACCCGCATGTTGGCGCTCACCTTCGTGGTGTACGCAATCTCAGGCTTGTGCTGGGTCTTGCAGAACCGGCGGGCGACCATCGTCATCCAGATGTCCGCCCACCGGTTGCGGACCGCCGTCGAGGCGAAGCTCGAACGCCTTCCCCTGTCGCGCCTGGAGGGTGCCCGACGAGGTGATCTCCTGAGCCGGGTCACCAACGACATCGACAACATCGCACAGACGATGCAGCAGACGCTGAGTCAGCTCACCAACTCGGCATTGCTCATCGTCGGGCTGATATCCGTGATGTTCTGGCTGTCCCCCCTGTTGTCACTGATCGCCCTGATCGTCGTGCCGTCCGCGATCGCCTTGACCTCGATGCTGGGCAAGCGGTCGCAGCCGGAGTTCGACGCCCAGTGGCAGGCCACCGGCGAAATGAGTGCGTTCGTCGAGGAAATCTACAGCGGGCATGCCATCGTCAAGGGCTTTGACCAGCAGGATCGAGTCGCTGCAGAGTTCCGCGACCGCAACGCGCGCCTTCGCGGGCCGGCCCAGCGGGCGCAGGTACTCAGCGGCGCCATCCAGCCTTCGATGAACTTCATCAACAACCTCGGCTACGTTCTCATCGCAGTGATCGGTTGCCTCCGGGTGCTGTCCGGCGGCATCACACTCGGCGAGCTGCAGGCGTTCATCATCTATTCGCGGCAACTCAGCGGTCCGCTGACCCAGGTGACCAGCCTTGTCGGAGTCGTGCAATCCGGTGTCGCCTCAGCCCGTCGTGTTTTCGAACTCCTCGATGAACAGGAGGAGACCGACGATGACGCCTTGCCAGCGGGCGCCGGTTCACATCGCGGTGTGGTGAGCTTCGAGTCGGTTCGGTTCAGCTACGAGGCGGACCGTCCGCTCATCGAGGATCTGTCACTGAGTGCCGAACCGGGCACCACGGTGGCGATCGTCGGCCCTACCGGTGCTGGCAAGACCACCCTGGTCAATCTACTGATGCGGTTCTACGAACCGACTGCCGGACGGATCTGCCTGGACGGACGCGACATCCGGACGATGACGCGGCGTGAACTGCGCTCGGCGATCGGCCTGGTGCTTCAGGAACCTTGGCTGTTCTCCGGAACGATTGCCGAAAACATCGCGTATGGCCGCGAGGGCGCCACTCGGGCCGAGGTCGAGGCCGCTGCGGCATCCGCACACGTCGATCACATCATCCAGAACCTTCCGCGTGGATATGACACCCAGGTGGACGAAGGCGCCGGCATCAGCGCCGGCGAACGGCAACTCATCACCATCGCGCGCGCCTTCCTAGCCGATCCTGTGGTGCTGGCACTCGACGAGGCGACAAGTTCGGTGGACACCCGTACGGAAGTCCTGGTCCGCCGTGCCATGGAGCGGCTCCGGAAAGGCAGGACCTGCTTCGTCATCGCGCATCGGCTTTCCACTATCAGAGACTCCAACCTCATTCTTGTGATGAACAAGGGAGCTGTGGTGGAAAGCGGAACCCATGCCGATCTGCTGGCCAGAAACGGGCCGTACTCGGAGCTTTATCGAGCCCAGTATGCCGAGGGTGATGCATTGCCGGCGATGCGATGCGTGGTGGATCCTATGTAGCGCAGCACGCACCAGTTGGTGGAAGAGATGTTTCTCAGGGTGATGCCGGTGCCCGCCCGAGAATAGGCGTCGCCATTATCGCCCTGAGCCGTGAACGGCGGAACCGGCAGAAACAGGTGCACCGCTGCGGCTGCCGGTCCATGCCGAAGACGCCGTTTGTCGACCATAGCGGCCGGCTCTATATGGAAATGGGGGAGGACGATTATGGAAGATGTTGTGAAAGAGATAGTCATGGGATGTATGGAGTCCCCGGAAGTCGACCTCGAACCCGATACCGATCTGTGGTCGGCGGGGATCACATCGATGCAGATCGTCCGAGTCATGATGGCTGTCGAGGATGAGTTCGAGATCGAACTCCCCGAGGAAGCGCTGACTCGCGAGGCCTTCACCACCATCCGTTCGATTGCCCGGGCAGTGAGCAAGGAGCAGCTCGCCGCAGCGGCGTCGGCCAGCGAGAATTTCGCCTGATGGCCGGCGTCGGTAATGCGGGGGAGGGCCACCCGGCGCATGATCCCGTCCAGCTGGCTCGTAAGGTCTCGGTACTCCTCGCCGGCAACGCTCCCGAAGTCGATTGCGCCGCGTCCTTCCCCACGGAGTCGGTTGCCGCCCTGCATCGCGCCGGACTGCTCAACGCCGCCTGCGAGAAGGAGTACGGCGGCCTCGGCTGCACCCTAGAAGATCTCGTTCAGATCGGGATCGAGCTGGGACGCGGGTGCGGTTCCACGGCGATGACATGGGCGATGCACCAGGTCCAGATCGCCTGCCTCGCACGGCACGGAGGCACCGGCGTTCGGGAGCGTCTTGCGTCGATCGTCGCCGATGGGACGCTGGTCGCTTCGGTGACCTCCGAGCGAGGGATCGGCGGCAGTCTGCGCACGAGCACGGCGGCTATCATGCCCGACGGCGACCTCGTGCGCCTGGAGAAACACGCTCCGACGGTTTCCTACGCCCGCCACGCCGGTGCGTTCCTGGTTACTGCTCGCCGGGCACCAGACGCGTCCCCGGGCGATCAGATCGCTTTGTACGTGGACGCGGAGCAAGCGTCGCTCGTGCCCGCTGGATCCGCGTGGAATCCGATGGGAATGCGCGGTACTTGCAGCCCCGGATTCACCTTCGCGGCCACAGCGCCAGCGACTCAAGTACTACCGGTCAACTTCGGTGAAATCGCCGATGCGACGATGGTTCCGCTGTCACACCTGCTATGGGCTGCCTGCTGGACGGGTATCGCAGCCGATGCATTCCGCAGAGCGCAGTCCGTCGTCCGGCAGCGAACCCGCAACGACGAAAGCCACACGGAGCCGAGGCTGGCCTCGGCGAGCTCCGCCCTCACCCAGACCCGCGCGTTGCTGACCGAGGCGATCGGCCGTTACCGGCCGATCTGGGCCGATCCCACGGCGTTGGGGGCGCACGGCGGCCCCGCACTCACCGTCTTGCTCAACAATGTGAAAATCCTGGCCTCCACACTGACGGTCGAGGTCGCCCAGCTCTCGCTCGAAATCTGCGGCATGGCGGGATATTCCGAGGACGGCCCGCTTTCAGTGGCCCGGCACCTGCGTGATCTCTACTCCGCCCGGCTCATGATCGGTAATGAAAGGCTGCTCAGCACAAACGCGCGCCTGAGTCTCCTGCAGCGCAACTGAGCCAGACGAAGAAGGTGTGACATGAGCACGCTAAAAATATCCGACGAGCTCGTGGCGACGCTGATCCCCACTGAGATCTCCGGCGTCGGAATGCTGAACGGCGCGTTCGAGGCGATCATTGACGGTCTGCGCTCGTCGTTGCTGCGCTTCGCCGAGCCGGAAGGGGCGATGGCGTTCCACGTGCCGCCCGTCATATCGCGAGCGCTCCTGGAACGACTCGGCTACGTAGATGCTTTCCCGCATCTACTCGGTACGTTGCACTCCTTCGGCGGCGACCGTCGGCGGTGGCGGGAGATCCAGGCGGCGCGGCTGGCCGACGGTACACCGTGGCACACCGACCAGGAGATCAGTGACGTTGTGGCGCTACCCGCCACGTGCTACCACCTTTATCCCCTGGTGGCCGGGCAGGCGTTGGCGCAATCTGCGACGTTGACCGCCGAGGCTTCGTGCTACCGGCACGAGGCGACCAGCGAGCTGGGACGTCTGCGCAGTTTCCGCATGCGTGAGATCGTGCGAGTCGGTAGCCCGGCCGACGTGTCGGCATGGCGCGACACGTGGTTGGCCAGGGCACGGACGTGGTTCGGCCAGCTTGGTCTGACGGTGTCCGTGGAGGCGGCGACCGACCCGTTCTTCGGCGACGCCGCCCGGATGATGGCGCCTCCCCAGCGCCAGGAACAACTCAAGTGGGAGTTGCGCGCCGACCTGGGCGCCGGTGCGGACCAAGCCATCGCCAGCGCGAATTACCACAAGGATCATTTCGGCAGTCTGTTCGACATTCGTTCCGGAACTGACCTTGCTCACACGGCCTGCGCGGCATTTGGCCTGGAGCGGATCGTGCTCGCCTTGATCGCCGCGCATGGCGCATCGCTGGAGAGATGGCCGGCCTCGGTGCGCAGGGCGCTGACTCTGGGTGTGACTGGCCCGTGATGCGCTGCCTCGAGTTCTGTGGTTGGGCCGCCGGCCCGGTCTGGGTGGCGCGGGCACGCGGGACCGGGCCGGCCCGGTGGCGCCAGGTGATCGTCGGAGGACAGCACGAGGGAGCCGGAACGTGACTGATGAGCGTGCGTCGAGCCCGTTGACCTTCGGTCAACTGTCGGTGTGGCGGGTCATGGAGACCTATCCGCTGGAACGCTGGTCGGAGACGTACCTGCGCGTCTGCGTCCCCGTGCCGGCCGGTGCCACCACGAGGCAGACCGTTCAGGCGATCAGCGTGCTTTGCCGCCGCCATGAATCGCTGCGGACCCTTTTCGCTGATTCTCGGGTCGGCCCGCGTCAGTATGTGCGGCCCGCCGAGGAGACCGTCGCCGTCGACGTGGTGGAGCACGACGACCCGCTCGTGGTCGCTTCGCAGCTGGCCGAGAAGAGGCTCGTTCGGGAGCACGAATTCGGCCGCCGGTTCGCCGTGGTCACCCGCCGGGGCCTGCCCCAAACGGTAGTCATCGTCGTGGACCATATCGTGTCCGACGGCTCTGGGCTGCTGCGGCTGATGTCCGAGCTGACGGCACTGCTGGGCGGGCAGACCGACACCGGCCACCAGCTGCTGGCCGAAACCCCGCCCACTCCCGGTGACCTCGCCGCAGAGCAGTGGTCCGACAACCACGCCTCACGCCGCGCCTCGGTGGTACGCCACTGGCAGAAACTCCTTGCCACCCTGCCGGAGGAGCGGTTCCCGATCCCACGATCAGATGGGGATATCCCGGGCAGAATTGAGGCGGTTCTGCATTCGACGGGAGCACGGGCGGCGCTGCAGGTGCTCGCCGCCCGTACCAAAGCGTCGCCGCAGACCCTGCTGCTCTCGCTGAGCGCTGTCGCATACGCCAGCGTCACCGGCACCCACCGGCCCGTACTGACGCTGCAATCGGGTAACCGCTTCGAGCCGCGCTGGGCTTTCCTCGTCAGTTCGATGAATCAGTACGCGCCGATGCCGGTCGACCTGGGAGCACCGCACGCCGAGTTCGGCGACTTCCTCTCCCGCCTGCAAGCGTCAGCCTTCAAGGCATACCGCATGGGCTCGTACGACTTCGACGCGATCACCGGCCTGGTACGTCAGGAACGGGGAATCGAACTCGGTTTCGACCAATTCTTCAACTACCTGCCGACCGACATCGCAGCGCAGCCGGCCGCACACATGGACGGCCATCTACCACCCCGCGTGGTGCAGGACAGGCCGAGCCGTCAGATCGGGCCTCGCCTGGACATCAAGGTCCGGCACGGCGCCGACATGCCTGTGGCCATCCGCGCCGACCCGCGACTGTTGCCTGCTCCACAGCTGAAGGCGCTCGCCGGCTGGTTCCACGAGCAGCTGTACCGGCTGGCGGACGGAACGGATTCCACCGTAGGCGAGGTCGCCGACCGCTGCACAAAGGCGCTGGAGGGGTGAGTGGCTCGGCGGACGACCACCTCCGTACCGAAGAAGAAGGTGCACGTCCAGTGATTCCCTTGTCGTACGCCCAGAAACGTCTGTGGTTCCTCGACCGGTTGCACGGCTCCGAGGCGACCTACCACCTGCCGGTCGCCTTGAGGCTGCGCGGCGCGCTGGACCAGAGCGCCCTGCAAGCTGCCCTCCAGGACCTCGTCGGCCGGCACGAGTCGCTGCGGACCACCTTCCCGGACACCGCTGGGTCGCCGCCCTACCAGCACGTCCTCGATCCGGTGGCCAACTGGCCGAGGCTGGCGGTATCCACTGTCACAGCAGCAGAGCTGGATAGCCACCTCCGGGCCGCCGCTGCGGCACCGCTCACGCTCACGGCCGAGCCACCGCTGCGGTGCAACCTCTTCGTATTGTCGGCGACGGACTCCGTACTGCTGCTGACGCTTCATCACATCATCGCGGACGGCTGGTCCATCGAAGTGCTGCTGCGCGACCTTGCGAGGGCGTACCGCTCCCGCAGTGGCGGCTCAGGCCCGCCCGACTGGGCACAACTGCCGGTGCAGTACACCGATTACACGCTCTGGCAGCGGGAACTGTTAGGAGACCGGGAGGACTCTCAGAGCCTTATCGGCCGTCAACTGACCTACTGGCGACAGACCCTGGCCGGCGTCCCCGCCGCTCTGCCGCTCCCTGATGACCGTCCCCACCCCGCCATCGCCGGCCGCAGCGGTGCAGGCGTTCCGATCGACTGGGACGTCAATCGCCACCGTGCGTTGCAGCACCTTGCCCGGCAGCACGGTTGCACCGTGTTCATGGTGCTGCAGGCGGCGCTCTGCGGGCTGCTGTACAGAGCGGGCGCGGGCACCGATATCCCGGTCGGAGCGGTCATAGCCGGGCGGACCGACGAGGCCCTCGATGATCTCGTAGGCTTCTTCGTCAATACGGTCGTCCTGCGTGCCGACCTGTCGGGCGATCCGTCCTTCGCTGAACTGCTTCGCCGGGTCAGAGAGGTGGACCTGCAGGCGTACGCGCACCAGGATCTTCCCTTTGACCTGCTGGTTGAGGAGCTCAATCCGCCGCGTCCGGCAGACGGCAATCCGTTCTTCCAAGTGATGCTCGCCTTCGACACGAGGCTGGAGCAGCAACTGCACTTCGGTGCGGTGACGGCCCAGCGGTGGGCGGTGGACGTACCAGGCGCGAAGGCAGACCTCAATCTGCAACTGACAGAGCATGTCGACACCGACGGTGCCCCGCTGGGCATTTCCGGAAGTCTCGAATACGTCACCAGCCGCTTCGCTGAAGACACGGCACGGCGGCTGGCCAGCTGGCTGTCTCGCATCCTCGACGCGGTCGTCCTGGCACCCGAACTGCCGATCAGCAGGGTCCCCCTTCTCGGCCCGGGGGAACGCGGGCAGGTCCTGTCGGACTGGAACGACACCATCCAGCCGCTGCCGGTGAGCACCTTGCCGGAGTCCTTCCGCGCGCAGGCCGTGCGCACCCCCGCCGCCACCGCCCTGATCTGGGGAAGCAGATCGCTTACCTACGCGCAGCTCGATCTCCGGACCGATGAGCTGGCTCGGGGCCTGCGCGAGCTGGGGGCAGGTCCAGGGACCATCGTCGCGGTGGCGATGCCGCGTTCGGCCGACCTGGTCATGTCGTTGCTGGCGGTGGCAAAGGCCGGAAGTGCCTATCTGCCGCTCGATCCCGCCCACCCCGACGAACGGCTCCGGATGATGCTGGAGGACGCCCGGCCGGTGTGCGTGCTGGGCGGCCCAGACTTGTACCGGCGGCTGGGCGGCGGCGACCTCGAAGTGGTCACGCTCGACGACCTTCCGGTAGCCACACCGGAAGGCGCTGGTGATCCGGCGGGGCCCCGGCCGCAGCACCCCGCATATGTTATCTACACCTCCGGGTCCACCGGGCGTCCCAAAGGTGTTGTCGTCTCGCATGCCGCGATCGACAACAGGCTCCGCTGGATGCAATCGGCGTACCCGCTGACGGCCGACGACCGTGTTCTGCAGAAGACCCCGAGCGGATTCGACGTCTCCGTATGGGAGTTCTTCTGGCCGATGCGGGTGGGGGCAGCGCTGGTCGTAGCCGGCCCGGAGGAACACCGTGATCCCGCTGCGCTGGTTCGTACCATCGTGGAACACGGGGTGACGACGACACACTTCGTCCCGTCCATGCTGAACCTGTTCCTCAGCGAGCCGACCGCCAGCCGCTGCGACAGTCTGCGCCGCGTCTTCTGCAGCGGTGAAGCTCTTCCTCGCGAAGCGGCGCAGACGTTCCATCACCTTCTCCCCGGTGCCGCCCTGACGAACCTGTACGGGCCGACCGAGGCAGCCGTCGACGTGACCTACCACGACTGTGTGCCGGGGGAAGACGGGCCGGTGCCCATCGGCCGCCCGGTCTGGAACACACAGGTCCGGGTACTGGACGACGGGCTGGAACCATGCCCGATTGGTTTGGCGGGGGAGTTGTACATCAGCGGGGCGCAACTCGCTGATGGTTATCTGGCCCGCCCTCCATTGACATCGACCCGTTTCGTGGCCGATCCCTACGGCCCGCCAGGGACCCGGATGTACCGGACCGGTGATCGCGTTCGCTGGACGCCCGACGGCGAGCTTGTCTTCCTCGGCAGGACCGACGACCAGATCAAGCTGCGCGGCCAGCGGGTGGAGCCGGGCGAGGTCGTAGCCGCACTGCTAGCCACCGAGATGGTAGGGAACGCCTGTGTGATGGTGCGCGAGGACACACCGGGCGACCAGCGACTGGTCGCCTACGTCACCCCCGCTGCCGGACCGGAGGCCCGCGCGTCGGTTGATACACAAGACCTGATCAGGAGCCTTGCCGGTCTGCTCCCCGACCACCTCGTCCCCGCCAGCGTCGTGGTCCTGGACCGGCTCCCGCTCAGTCCCAACGGCAAGCTCGATCGCCGTGCCCTGCCGTTACCGCCGGTCAGGGTGCGGCAGAGCCGGCAGCCGCGGTCCCGCGAGGAACGGGTTTTAACCCGGCTGTATGCGGAGCTGCTCGGCATCCCCGACGTGGGGGTAGAGGACGACTTCTTCCGGCTGGGTGGACACTCGATGCTGGCCGTACGGCTTGCTCGCCGGATTCATGACGAAATGGCCGTTGACCTTCCTGTACAAGCCATCTTCCGCCATCACACCCCGGCCACACTGGCCCCGCAGCTGACCATGATCGACGCGGCGGATAAGGCGTTCGGGCCCGTTCTGGACATCCGCACCGGCGGACCGGGTGAACCGATCTTCTTCGTGCACCCCGGCGCCGGTCTGAGCTGGTGTTACCTCCGCATCGTCGAGTATCTGGCTCCTGGCCGGCCCGTCCATGCCCTGCAGGCGCGTGGTTTCGCCGAGACGGTCATCGGTCGGCCGCCGCCGGCGGCTCCCCGGTCCGTGCTCGACATGGCCGAGGACTATCTGGCACAGGTTCGCAAGATTCAGCCCGAAGGTCCGTACCACTTGGCCGGCTGGTCTTTCGGCGGCCTCGTGGCCCACAGCATGGCGACGCAACTGGAGCATGCGGGTGACCGAGTGGCCTCCCTGGTGGTTATCGACGGATATCCGGAGCCACCCGGTGCGGTGGACGAACCCCACCTGCTCCGGGAAGCCCTGCACAATCTGCTCGGTGTCTCGCCCGATATCGCGGGCGAGCTACAAGATCCGGAAGACTTGGACAGCCGAGTTCTGGACGAGGTACGCCAGCGGTTCCCGCCACTGGCCGACGCCGACGATCGCCGGATTCATGACGCCCTGCGAATCGGAATGAACAACCTCCGGCTCCAGCGCGAGTTCGTGCCGGAGATCCTCATCAGCGACATGACCTTGATCGCCGCCCGGTCCAGTGACCCGTCGGCATGGCACCAGTTCGTTGCCGGACACCTGACGGTCCTGCCTGTCGAAGCCGGCCACCACGACTTGTTCAGCATCGCCGCGGAGCAGACAGGACGGCTGCTTGCCGGACTGTAGCCAAGCAGCCCGCATGATCCCGCCACGGATCTGAGAACGTGAGGAGAACGCCGTGACTAACCCCTTCGACGACGATGACGCGCAGTTCCATGTGCTGGTGAACGACGAGGGACAGTACTCTCTGTGGCCGGCCGCACTTGCCGTGCCGGCGGGCTGGTCGGCGGTGCTGCGCAACGAACAGCGATCCGTCTGCCTTGAGCACGTCGACTCGGCCTGGCGTGACATGCGGCCCCGTAGCCTCGTCGCCGCGATGGAGCCGCAAGGCGGGCCGGTGACCGGGAAGTGAAGCGGCCGATCACCGAACTTCCGATGCATGTGACGCTGTTCGAGGAACAGGCACAACGGACCCCCCGGAACGTCGCCGTGTCGTGCGCCGGCAATTCCCTTACCTATCAGGAACTGAACTCGCGTGCCAACCGTCTGGCGAGATTGCTGATCCGGCGGGGCGCGGGCCCCGAGTCGTTGATCGGGCTGCTACTGCCTCGCACGGTCGACACCCTTGTCGCCCTGCTGGCGGTGGGGAAAGCGGGAGCTGGATACGTTCCTTTCGATCCTTCTCATCCGGTACGCCGCAGCGGGCTGATCCTCGACGACACGGAACCGTTGCTGGTGCTGACCACGCAATCAGTCGCTGTTCCCGACTGGAATTCCGTACCGACCCTTCACCTCGGCAGCCCGGAGATCACCGCTGCGCTGAACGCGCTGGCCGGCACCGACATCGGAGCCGGCGAACTGCACGGCGTCCGGCACCCGGACCATCCCGCCTATGTGCTGCATACATCGGGGTCCACCGGGCAGCCGAAAGGCGTTGTCGTAACCTACGCGGCGCTGGTGAATCTTTTGCTCGACTTTCGTGAGCGGCTTGCCTTTGGCCCGGCCGATCGGCTGCTGGCCGTCACCACCCTCGGTTTCGATATCGCCGGGCTGGAGTTGTTCCTTCCTCTGATCAGCGGCGCTGCCGTGGTGCTCGCGACCGAGCAGGAGCAGCGGGACCCGGCGCGCCTGTCAGCACTGATCAGGCAGGCCGAGATCACGGTCATGCAGGCGACGCCGTCGCTGTGGGAAGTCCTGCTGGACACCTCAGCGGTAGATCTTTCGCGGGTACGGGCCATCTCCGGTGGCGAGCCGTTGTCGCTGTCGCTGGCCGAACGGCTGCACTCGGCCGGCGCCGAGCTGACAAACGCGTACGGGCCCACAGAGACGACCATCTGGTCCACGGCGTACGCCTTCGAATCCGGGCAGTCGGCGGGCGCGCCTTCAATTGGCAGACCGATTCGTCAGACCCGCGTACATGTACTTGATGAACAGCTTCGGCCGGTATCGGACGAGGTCGTGGGCGAGCTCTACATCGCTGGTGACGGCGTCGCCCGGGGCTACTTGCGTCGTCCGGGGATGACGGCTGCCCGGTTCGTGGCAGACCCGTTCGGTCCGGCCGGGTCGAGGATGTATCGCACCGGTGACCGGGTCCGACGAACGGCCGACGGCTGCCTGGAGTTCGTCGGCCGGGTCGACCACCAGGTGAAGATCCGTGGGCATCGGGTGGAACTCGGTGAGATCGAGGCGGCCACTGAGGATCTGCCCGGCGTCGCTCGGGCGGTTGTCGTGCTGAGCGAGGCTCAGCCGGGCAACAAGCAACTCATCGCCTATGCGGTGCCGCTTGCCGGTTTCGTGCTGGAGCCCGCACGCGTGCGCGGACTGCTCGCTGAGCGACTCCCTCTGCACATGGTTCCCCAGACGGTGGTGGTGCTCCACTCGCTGCCACAGAGCCCGAACGGCAAGGTTGACCGAGCCGCGCTCCCCGCTCCCGAATCTACGGTGCAGGTCGGCCCGGCCATGCCCGGGTCCTCCGACGAGGAAAGACTGTGCGCCCTGTTCGGCGAGCTGCTCGGCATTCCCCGGGTGGGTGCGACTGACGACTTCTTCGACCTCGGCGGCGATTCGCTGCTGGCGATCCGCCTTATTAGCCGGATCCGCAACGAGTTCGGCGAGACACTGGAGGTCAGTGAGTTCTTCGACGCGCCCACCGTTCGCCAGCTGTGGAGTCGGCTCCGCCCGGCGGCGTCTGCGCGTTCCGGTCCGGTACTCGCCGAACGCCCCGTGCTGCTTCCGTTGTCCTCGGCACAACGGCGGTTGTGGTTCCTCAACCGGTTGGAGAAGCGCTCGGCCGCCTACAACATCCCGTTGCGCCTGCGGCTTCACGGGCCCGTAGACGTGCCAGCCCTGGAGTCGGCGTTGGCCGACCTCGTCGCCCGGCACGAGCCGTTGCGAACCAGGTATCCCGAAACCTCTGGCGAACCAAGACAGGAGATTGTGCCGGCCGCTGAGGCGCGGCCAGCGCTGCCGGTGACGGCGTGCGCAAGCACAACCGAGGCCGCGCATGTCTCCCGGGCCTTCTTCGCGGAAGGCTTCGACCTGAGTACGGACCTCCCGCTTCGGGCTCAGCTGCTTCGCACCGGCCCGACCGAGCACGAACTGCTGCTTATGGTCCACCACATCTCTTTCGACGGCGAGTCCGCCGCTCCGCTCGCGCGCGATCTCCTCGCCGCGTACGGTGCACGCAACAACGGTGCGGTGCCGGAGCTAGGTGAGCTGCCGCTCCAGTACGCGGATTACGCCCTCTGGCAGAGACGGATGCTGGATCTTCCAGAGCAGCCGTCGAGCCCGGCCGGGGCCTCCCTCAGCTACTGGCAAGGCGCGCTCAGGGGAGCACCGGAGGAGCTCGAGTTACCGTTCGACCGGCCCCGTCCGGCGCGAGCCTCCTATCGCGGGGCGACCGTGAATATCAAAGTCGACAGCGAATTGCACACAGGCTTGGCAGGACTTGCAAGGGATGCCGGGGCGAGCCTGTACATGACCTGCCAGGCGCTGCTCGGTGTGCTGCTCACGCGGCTGGGAGCTGGAACCGACCTGCCGATCGGATGCCCCGTCACCGGGCGCGACGACAGTGCGCTGGAGAATCTGGTGGGATTCTTCGTTAACACCTTGGTGCTGCGCACCGACACCTCAGGCGATCCTGATTTTCTTACGCTGCTCACGCGTGTGCGAAACACCAGCCTGGAAGCTCTCGCTCATCGTGACGTGCCGTTCGATCTGGTGGTTGAGGCCGTCAATCCGTCCCGATCGCTGGCCCGGCACCCGCTGTTCCAGGTGCTGCTGGTGTCTCAAGGTGCCTCGCCGCCCTCGTACGAGTCAGGCGGGCTGCGTGTGGAGTTGAAGGAGACATCCAACGATACCGCCAAGTTCGACCTCTCCTTTAGCTACACCGAACACCTGACGCAGAACAAGAAACCGGGCGGCCTCGACATCACCATCGAGTACGCGACCGACCTGTTCGACCGCTCCACCGTCGAACGGATCGGCGGATATCTCCTGCACCTCATGCACTCAGCCCTGAGCCACCCTGATGTGCCGCTGAGCCAGCTGGCAATGATGCACCGCGACGAGCTGCACCAATTGCTGGACGGCTGGAACGACACCGCGGCAGCGGTGGGCGACATGAGCTTGCCCGAGCTGCTGGACAGGCAAGCCATACGCACGCCGGATGCCGTCGCTGTCCGCTACGAGCAACAGTCATTGACCTATACCGAGCTGGCTGCGCTGTCCAACCGGATGGCGCGCCTACTCATCGGCCTCGGTGCGGGACCGGAGTCGCTCGTGGCGATCCGTACACCCCGCTCGCTCGATCTGATCGTCGCCACCATCGCGGTCATCAAGACCGGGGCGGCATATCTGCCGCTGGATCCTAGCTATCCGGTGGAGCGGATCTCGTACATGCTGCGCGACAGCCAGCCCGTCTGTGTGCTCACCACCATGATGATGGCGGAGGGAACGCCTCCAGGCTGTCCCCAGCTTGTGATTGACCACGCCGAGACCCGCAAGACACTAGCCTCCCTGCCAGAGGCAGAAGTCAACGACCGCGAGCGTACGCAGCCGGTACGGCCGGAGAACCCTGTCTACGTTCTCTACACGTCAGGATCGACCGGGCGGCCCAAGGGCGTGGTGTTGCCCTCGAGGGCGATGGTCAACCTGTTGGCCTGGCACGCCGAGACGATGGCCGGTGGGGTGGGCCGTACCACAGCCCAGTTCGCCAATCTTAGCTTCGACGCCGCTGCGCAGGAGATTCTCTCGGCCCTGACGACGGGAAAAACCCTCGCGGTGCCCACGGACGAGTGCCGCAAGGACTCCGAGCAATTCGTCCAGTGGCTGCACCAGATGCAGGTGAACGAACTGTTCGCGCCGACACCGGTCGTGGAGATGCTGGCCGAGGCCGCGCATCGGCGCGGTCTGACACTGCCGCACCTGACGCACGTCGCCCAAGCCGGGGAGGCGCTCACGCTCAGCCCCGTGTTGCGCCGGCTCTTTGCGCCGGGCAGCGGACGACGGCTATACAACTACTACGGGCCTACTGAAACTCACGTCGTCACCGGTTGCGTCGTATCAGAAGACTGCCTGACGACCGGAGACAATCCGCCCATCGGCCCGCCGATCTGGAACACCAGAACATACATCCTGGACTCGGCGCTGACACCCGTGCCGCATGGCGTTGCCGGCGAACTGTATCTGGCCGGCGCCCAGCTCGGCCGCGGCTATGTGAACCGCCCCGGGCTCACCGCCGAACGCTTCGTCGCCGATCCATTTGGACGGCCGGGGAGCCGGATGTACCGCACCGGTGATCTGGTTCGCAGGCATTCCGACGGTTCCCTGCATTTCCTCGGCCGCACCGACTTCCAAGTGAAGCTTCGCGGGTTCCGGGTGGAACCGGGAGAAGTAGAGGCAGTACTCGCGGAGCACCCGAACGTCCTGCGTGCCATCGCCCTGGTCCGCGAGGACCGTCCAGGAGACAAACGCCTGGTTGCCTATGTCGTTGGCGGCGAAGGGGACACACCTGACCCGGCAGCCCTGCGCCAGTCCGCAGCGCGCCAATTGCCCGACTACATGGTGCCGGCGGCCGTGGTGGTGCTGCCGGAGATCCCACTCACCCCGAACGGCAAGGTCGACCGGGGGGCACTGCCCACCCCCGTATACACGGTCAAGACAGACGGCCCCGGTCCGGCAAACCCGCGGGAGGCCGCCTTGTGTCAGATCTTTGCCGAGGTCCTTGGCGTGCCAGAGGTCGGCCCGATCGACGACTTTTTCGGACTCGGCGGTCATTCTCTTCTCGCCACCCGACTGATGAGTCGGATTCGCGCCGAGATCCACTGCGAACTGGACATCCGCGACCTGTTCGACGATGCCACGGTTCGCGGCATCGCGGCTCGCCTGAACCCCACGGTTCCAGCACGGCCCGCCCTACGGCCGATGCGTGCTGCACAAACATCCAAGGAGTAGAAATGATCTCGACTTCAGGCACCGCATTGAGTGAACTGGCCGCCGCCTATGAGCGCGACGGTTGGTGCGCCCCACCGTACCGACCGAGCATGCCCGCGGTCGGGCTCCTGCGTGAGCGCGTCGAATCGATTTCCCGGCAGGTCAGGCCGCAGGTGGCCTGGGAGAAGGGTGGAAGAGCCGTCCGCGCCATCCACGGCTGCCATCGCTTCGACGAGGTGTGAGCCGCCCTGAACCTTCCGGACAGAGGCCCCAAGTAAAATTGGGGCTGAACCGAGAGGGATCCTTTTGCCGCGTCCGAAGAAAAGCTACTCCCCTGAGTATCGGGAAGAAGCTGTCAAATTGGTGATCGAGACATCGCGTCCGATCGCTCAAGTCGCCAAGGAACTCGGCGTTCAGGAAGGAACCCTCGGAAACTGGGTGGCACGATATCGGCGTGAGCACGTCAGCGATGAACCGGAACTGGCTGTGACCGAACGTGCCCGGCTCCGGCAGCTGGAACGTGAAATGCGGGAGCTGCGGATGGAGAACGAGTTCCTGAAAAAAGCAGCCGTACTTCGCCAAGGATCATCGGTGACCGACACGTTCGAATTCATCGACGCCGAGTACGCAGACAAAAACCACTACCCAATAGCCGCGCGCCTTCTATCGTTTCGATGTGTTCCTGGCTACGAGTTTCCCGTTCCGGATTCTATGAATGGCGGGGGCGCTCGGAATCTGCCACTGCCCAGCGCCGCGAGGTCCTGAAACGGGCCGTCACCATTTCCTTTGAAGAGTCCGACGGTACGTACGGGGATATTACATATATTCAGACCTGGCAGGAGTGGCTGTATCCGGCCGCGGTCATCGACTGTCACGCCAAGGCCGTCATTGGGTGGGCAATGGAAGACAATTACAAGACGCCGCTCATCACCGCAGATATCACCATGACTGCACGCAATTCTGCCCTCGATCCGGACGCAATATTTCATACGGACCGCGGCAGCAAATGCACGTCACGGACCTTCGCCGAGGCTCTCCGGAAGCTGAAGATCAGGCATTCGGTGGGCCGCACCGGAATCTGCTACGACAACGCCATGGCCGAATCCTTCTTCGCCGCCCTGAAGAACGAACGCGTACACCGCACCGAGTACCCAACCCGCGAACACGCCCGCCGCTATATTGCCCGCGTCAACCGATCCGTTCCTCGCGGGTGAACAGCATGCGGCAGGTGGTGCCACTGGCGAAAGTCACCGGGCGTACGAACCGGGTGTGGTGTTGTGCCGGGTCGATGGCGTCGGCCCAGTTCAGGTCGAAGCGGCACAGGATGGCCTGGAGTTCCGGAAAGCCGGCCGCCGTCAGGACATCATGGAAGAAACAACGGCGGACATCGAGTACGTACGTGTCGTGGTCGTCGACGGGCCGTTCGAAACGGAACGACGGCCCGAAGTAGGTCTCCTCGCGTTCCTTGCTGACGGCGACCAGAGCCGCGAACGGGTCGCCGGACTGGTCGAGCATGCCGCGGGTGCCGGCCAGGATGTCCGGGCGCAGCGGGCTGTTCAGGCAGTCCTGCACGATCGCGGCCGCCTCGGCCGGCCCACGGAGGGGCTCGAGCACGTTGTACGCGGCGACGGCCAGCGCGGTGAACCGGGCGTTCGCCGCGTCCATCGGGTTGGTGACGAGCGGATCGATGACGCTACCGAGTTCGGCGAGCTGGTGACGTACCGAATCGTTGATGTAGTCGGTGTTCTGCAGCTCTTGCAGGCGGGTGAAGAAGGCCCGCTCGATGACGGCGGTCCAGTCGGTGGGGTCGTTCACGGCGGTGGTCCCATTTCTGGTTCAGGACCACGCGGGACACGGCGAAGGCGCCCGTGCGGTCCGGGGTTGACCAGCGCGCTCCACCACCGACCGGGCGCTGCGAGATGACACCGCCAATACTTGAGCCCCGCCGGTACGACGTCAAGTCGCGGTCTTCCGGCACGTCAATGTGAAAATGGGGACGTTAAGATCCGCGTCGTGTTCGGAAAACAGACCGGTGCGGCCGGGGGAGTGGGCGAGTCGGTTCCCGCTGAGGAAGGCTTGCCGATCTATGAGGCGGCGGTGCAGGCGGCCAACAGCGGCCGTGCCGTCTTCACCTGCGCGGTGACCGTCGGTTTCAGTACCGGCAGTGGCATGGGCTTCGGTGGTAAGAAGACGAGCAACCTGCGGTTGTGGGACTCCGGCGAGTTGATCGAGGCGATCGAGAAGCTGGGTTGGCGACTCGACCGCTGTGATCACGTCTGGGCGCAGACCGAACAGGGTGCGACACTCGGCGGCGCCACCATGATCAAGGGTCTGACCGTTGCTCACATGCTCTTCCGCAAGGTGGGTCAGCCGGGCAGCGCTTGAGCACCGTAGACGGCGGCCCAGCCGGCGACCGTCAGGACGGTGCCGATCGACAGCAGCCGCACCGAACGTGACGGGTCCGTGGCGAACATCCCGCGCGCCAGGAACACGATCGCGGTCACGCAGACCGGCATACCGATCCAGACCAGGATCAGCCGGTACGCGGGGAAGCGCCCGTCCACCACACCGAGCACGGCACCGATCGTGGTCACCACGGCGAACAGGACGAACAGCGCCCCGACGGAGAACCGCAGGTGACGGGTGGCGTCGATCATCGGTGACCTTCCGTGGTGGACGGCCCCGACCATACGATCACCGTCCCCGGGCAGGTCAGGCGAGCTGGCGGCGCTGCGTGGGCACGATCGCCGGAATGCGGACACGGTCGGTGCGGGTGGGGTGGTTGCGGGTGACCGCCGGCCGGCCGGCGAGCAGCAGCGGGCGCAGGTCGGCGTCGACCATGTGCGCGAACGCCGCCGGGCTCATCACGTGCAGGGACGCGTTCAGATTCTCCAGGGCCACGCGTGCCAGGAACGCGTTGTCGGGCTGGTCGGCGTACAGGATCGCGGTGATCCGGTCGAGGAACGGCCGGCAGGCCGACGGGGTCTCGATCCGGGTGTGCCGGGCCAGCCCGGTGCGGATCTCGGTGGGCAGGTGCGGGGTGAGCAGTTCCGATGCCCGGACCGGGAGCACATCGGTGAGCGCGGCCGTCACCCCGGTGATCACTCGCAGACTTTCACGGCGGCCGTGCAGCCGAGCGTTGCGTTCGACGTTGGACAGAAGGATATCGATATCCACTGGACGACCTTCCCAAACCTGACGAGGAATCCGGTCTGTGCCCGGCCGCCGACGGCCGAAACGTGATGAGGCGGACGTCACCCGCCTCGCATACGGCAGGCGTCGCCGTCGACCGTCGTGGCAGGGTCCCCGACGTGAAGCGTCGTACCGTGACCCTCGTCGTCCTGGCGGCTGCAGCAGGGTGCAGCACCGGCAGCGCCCCGGAAGCCACGACCGGCGAGCCTGTGGAGACCCGGACGGTGGCCGAGGCCACCCGGCAGGCCGGCCACGACGCGACCATGGTCGCCGCGTCACTCGGCGGACCGTTGTCGGGCTGGAAGACCCTCACCGTCGCCTGTACGAACGCGTCGCGGCTTCAAGGGGCCGCGAACATCACCGTGGCCGCCGCCGACCAGGTGGCGGCCCTGTCCCGGTTGGCGGCCGCCTGGCGCCGGCAGGGGTGGGAGATCACCGACGAACAGACCTTCGCTGACGGCACCCGCGGCACCGTGTCCGCCTACAACGTCACCACCGGAACCTCCATCACGGTCACCACCACCAAGGACCTCGGCAGGGTGGCCATGGTGCTCGTCGGCGCATGCCACCTGCCGGCGCCGGGCTGATCGCCGGGCGGGCTGCGTGCGGGGTTCGAACAGATGTTCAGGTAGCATTTGCGCTGTTGGCGGGGCTGGCATTCGGTGACCGGTGTCCGGGAGAGTTTCAGGAGACACCGATGATCGTCGGCAGTGATCCCGTCGTGGACGGCATGGTCCGGATCCGGGTGGCCG
>DATMVU010000946.1:0-27441 GCA_035562875.1 Actinoplanes sp. | reverse complement strand
GCGCCTGGTGCGTGGCGATCAGGTCGTCCAAGGGCTCGGGACGGGCCTGGGGAGTCGTGCCGAGGTCGTCCGGCGGCGCGGTGCGGGGCGAGGACTGCGGCGGGGTGACGCCGGGCGAGGACGGCGCGGTGTGGCGGGTGTCGTCCAGGTCGGGGGGTGGCGGCGTGGGGTGCGGGTCGTCGTCGACGGGTGGGTGCGGGTCGAAGCGGTGGGCGTTACCGGCGCGGCGGGGGAGCGGTGGGGGCTCCTCCTCGGTGTCGACGACGTGGCCTTCGACTATG
This sequence comes from Actinoplanes sp., assembly GCA_035562875.1. Taxonomy (GTDB): domain Bacteria; phylum Actinomycetota; class Actinomycetes; order Mycobacteriales; family Micromonosporaceae; genus Actinoplanes. The sequence goes on along the minus strand of DATMVU010000946.1, from coordinate 27,160 downwards.
GTCCCGGCGGGCGTGTCGCGGACCACGACGGGTGCTGCGGTGCGGCGGGCGTACGTCGTGGTGGTGCCGCCGCCCCGGGACGACAGGCCCTCGCCGTCGAGGTCCCAGTCGTGTCTGCCCTCCCAGGGGGCCGGGTCGACACTGCCCAGCAGCTCGTCGTCCAGGTCGCCGGGCTCGGTGCGGCCGGTGGCCTGCGGCGGCGGGGGCGGGTCTCCGCCTTCCGGACGGCTGGGCGCGTCGCGCCAGTTGACCCGGACGCGGCGGGTGTCGTCGACGTCGACGGTGATCGGCACGGTGGTGCCGGGCAGCGGCCACTTGTCGACCGGGACCCGGGACTCGCGGATCATCGTCTCGAAGGCGCCGAGCCCGGGTGCGACGACCACCAGTTCGATGGTGGCGCGGCCGTAGGCTCCGGCGGCCGGCGGCGGCGTGATCGAGTTGACCTCGGCGGTGCCGGCCACCGTCGCGCGGCCCCCGCGGGGGCGCACGTTCATGAAGGCGACGCCGACGGCCAGGGCGAGCACTGCCAGCCCGAATATGGCGACCGGAAAACTCGCCATGCCGAGCCCGAAAACGATCACGAAGACCGCCAGTGTGGCCATGACCGCCGACACCAGTCTGCGTGCCGGTGCGATCGGCCGGCCGGTCTGGTTCGCCACTGTGGACCTCCCGCTTGTTCACGTCAGGTTATGGCCCGGCGGTGCGTCCGCGAAAGTGCGCCGGTCCGGACATCGCCGCTCGGCCTGCTCGCGGTACCGATAGGCTGAACCCCGCGTGTTTGCCTTACCCCGGAACAACGGAGGAACCGCGTGTCCAGCAACACCGTCCCTGCTCCTGCCGAGCGTTCACTCGTCCTCATCAAGCCTGACGCGGTCCGCCGCGGACTGCTCGGCGAGATTCTGTCCCGTTTCGAGCGTAAAGGCCTGATCGTCGAGGCGCTGGAGTTGCGCACGATGGACGGCTCGCTGGCCGACGCGCACTACGCCGAGCACGTGGACAAGGCGTTCTACCCGCCGCTGAAGGACTTCATGACGAGCGGCCCGCTGGCGGCGCTGGTCCTCTCCGGTGACTCGGTCATCGAGGTGGTCCGGGCCATGATCGGCGCGACCGACGGGCGGAAGGCGGCGGCCGGCACGATCCGCGGCGACCTGGCTCTCTCCAACCGGGAGAACCTGGTGCACGCCTCGGACTCGCCGGAGAGCGCCGAGCGTGAGCTGGCCCTCTGGTTCCCCAAGATCTGATTCAGCGCCGCGATCCGGCCCGGTTGATCCCGTCGAGGGAATCGAAACCGGGCCGGTATCGTTGACGCCACGCAGGCTTTGAACCGGCCATCACCGGGGAGCCTCCGGAAGAACGAGCGCGAGCTCTAGTAGAACCGGGCGGACACCGGACCGCGCAGATCATCCGGCGAATGAGCGGGCGGGTCGCCACGAACCGTCAAGCGAGGTGGTACCGCGGGCCGAGACGGCTCGTCCTCGCAGTCACGTCACGTGAACTGCTTGAGGGGAACTACCAGCATGGCCTACCCGAAACACTCCGACGCCACCGGCGTACCGGCAAGTCCTGATCTTCCCGGGGTCGAGCGTGCCGTCCTGGAGCACTGGGCCGCGGACAAGACCTTCGAGGCGTCCGTCGATCAGCGGCCGGCCGGGGAGAACGGCTCCAACGAGTACGTCTTCTACGACGGCCCGCCGTTCGCCAACGGCCTGCCGCACTACGGGCACCTCTTCACCGGCTACGTGAAGGACCTGGTCCCGCGCTACCAGGCGATGCGGGGCAAGCACGTCGAGCGCCGGTTCGGCTGGGACACCCACGGCATGCCCGCCGAGGTGGAGACCGAGAAGCAGCTCGGGATCACCAGCAAGGCGCAGATCGTCGACCTGGGCATCGAGAAGTTCAACGAGGCCTGCCGGACGTCGGTGCTCGCCTACACCAAGGACTGGGAGCGGTACGTCACCCGGCAGGCGCGCTGGGTCGACTTCGAGAACGACTACAAGACCCTCGACCCGGCGTACATGGAATCGGTCATGTGGGCCTTCAAGACCCTGCACGACAAGGGTCTGGTGTACGAGGGCTTCCGGGTGCTGGCGTACTGCTGGCGCTGTGAGACCCCGCTGTCGAACACCGAGACCCGGATGGACGACGTCTACCGGGACCGCACCGACCCGGCGCTGACCGTCAGGTTCCGCCTGGACAGCGGCGAGGACATCGCGGTCTGGACCACCACCCCGTGGACGCTGCCGTCGAACCTGGCGCTGGCGGTCGGCCCGGACATCGACTACGCGGTTCTGGCGGACGAGAGTGGACAGAAGCTCATCGTCGGTGCGGGCCGGGTGGCGGCGTACGCCAAGGAGCTCGAAGGTTTCGAGCAGGTCGGCGTGGTCAAGGGCGCTGACCTGGTCGGAAAGCGCTACACCCCGCTGTTCGACTTCCTGGTCGAGCCGGCCGGGGAGAACGCCTTCCAGGTGCTCGGTGCCGACTTCGTGACCACCGAGGACGGCACCGGTGTCGTCCACATGGCCCCGGCCTTCGGTGAGGACGACCAGAACGCCTGCAACGCGGCCGGCATCCCGACCGTGGTGACCGTCGACGAGCACACCCGCTTCACCTCGCTGGTCCCGGACTACCAGGGTCTGCAGGTCTTCGACGCGAACAAGCCGGTGATCGCGGCGCTGAAGGGGCGTGGCGTGGTGCTGCGCCACGACGCGTACGTCCACTCCTACCCGCACTGCTGGCGCTGTGACACCCCGCTCGTCTACAAGGCGGTGTCGTCCTGGTTCGTCGCGGTGACGCAGTTCCGGGACCGGATGGTCGAGCTGAACCAGGAGATCAACTGGACGCCGGCGCACATCAAGGACGGCTCGTTCGGCAAGTGGCTGGCGAACGCCCGCGACTGGTCGATCTCCCGTAACCGGTTCTGGGGTTCGCCGATCCCGGTGTGGAAGTCCGACGACCCGCAGTACCCCCGAGTGGACGTCTACGGCTCCTACGAGGAACTGGAGCGCGACTTCGGGGTACGTGTGTCGGACCTGCACCGGCCGTACGTCGACGAGCTGACCCGCCCCAACCCGGACGACCCGACCGGGCAGTCCACCATGCGGCGGGTGCCCGAGGTGCTGGACTGCTGGTTCGAGTCCGGGTCGATGCCGTTCGCCCAGGTGCACTACCCGTTCGAGAACAAGGACTGGTTCGAGGACCACTACCCGGGTGACTTCATCGTCGAGTACATCGGGCAGACCCGCGGCTGGTTCTACACGATGCACGTGCTGGCCACGGCGCTGTTCGACAGGCCGGCGTTCCGCAACTGCCTGAGCCACGGCATCCTGCTGGGCGAGGACGGGCGCAAGATGTCCAAGTCGCTGCGGAACTACCCGGACGTGTACCGGATCTTCGACACGTACGGCTCGGACGCCATGCGCTGGATGCTGATGTCCTCGCCGGTGCTCCGGGGCGGCGACATGCCGGTGACCGAGGTGGCGATCCGTGACTCGGTGCGTCAGGTGCTGCTGCCGCTCTGGAACGTCTGGTACTTCTTCAGCCTCTACGCCAACGCTTCCGGCCATGAGGCGAGGTTCCGGACGGATTCCACCCACCTGCTGGACCGCTACATCCTCGCCAAGACCGGCGAGCTGGTGTCGCAGACCGAGAAGCAGATGGACGATTACGATATCTCGGGCGCGGCGGCAAGTGTCCGGAACTACCTGGACGCCCTCACCAACTGGTACGTCCGCCGCTCCCGGGACCGCTTCTGGGCCGGTGACGAGGACGCCTTCGACACCCTGGCCACCGTCCTGGAGACACTCACCCGGGTGGTGGCGCCGCTCGCGCCGCTGACCGCCGAGGAGATCTGGCGTGGCCTGACCGGTGGCCGTTCGGTGCACCTGACCGACTGGCCCTCGGCGGCGGAGTTCCCGGCCGACCACGAACTGGTCGCCTCGATGGACGCGATCCGCGACGTCGCCTCGGCGGCCCTGTCGCTGCGCAAGGCGAAGGGCCTGCGGGTCCGGCTGCCGCTGGCCACGCTGACCGTCGCCTCCAGCGGGGGCGGCTCGCTGACCGGGCTGGGTGACCTGCTCAAGGACGAGGTGAACGTCAAGGACGTGGTCTTCACCGACGACGTCGCCGCGTACTGCCAGCAGGTCCTCACCGTCGTACCGCGGGCCCTCGGCCCTCGGATCGGCAAGCAGGTCCAGCAGGTGATCAAGGCGGTCAAGTCGGGGGACTGGCAGCTCGTCGACGGCGCGCCGGTCGCGGCCGGTGTCACCCTCGCCGAGGGGGAGTACGAGCTGAAGCTGGTCGCCGCCGACGTGGAGAACTCCGCGCCGCTGCCGGCCGGTGCCGGTGTCGTGGTCCTGGACACCGCGGTCACCGCCGAACTGGCCACCGAAGGCCTGGCCCGCGACGTGATCCGGGTCGTGCAGCAGGCCCGCCGGGACGCCGACCTGGACGTCAGCGACCGGATCACCCTGGTGCTGTCGGCACCGGCGACGGTCCGGGCCGCGGTCGAGGCGTACCGGGACTTCGTCGCCGGTGAGACGCTCGCCACTACAGTGGAGTTCGTCGATCCCGAAACCGGGTCCACCGGCTTCACCGGCGAGGTCGGCGACGGCGAACAGGTGACGGTCACCGTTTCGGCGGTCTGACATCTCCGATTGGCCCGGATGTTCGCCAGGTGTGGGCGGATGTCCGGGCCGGTCATGCGGGACTAGACTCCTCGCCGCGACTGTCAGCTAACCTCACAACACACCAACCCGCTCCACGCGTCCCGGAGGACGAAGTTGCCGCTGCTCTACTCGTTCGGCAAGCTCACGCTCGGCAAGATTCTGATGGCCGGCTGGCAGCCGCACGTCGAAGGCATCGAGCACGTCCCGGCCACCGGCGGCGCGATCTTCGCCAGCAACCACCTGTCCGTCTCCGACGAACTGTTCCTCGGCGCCGTCGTCGACAGGCACCTGGCGTTCTGGGCCAAGTCCGACTATTTCACCGGCACCGGTGTCAAAGGTGTCTTCTTCCGCCAGGTGATGGCCGGAGTCGGCGCCATCCGGGTCGAGCGTGCCGGCGGACGTGCCGCCCTCACCGCCTTCGACGCCGCGATCCCCGCCCTGCGCGGCGGTGACCTGGTCGCCGTCTACCCCGAAGGCACCCGCTCACCCGACGGCCGGCTCTACCGCGGCCGCACCGGCGTGGCCCGGCTGGCAGTCGCCGCCGGCGTCCCGATCATCCCGGTCGGCGTGACCGGAACCGACAAGGTCCAGCCCATCGGCCAGCTCTACCCGAGCCCGATGCGCGGAGCGATCAGCATCAAGTTCGGCAAACCGATCGAGACGACGGGCCGCTCCGACGACCGCCACGCGCTGCGCGAACTGACCGACCAGGTGATGACCGACATTCAGCGGCTCACCGGGCAGGAGTACATCCCGCGGTACGCGCCGAAACGGCCAGACCAGAACTGATCATCCGGTACGCCTACCACTCCCGCCGAACCACACCTCCCGTGGCTATCCGCGAGGTGGGCGCCGGTCCGGGCCACCCCGCGACCGCCGGGCGTATGCGGGGCTCACGGCCCACAGCACCGCTCCGACGGGCACCCCAGCCCGGACTCACCACGCGGGTGGGGCCGGGGCCGTGTGTGCCGAGTTGCGGTTCGCATCGCGCCCGGACTCACCGCGCGGGTGGGCCGGGGCCGTGTGTGGTGAGCTGTGGTTCGTTCGTGGTCGGGTCGGGCTAGACCAGAGGGCTGGTCGTGGTCAGGACCGTGGAGCGCAGACGGGAGACCAGGGTGGCGCTCTCGTCCAGGGACCGGCGGGTGAGCAGGACCGTGGCCAGGCTGCCGTGGTCGGCCCAGGCGCAGGCGACGACCGAGGTGCCGTCCAGGCGGCCGGTACCGCACTGCTGGTGGACCCCGAACACGCCGGTGTCGATGGGCTGGATGTTCTTCAGGCTCAGTGAGTCGGCCATCCGGCCGAGTTGATCCGCCACGTCGGAACCGGGGGTCAGCCGTAGGCCGGTCACACCGAAGACGGTGACCCGCTTGCCGCGGCCGTCACCGTAGATCCCGGCGAACGTGTCACTGCCCGAACCGGCCTCCTGCAACTGGTCGGCCAGCTTCTGTGCGGCCTGCCGCCCGGCTTCGGTGTCCCGTAACGACAGGTCGGAGAAGTCGTCCGGCAGGATCGCCGTCACCGGGAACTGGTTCAGCACCGGAATGTGCGGCTGAACGTACGGCCCGACGGTGAACAGGGCGATCACCACCGCCACCACCAGCGTGAGCCGCCGCAACCGGCGGAATCGGCGCTTGGGCCTCGCCGGGGTGGGTGCCCAGGGCCGGGCGGCCGGTCGCGGCTGGACCGGGATCCGGGGCGGCACGGCACTCTCCGGCACGGGCTTGCGTTTCCAGAGGCGCAGCCTCCCGGGCGTTCCGGCGGCAGCCTGACGCCCCTTGTCATCGGCCTGCTGCCGGACCGGGCCGGCCGGCCGTCCCACCGGGCCGGCCGGGCGTCCCAGGGAACCGGCCCCCTGCTCCCGGTAACCGGCCTGGTCCGGTGAACCGGCCGGCTGCCGGAGCGATTCGGCCTGCTGCTGGCCCCAGGTGCCGGCCTGTTGTCGCCAGGAGCGCAGCCGGTCGGGCGCCTCGGCCGCGGCCTGCCTGCTGCTCGCGGCGGCCCGTTCGCCCCACACCTGCCACTTCGGCCGGACCCGTGGCGGCAGGCCGGTGCCTCCAGCCGGCGGCGGGTAGGTGCCGGGAGCCGGTCCGACGGGTGTGGGCGCTGCTGGAACCGGCCCGCCGGCTGCCGGGGCCGGCTGCGGGTTGACCGGCTCGCGCGCGGCGGCAGCGGCCTCCTTCCGCAGCCGATCCGTCTCCTGCCGGACCCGTTCCAGCAGGGACGGCCGCTGGGGCGCCGCGTCAGCCGCGCGGGAGGACGGGCCGGCCGCCGGGGGAGCGGCCGGGGACGCCTCGAAGAGCGTGCGGTCGGCAGCGGGAGACGTCTCGAAAAGGGTCCGGTCGGCCGCCGGGGCGGTCTCGAAGAGGGTGCGGTCGGCAGACGCGGGACTCCGGTCGGCGGGGGCCGGGGAGGTCTGGAAGAGGGTGCGCTCGGCGGGGCCGTCGAAGAGGGTCGGGTCGGCGGCGGGTGTGGTGTAGGCGTCCGGCCAGGCCGGAGTGTCCTGATCGGCCCATGGATCGACGGCGGGCACCGTGGTCCGGTCGTCGATCTCGGTGCCCTGCCCACCCGTACCGGCCAATCGGTCTTTGAACCGGGACCATCGTGAGCGGCGTATCCCGCCCCGGTCCGGGATCGCCGCGGCCCCGCTCCATCGCCCCGGCAGATCCGCTGTCGGCGGCTCGCCCGCACCGGCTCCGGCCGCACGGGTGGGGTCGGGCGTTCCGGCGACGGTGGTGCCGTCACCCGGCTGCTGGTCGGCCATGAATTCGATCTCCTCCCGCACTCCGGACATGAGACTGCTTTCCCAGGTTAGGCCGGGTGTGCCAGTGGGACGGGAGGGCCGGAGGGAGACGGCGGACACGAATGGCGGACAAGGAGGACGTCGTGCGAAACGCTCCGGAGTCGTATGGTTACCCGGACTCGGCATCGATCGGCTCGAAAGTGCTGGTTCGTGCCCTGGGTCGCTATCCGGGTGTGCGACACATCATTCGCGTGCAGGAAGGGAGGGGCGCCTCCTCGGGCTGCCGCAAGCCCGGGTGTGCGCCACGATCGCATGAGTACGAAGCAGAGAAACGCCGTGACGATCTCCGGAGCCGGGTCCGGGCGTCCGATGTTGTTCGCTCACGGGTACGGCTGCGACCAGAACATGTGGCGTTTTGTCACCCCGGCCTTCCAGGACACCCATCGCATCGTTCTCTTCGATCACGTCGGGAACGGTAAATCCGACTTGTCGGCCTATCGGGACTCCCGGTACGGGAGCCTGGAGGGCTACGCCGAGGACGTGCTGGAGATCGTCCACGAGCACGACCTGCGTGACGTGGTCTTCGTCGGCCATTCGGTCAGTTCGATGATCGGGGTGATCGCCGCGGTCCGCGAGCCGGAGCGGTTCGCCGGGATCGTGATGGTCGGCCCGTCCCCGCGGTACATCGACGACGACACCGACGGCTACGTCGGCGGGTTCACCCGGGAGGACATCGACGGCCTGCTGGAGTCGCTGGACAGTAACTATCTGGGCTGGTCCAGTGCGATGGCCCCGGTGATCATGGGCAACCCGGACCGGCCCGAACTCGGTGAGGAACTGACGAACAGCTTCTGCGCCACCGACCCGGGGATCGCCAAGAAGTTCGCCCGGGTCACCTTCCTCTCGGACAACCGCGCCGACCTGCCGAGGCTGCGGGTGCCGTCGCTCATCCTGCAGTGCTCGGACGACGTCATCGCGCCCACCAAGGTCGGCGAGTACGTACACAAGAACACGCCGGACAGCACTTTCAGCATGCTCAACGCGACCGGGCACTGCCCGAACCTGAGTGCTCCGCGGGAGACGGTTGACGCGATCAAGTCCTGGTTGTAGACAGCGGGCATGATCGGCGGAGTATTGGCGTGAGTGAATCTGGCGTGCCGGACGTGACACAAGAGTTGCGACTACCGTGGGACGACGATCCCGAAGATCTGTACGAGCATGCGCCGTGCGGTTATCTGACGACGCTTCCGGACGGCACCATCGTCCGGGTCAACGAGACTTTCCTGAACTGGACCGGGTACGCCAGGGCCGACCTCATCGGTCACCGGCGGTTCCGTGACCTGCTCACTCCGGGTGACAGGATTTACCACGAGACGCACTACGCACCGTTGCTGGCGATGCAGGGCGAGGTGCACGAGATCGCGCTCGAGGTGATCTGCCCGGACAAGCGCCGGTTGCCGACCCTGGTCAACTCGGTGCTGGAACGCGGGCCGACCGGGTCGCCGCGGATCATCCGCACGATGATCTTCGACGTCACCGAGCGGCGCAGCTACGAGAAGGAACTGCTGCACTCCCGGCGTGCGGCCGAGTCCTCGGAGCAGCGCGTCCAGGTGCTCCAGCAGATAGTGGCCGACCTGGCCGCCGCCCCGACCGTGGCCGAGGTCGCCGAAGCCGTGGTCCGTGCCCCGGAACCGGCCTTCCAAGCCGCCAGCACCAGCATCTACCTGGTCGACACCGAGCAGGATCAGCTGATCGCGGTGGCCTCCACCGACCCGACCACCGGCAACTGGGACGACATGCCGCGCTCGTCGACCCGGGCGGTGGCCGAGGTGGCCCGCCGCGGCGACCTGCACGTGATCGGCTCCGTGGCCGAGGCCGACGAGCACTTCCCGGACCTGGCCGAGTCGATGCGGCGCTCGGAACGCCGCAGTGTGGTGCTGGTGCCGCTGACCACCGGGCCGGCCGACGGCGGGGGCGGTGTCACGGTGCTGGGCGTGCTCGCGTTCAGTTTCCGGGACGAACGGGTCCTCACCGACGGTGAACTGCGGGTGATCCGGTTGCTGGGCCAGCAGGCCGGGCAGGCGCTGGACCGGGCCCGGCTCTACGACGAGGCCCGGCGGCGTGAGGAGCGGGCCTCGTTCATGGCCCGCACCATGCGGTCGCTGGAGGAGGAGCACCGGCTGCTGCAACGGGCCCGCCGGCTGGTCGAGCGGATCGTCGCGGAACTCGCCGACTGGGCGATGGTCCGGCTCCAGGTGGGCCCGGCCGGTCTGGTCGAGCACCACGGCGGCCCGGCTCCCGACCCGGAACTGCTCGGCGCCCGGACGGCTGCGGCGATCGAGACGGTGGCCCCGGTCTTCGCGGCCGACGGGGACGGACTCGGTTGTACGATCCTGCCGCTCACCGTCCGCGGCACCGTGCTCGGCACCCTGAGCGTGCGGATGGCCCCGGACCGGCGGGGCGCCGAAGCCGACCGGGAGTTCCTGATCGACCTGGCCGACCGGGCCGCCCTGACCCTGGAGAACGCCCGCCTCTACGAGCAGGAACGGGCCATCGCCCGGACCCTGCAGCGCAGTCTGCTGGCCGACTCGGTGCCGGGTTCCGACCCGCGGTTCGCGGTGGAGACCCACTACCAGGCCGCCGCGCAGGACATGGAGGTCGGCGGCGACTGGTACGACGCCTTCCTGATCACCCCGAACAAACTGGCGGTGGTGGTCGGCGACGTGGTCGGTCGGGGCATCGAGGCGGCCACCACGATGGGCCAGCTGCGCAGCGCGATCCGGGCGCTGGCGTCGGCCGAGAACGGGCCGGCCCGGCTGCTGGAGGGGCTGGACCGGTTCTGCGAACGGGTCGACTCGGCCCGGATGGCGACAGTCGTCTACGCCGAGTTCGACCTGATCAGCAGCGAGGTGGCGTACGCCTGTGCCGGTCATCTGCCGCCGCTGCTGCACGAGCCGGCCGGCTCACCGCAGTACCTGCTGCAGGCCCGGTCGGCACCGCTCGGCTCCCGGGCCGGGGATCGCCGCCGGGTCGAGCACCGGATGCGCCTGGCCGCCGGCAGCCGGTTGCTGCTCTACACCGACGGCCTGATCGAGCGCCGCACCCGGACCATCGACCGCGGTTTCGAGATCCTGGCCCGGGAGTACGCCCGGCTCCGGGACGCCCCGCTCAAGGGCCTGACCGCGGGACTCGCCGACACCCTGGTCGGCAAGGACCACGGCGACGACGTGTGCATGCTGTGCCTGACCCTCGGCACCGAGGAGCGGCTGGAACGCTCGATCGGCGCCGACCCGCAGCAGATCGCCCTGCTGCGCGCCGACATGCGGGGCTGGCTGGCCGGGCACGGGGTGGGCAAGGAATGCCTGGACAAGGTGCTGCTGGCCTGCTCCGAGGCGGTGGCCAACTCGATCGAGCACGGCTACCGGGAGGACCCGTTCGGGATGGTCGACGTGGCCGCCACGATCAGCCCGGAGACGGTGGAGATCCGGGTCACCGACCGGGGCGGGTGGCGCGGGCCGAGCGACGGTGTGGCCCGCGGCCGGGGACTGCAGCTGATCTACGAGTCGATGGACGAGGTGGTCTACGACCGGGGGAACGAGGGGACCAGCGTGACGATGCGGCGGCGGAGGAGGGAGGCTACCGATGACTGATCAGTGGGTCAGCTTCTCGCGGCGGGGGGTGGCCGAACTCGTCCACCTCAAGGGTGAGATCGACCTGGCCAACGCCAACGACATCGGGCGGGCCATCGTGGCGCGGACCACCGGTGCCGACGCCGTGGTGATCGACCTGACCGCCGTCTCGTTCCTGGACAGCGCCGGGGTGCGGCTGCTCGACTTCATCGTCGGTGACCTGGACGACAGGGGGAAACCGATCCGTCTGGTCGTCGGCGAACGGGGCCCCGCCCGGATGACTCTCCAGCTCTGCGCGTTCCGTAACGACCTGCTGGCGACGGACCTGGACAGGGCGGCGACGGAACTGGGCCGTTAGCCTCTACCGGTCTCGCGTACGCTGGGCACCCATGAGCGTGAGTTCCGTCTTCCCGCAGCTCGAGCAGCTCCTTCCCCGGGTCAGCAAACCGATCCAGTATGTGGGCGGCGAGCTCGGTGCCGTCGTCAAGGACTGGGACGACACGACCGTCCGGTGGGCACTGATGTACCCGGACGCGTACGAGGTCGGCCTGCCCAACCAGGGTGTCCAGATCCTGTACGAGGTACTCAACGAGCAGGAGGACGTGCTCGCCGAGCGGACCTACTCGGTCTGGCCGGACCTCGAGGCGCTCATGAAGGAGAACGGCGTCCCGCAGTTCACCGTCGACGCGCACCGGCCGGTGAAGGCGTTCGACGTGTTCGGGCTGTCGTTCGCCACCGAGCTGGGCTACACCAACATGCTCAGCGCGCTGGACCTGGCCGGCATCCCGCTGGACAGTGCCGACCGGGACGAGACACATCCGATCGTGCTGGCCGGCGGGCACGCCAGCTTCAACCCGGAGCCGATCGCCGACTTCATCGACGCCGCAGTGCTCGGCGACGGTGAGGAGGCGGTCCTGGAGATCACCGGGATCATCCGGGAATGGAAGGCCGAGGGCTGCCCCGGCGGGCGGGACGAGATCCTGCTGCGCCTGGCCCGCACCGAGAGCATCTACGTGCCCCGGTTCTACGACGTGGACTACCTGCCCGACGGCCGGATCCAGCGTGTCGTGCCGAACCGGCCGGACGTGCCGTTCCGGGTGTCCAAGCGCACCACGATGGACCTGGACGCGTGGCCGTACCCGAAGAAGCCGCTGGTCCCGCTCGCGGAGACGGTGCACGAGCGGTACGCCGTGGAGATCTTCCGCGGCTGCACCCGGGGCTGCCGGTTCTGTCAGGCCGGCATGATCACCCGCCCGGTGCGGGAGCGGTCGATCACCACCGTCGGCCAGATGGTCAAGGAGGGCCTGGAGTTCTCCGGCTACAGCGAGGTCGGTCTGCTCTCGCTCTCCAGCGCCGACCACTCCGAGATCGGTGACATGTGCTCCGGCCTGGCCGAGCAGTACGCCGACACCAACGTGTCGCTGTCGCTGCCGTCCACCCGGGTCGACGCCTTCAACATCGACCTGGCCCAGGAGCTGTCCCGCAACGGGCGGCGCACCGGTCTCACCTTCGCCCCGGAGGGCGGCTCGGAACGGATCCGCAAGGTCATCAACAAGATGGTGACCAAGGAGGATCTGATCCGGACCGTCGTCACGGCGTACTCCAACGGCTGGCGGCAGGTGAAGCTGTACTTCATGTGCGGCCTGCCGAGCGAGACCGACGAGGACGTCCTCGAGATCGCCGAGATGGCCCACGAGGTGATCCGGGCCGGTCGCGAGGCCGCCGGCACCAAGGACATCCGCTGCACGGTGTCGATCGGCGGGTTCGTGCCCAAGCCGCACACACCGTTCCAGTGGGCGCCGATGGACCGGCCGGAGGTCATCGACGGCCGCCTGAAGATGCTCAAGAACGCGATCAACAGCGACCGTTCGCTCGGCCGCGCGATCGGGTTCCGCTACCACGACGGCGAGCCGTCACTCATCGAAGGACTGCTGTCCCGCGGCGACCGCCGGGTCGGCAAGGTCATCCTCCGCGCCTGGGAGAAGGGCGGCCGTTTCGACGGCTGGTCCGAGCACTTCTCCTACGCACGCTGGGTCGAGTCCGCCGCCGAGGTGCTGCCCGGATTCGGGGTGGACCTGGACTGGTTCACCACCCGCGAGCGTGAGGAGCTGGAGGTCCTGCCCTGGGACCACCTGGACTCCGGTCTGGACAAGGACTGGCTCTGGCAGGACTGGCAGGACTCGATGAGCGAGTACGAGCAGGACGACTGCCGCTGGACCCCGTGCTTCGACTGCGGCGTCTGCCCGTCGATGGACACCGAGATCCAGATCGGCCCGACCGGCAAGAAACTGCTTCCCCTGACCCCCGTGACCAATCTGCGGGTCCCTGCTTAGGAGCACGAGATTCCCCCGAAGAACCAGCCCACCGGCGGCCAGGCCCCGGTCGTCCAGCGGATCCGGATCCGGTACGCGAAACGCGGCCCACTGCGTTTCACCTCACACCGGGACTTCGCCCGCGCGTTCGAACGGGCGCTGCGCCGTGCCGCCGTGCCCATCGCCTTCTCCCAGGGCTTCAGCCCGCACCCGAAGATCTCGTACGCCAGCGCCGCCCCGACCGGGGTCGGCAGCGAGGCGGAGTACCTGGAGATCGGGCTGCAGCGTGAGGTCGACCCGGCGGAGTTGCGGGTGGCCCTGGACGCCGCGCTCTCCCCGGGCCTGGACGTGCTGGACGCGGTGATCGCGGCAGCGGGCGGCAGCCTCGCCGACCGGATCGACGCGTCGCACTGGCGCCTGGAGCTGCCCGGTGTCGGGTCCGCGGAGGCCGAGAAGGCCGTGGCGGCGTTCCTGGAGGCTCCGGAAGTCCTGGTGGAGCGCATGACCAAGCAGGGCCGCCGCACTTTCGACGCCCGGGCAGCGGTGTCCCGGTGCGCGGTGACCGATGAGCCGGACCTACCTTCCGAGGCCGTTGCGGTACCGTGTGCGATAATCGACCTTGTCGTACGGCAGGTGACACCCGCCGTCCGGCCCGATGACGTCCTTTCCGGTCTGCGCGTGGTGGCCGGCCTGGAGCCGCCGGTGCCCCCACGGGTCACCAGACTGGCCCAGGGCGCACTCACCGCGCAGGGGGAGATCGTCGATCCGTTGGACGCGGATCGCGATGATGTCAGCATCGGAGAGCGCTAGCCGGTAATGCCCGGCCTGCGTTCGTTGGAGCTTGTTTCAACCCGGCATCCGGCCGAAGACCACCGGGCCGTTGACCGGCGCAGGGTTGAAAATGGTTCACCTGGCAGACTTCGGCAAGCCCGGCCCAATTCCGGCCGGGCCCGAAAAACTTTGCAGCGACCCTGCGTGGCAGCGCTTACCCGCGCCCGGGGTCGCCGAGAACTGGAGAGCGCCCCATGCTCGATAACGAGCCCCCAGCCAACGCGGGAGAACAGGGCGGAGTCTCTACTCCGCCCGCGGACGACGCCGCCGGCACCACCCCGGTCCGTAAGACCCGGGCCCCGCGTCGTAAAGCTGCCCCGCCACCGGCGGAGACCGAGCCGGCCGCCGCGGAGACGGCTGTTCCGGACGCGTCGGAGACCCCGGCTCCGGTGAAGAAGGCCACTCGGGCGCGCCGGAAGAAGGTGGAGCCCGAGGATTCCGCCGTTCCGGTCGTCGCAGCTGCTCAGGCCGAGGATGCCGGGTCGTCCGCGTCGGAGGTTCCGGCTGAGCCGGTGGCTCCGGTGAAGAAGGCCACTCGGGCGCGCCGTAAGAAGGTCGAACCCGTCGCCGAGCAGCCCTCACTCCTGGAGGACCCGACCCCTGCCGATGTTCCGGTGGAGGTCGCCACGGCTCCGGCGGCAGTGACTCCGGCCACACCGGTGGAGACGCCCGCCGAGGAGGAGGACGAGGCCGACCTCATCGAGGACGCCGCAGTGGAGGCCGCCTCCGCGGCCCGCGCCGCCGGCACTCCGGTGGTCGGTGTCATCCCGCTCGACGACGACTTCGTGGAGGAGCAGCCGGCCCGTCCGACCCGGGCCCGCCGCGCCGCCCTGCCGCCCGCCGTGCTGTTCATGCCCCCGGAGGCCACCGAGGCCGCGGCCGCCCCGCCCGCCCGGCGCCGTCGTGCCGGTGCGGAGACCACTGAGGTCACCGAGGCCGCCGAGACCGAGACCGCTGCGCCGGTGACCCGCCGCCGTCGCGGGACCGCTGCGGCACCGGTGGCCGCGGTCACCGAGGTCCCGGCAGTCGCCGAGGCACCGGAGACCGACGTCACCGAGCAGCCCGCCGCGGAGGAGCCCGCCGAGGGTCCCCGCCGCAGCCGCCGTCGTCGCCGGGGTGCCGCCGAGGAGCCGGCCGAGGCCGTGATCACCGAGGCCGAGCCGCTCCTGGAGGAGCCCGACGAGAGCGCCGACGACGTCGAGGACGGCGACGAGAACGACGATGACGAGGACAGTGCGGCCGGCCGTCGCCGCCGTCGCCGGGGCCGTCGTGGCCGCGGCCGTGGCAAGGGCCCGTCCGACGAGGCCGAGGACGGCGACTCCGAGGAGACCGACACCGAGGAGGGCGCCGAGGCGTCCGCCGAGGACGGCGACGACGAGGAGAACGAGGACGGCGAGGGTGACGGTGTCACCCGCCGTCGTCGCCGGCGCCGGCGCAAGGGCTCCAGCGGTGACGGTGAGACCGGTGGCATCGAGGACGGCGTGCACACGGTGGTGCGTGTCCGCGAGCCCCGCCGTTCCTCCGACGAGGTTCAGGGTGTCTCCGGCTCGACCCGGCTGGAGGCCAAGCGCCAGCGCCGCCGGGACGGCCGTGAGCAGCGCCGGACCCGCCCGCCGATCCTGAGCGAGTCGGAGTTCCTGGCCCGTCGTGAGGCGGTGGACCGGGTGATGGTGGTCCGGCAGAAGGCCGACCGGACCCAGATCGCGGTCCTCGAGGACGGCATCCTGGTCGAGCACTACGTGTCCCGGGTGACGTCCGGCACCATGGTCGGCAACGTCTACCTCGGCAAGGTGCAGAACGTGCTGCCGAGCATGGAGGCCGCGTTCGTCGACGTCGGCCGTGGCCGCAACGCGGTGCTCTACGCCGGTGAGGTCAACTGGGACGCCACCGGGCTGGAGGGCCGGGCCCGCTCGATCGAGCAGGCGCTGCGGTCCGGCGACTCGGTGCTGGTGCAGGTCACCAAGGACCCGATCGGCCACAAGGGCGCCCGGCTGACCAGCCACATCGCCCTCTCCGGCCGGCACCTGGTCTACGTGCCGAACGGCAACGCCTCCGGAATCAGCCGCAAGCTGCCGGACAACGAGCGCAAGCGGCTCCGCGACATCCTGAAGAAGCTGGTCCCGGACGGTGCGGGCGTGATCGTCCGGACCGCGGCCGAGGGCGCCACCGAGGACGAACTGGCCCGGGACGTGACGCGGCTCCAGGCACAGTGGGAGACCATCCAGGCCCGGGCCACCGAGGGCAACGCCCCGCGCGCCCTGTCCGAGGAGCCCGACCTGGTCATCCGGGTGGTCCGGGATCTGTTCAACGAGGACTTCCGCGATCTGGTGGTTCAGGGCGAGCAGGCGTACGCCGAGGTGGAGAACTACCTCGACTCGGTCTCCCCGGACCTGCTGGAGCGGCTCCGCCGGCACACCGGCGTGCAGGACGTCTTCGCCGAGTGGCGGATCGACGAGCAGATCCTCAAGGGTCTGGACCGCAAGGTCTTCCTGCCGTCCGGCGGTCACCTGGTGATCGACCGCACCGAGGCGATGACAGTGGTCGACGTCAACACCGGTAAGTACACCGGTGCGGGCGGCAACCTGGAGGAGACCGTCACCCGCAACAACCTCGAGGCGGCCGAGGAGATCGTGCGCCAGCTGCGGCTGCGCGACCTCGGTGGCATCGTGGTGATCGACTTCATCGACATGGTGCTGGAGAGCAACCGCGAACTGGTGCTGCGGCGGCTCACCGAGTGCCTGGGCCGGGACCGGACCAAGCACCAGGTAACCGAGATCACCTCGCTCGGCCTGGTGCAGATGACCCGGAAGCGGATCGGTGCCGGACTGCTCGAGGCGTTCAGTGAGAACTGTGACCACTGCAAGGGCCGCGGGCTGATCGTCCACCCGGAGCCGGTGCCGGAGAAGCGGTCGAACGGCAGTGGTGGCGGCAGCAACGGGAGCAACGGCAGCGGTGCCAGTACTCAGGTGAAGGCGGTCGCTGCGGCCGTCCGTACCGAGGCCCCGGTCCAGCAGCAGCAGCCGGCGTCGTCCCGGTCGCGCCGCCGTCGTGGTGGTGCCGAGAGTGCCCCGGTGGAGCAGGAGTCCGGGCCGATCGCCGAGATCGCCGAGGTTCCCCCGGCGGTCGAGCAGCAGGTGGTGGAGACGCTGCCGGCGGCCGAGCCGCCGCGGGTGGTGGCGACGCCGCAGGTAGCCGTGACGCCGCCGGTGGTGGAGACGCCGCGGGTGGTCGAGACGCCGCCGGTGGTGGAGACGCCGTCGGCTCCGGTCGCGGGTTCCGGGATCGTCCGCCGTATCCAGCCGGTGGTGACCACCTCGGACGACGACGAGTACGACATGAGCGGCTACGACCTGTCGCGGTACGACACTCCGGCCGAGCCGATGCGGCTGGTCGGTGCCGATGACCCGGACGCGGCCGAGGACGACGAGGACGAGGACGACGAGGACGTGGTGGGTGCCGGCACCGGTACCCGCAGGCGGTCGCGGCGTAGTGCCGCGAGGCGGCGTACTCGCCCCTGAGCTGTAGGAATGCGGCCAAGTAGTTAACTGTGAATAAAGTTAACTACTTGGCCGTTTTTTCGGTTACCCTCGGCGGCATCGATCCCTGCCGTTTCGAGGAGGCCGGCCGTGCGGATGCCCGTTCTTGTCCCGGTGGCGATCGTCACCACGTTTCTCGCCGGCTGCACCGGTGCCGAGGTGACGCCCACCGACGCGGCGCTCGCCGGCGACACCGCTGCCATCTGTGCCCAGGCCCGGCGGACCAGCGCGAGCTTCGCCAAGACCCTCGCCGAGGACCGTCAGTTGCCGGCCCGGGCGGGCGAGGAGAAGGCCCGAGCCCGGGAGAAGGTCACCCGGGACGTGGCGAACTTCTCGTACGCGCTGCTCGACATGTCGAAGCTGGCCGGCGACCCGGTGGTCAAGGAGGCGCTCGCCACGATGGGTGCCGAGGTGGCCGCGGTGCAGGACGGCGTCACCGAGATGGGTGACGAGCGGCTGGCGGCTCTGCGGAGCACCCTGGACGAGGCCTGCGGGCGCGGGTGACGGCCCTGGTTTGGGTCTCGGCCCTGCGATGAAGTAGTCTTTCCGACGGCGCCTTTTCGGCGTGAGTTCCGTGCGCTCTTCAGCAACATTCAAGTAGCCGCCGGATCAGCAACATCCGCCAGCAGCCAATTGCGGCTGCGTAAGTCTCAGGGAGTCCGCGTCGATGTACGCGATCGTCAAGACCGGCGGCAAGCAGTACAAGGTTGCCGAGGGCGACGTGATCGAGGTTGAGAAGCTCGTGGGGCAGCCCGGCGACGCTCTGACCCTCGCCGCGATCCTCCTCGTCGACGGTGACAACCTGGTGACCGAAGCGGCCAAGCTTGCCAACGTTACGGTGTCCGGCGAGATCGCCGAGCACACCAAGGGTCCGAAGATCCGGATCCACAAGTTCAAGAACAAGACCGGTTACCACAAGCGCCAGGGGCACCGTCAGCCGCTGACCCGCGTCAAGGTCACCGGCATCAAGACCGGGAAGTAGGCGCGCCATGGCTCATAAAAAGGGTGCATCCAGCTCGCGTAACGGCCGTGATTCCGCCGCCCAGCGACTCGGTGTCAAGCGATTCGGTGGCCAGCTGGTCAACGCCGGTGAGATCCTGATCCGCCAGCGTGGCACGAAGTTCCACCCCGGCGACCTGGTCGGCCGTGGCGGCGACGACACGCTGTTCGCGCTCGCCGCGGGCAACGTCCTGTTCGGCACCGCGCGCGGTCGTAAGACCGTCAGCATCGTGCCGGTCGCGTAGTAGTTTTCTCTACAGCGGGCTGTGGACCCTCGGGTCCGCGGCCCGTTGTCGTTTTCCAGGAGTGCCGCGTGGCGGGAGTCACGCCACGCGGCACCGCGTGGCAGGAACCGCGCCGGGCGATACCGCCTGGCAGGAGCCGCGCCGAGTAACACCGCGTGGCGGGAGTCACGCCGGGAACAACGTGTGGTGGGTTGCGGTTCGTATCGAATCGGAAGTCACCACATCAGAAGTCGCCGGTCTCCGCGTGGTGCGCTGGGGTTCGGATCGAGCCGTAAGTCACCACAACAGAAGTCGTAGGAGTCGTCAGTGACCACGTTCGTCGACCGGGTAGTGCTCCACCTGCAAGCGGGTGACGGCGGCCACGGCTGTTCCTCGGTGCACCGGGAGAAGTTCAAGCCGCTCGGCGGCCCGGACGGCGGTAACGGCGGGCACGGCGGCAGCATCACCCTGGTGGTGGACGCTCAGCAGCACACCCTGCTGGACTTCCACTTCCACCCGCACGTCAAGGCCAGCAACGGTGGCGGTGGCGCGGGCGCGAACCGGGACGGCGCGACCGGCAAGGACCTGATTCTCAAGGTCCCGGACGGCACCGTCGTGCAGACCACCGAGGGCGAGGTGCTGGCCGACCTGGTCGGCGCCGGCACCGAGTTCACCGTGGCCCGTGGCGGCCGTGGTGGCCGGGGCAACGCCTCGCTGGCGAACGCCCGCCGCAAGGTGCCGGGCTTCGCCGAGCTGGGTGAGCCGGGTGACGCGCTGGACGTGGTGCTGGAGCTGAAGAGTGTCGCCGACGTCGGCCTGGTCGGGTTCCCGTCGGCCGGCAAGTCGTCGCTGATCTCGGTGATGTCCGCGGCCAAGCCGAAGATCGCCGACTACCCGTTCACCACCCTGGTGCCGAACCTGGGCGTGGTGCAGTCCGGTGAGACGACCTACACGATCGCCGACGTGCCCGGCCTGATTCCCGGTGCGGCCACCGGCAAGGGCCTGGGCATGCAGTTCCTGCGGCACATCGAGCGGACCTCGGTGCTGGTGCACGTGCTGGACGCGGCGGCGCCGGAGATCGAGCGGGACCCGCTGGCCGACCTGGACGCGATCGAGGCCGAACTGGCCGCGTACGGGGGCCTGGAGGACCGGCCCCGGATCGTGGTGCTGAACAAGGTCGACATCCCGGACGGCCGCGACCTGGCCGAGATGGTCCGCCCCGACCTGGAGGCCCGCGGCTACCAGGTGCACGAGGTGAGCGCGATGACCCGGGAGGGCCTGCGCGAGTTCGGGTTCGCCCTGGCCAAGCTGGTCGCCGAGTACCGGGCGGCCAAGCCGGTCGAGGAGGCCACCCGGATCGTGATCCGCCCGCGCGCGGTCGACGACACCGGCTTCACGATCGAGCAGGACGCGGACGGCGTCTTCGTGATCAAGGGCACCCAGGTCGAGCGCTGGGTGCGGCAGACGAACTTCGACAACGACGAGGCCATCGGTTTCCTCGGCGACCGGATGGAACGGCTGGGTGTCGAGGCCGCGCTGGGCAAGAAGGGCGCGGTCGCGGGCAGCGCGGTCCGGATCGGTGAGCGGGAGTTCGACTGGGCGCCGAACGCCGGCGAGTACGTCTCCGGTCCGCGCGGCACCGACTCCCGTCTGGAGGAGCTGGACGTCCGGCCGTCGGCATCGCAGCGGCTCGCGGCCCGCAAGGCCCGCCGGGTCCGTAACGACGACGAGATGCTGCACATGGCGGCCGACGGTTCGGTCAGTGCGGTCACCAACTCGAAACTCCCTGTGCTGGTCGGCGACGAGGACGACACCGACGAATAGGCCGCAGGCCAGATCTTCGCAACCCTCCGGAAACGGGCGTCACCTAGGGTCACCTTCGTGCTGATCGAGATCCGTCCCGCCCTGGACCCGGAACTGGCCGCCCTCGTGACCGCTCAGCAGCGCGAACTGGCCGAGTCCGGTGGACCGGCGGGGCGGCTGTTCGAGCCACATGACGACGTCGAGTATCTGGTGGGTGTGGTTAACGGCCGGGGTGTGGCGGTCGCCGCCTGGCAGGCGTGTGGGCCGGGCGCGGCCGAGGTCCGCCGGATCTACGTGCGCCCGGCGTTCCGCGGCCGCGGTCTGGCCCGACAGATGATCGTGGCGGTCGAGGAGGAGGCGCTCGCCGTGGACCGCCAGTGGATCCGGCTGGAGCTGGGGTCCCGGCAGATCGCGGCGATCGCCCTCTACCAGTCGTCCGGCTACCGGCAGGTGCCGTCGGACAGCCTGCACCGGGTGCGGTTCGAGAAGCGGCTGCCGGCGTTAGTTCAGTAGGCCCAGGGCGTCACGGGTCCGGCGTACCGTGGCAATCGCTCGTGGCCGGACCGCCGCCGCTCCCGCCGCCAGGATCTCGCGGACGTGCCCGGGGTCGGCGGCCAGCTCGGCGTGCCGCGCCCGGATCGGGGTGAGCACCGCCTCCACCGCATCGGTCACCTCCCGCTTGAGCCTGCCGTAGGAGTGCGGGTCGGCCGGCGCCCGCCCGGAGCAGGCGGCCAGGATGTCGATCAGGTTGGTGACTCCCGGTTGTCTCTCCTGGTCGCGGCGCACCACGGCGAGTTCGTCGGTGACCGCCCGGGCGATGACCTTCCGGGTCACTTCCGGCGGATCGAGTAGCCGGATCTGCCCGGTCCCGCCGCTCTTGCCCATCTTGACGGCCGGGTCGGCCAGGTCCATCACCCGGGCCGCAGCCTCCGGACGGACTCCCTCGGGCACCGTGAAGGTCGTGCCGTAGCGGGCGTTGAACCTGGTTGCGATGGTGCGAGCGAGTTCCAGGTGCTGGTTCTGGTCCGCACCGACCGGGACGTGGCCGGTGTCGTGCAGCAGGATGTCGGCAGCCATCAGCACCGGATAGGTGAGCAGGCTCAGCCGGATCTGATCACTTCCGGCCGACTTCTCCTTGAACTGGATCATGCGGGCGGCCTCGCCGTAACCGGTCGCGCACTCCAGCAGATAGTGCAGTTCGGTGTGCTCCGGGACCTGTGACTGCACGACGATCGGAGTGCGGTCCGGGTCGACGCCGGCGGCCAGCAGCGCCGTGGCCAGTTCGAGAGTCAGTGATCGTACCCGCGCGGGGTCGTGGTCCCTGGTCAGCGAATGCAGGTCGGCGATCAGTGCGATCGACGCGGAGTGCCCCTGTGCCGCGATCAGCGGGCGCATGGCACCCAGCAGATTGCCGAGATGCAGGTGGCCGGTGGGCTGGAATCCGGTCAGGCGGCGGGTGGTGGTCATTGTCGGTCTCCTTGGTCGCGGTATGAATGACCGCCGGTCCCGGGAGATCGTCTGCAGACAGAAGCGGCCGCCCGGAATTGGACGGCCGCGGAAGTGATCGCGCGTGTGGGTGAGCCGCCCCGTCAGGGCAGCCACCAGTCGGTACGGAGAACACGCACGATGCCACACTAGCATCGCCCGGCACCCGGACAGCGGGCTCAGATTGGCATGATGGGCGGCATGCCCACCCTGACCCGTGCCGAAGCCGCCGAGCGAGCATCCCTCGTCGACGTCGAGGAGTATCACGTCGATCTGGATCTGACCGGTCCCGGCGACACCTTCCGATCCCGAGTGGTGGTGCGGTTCCGTGCCCGTGCCGGCGCCGCCACCTTCCTGGAGTTCGAGCCCGTCGCGGTCGCCGCGATGACGCTCAACGGGGTGCCCGTGCCGCCGGAGGCCGCGACCGGCACCCGCCTCCAGCTGACCGGCCTGGCCGAGGTGAACGAGCTGGTCGTCGACGCGACGATGGGGTACCGCAACGACGGCGAGGGCCTGCACCGCTACGTCGACCCGGCCGACGGCAACACCTACCTCTACCAGCACATGTTCATCAACAACGCGGGCCGGGTGCTGCCCAGTTTCGACCAGCCGGACCTCAAGGCGGTCTTCCGGGTCAGCGTGACGGCGCCGGAGCAGTGGCTGGTCGCCACCAACGGCGCCCTGGTGTCGCACGACGGCGGCCGGTGGGAGTTCGCCCCCACCAAGCGGATCTCCACCTACCTGGCCACGCTGATCGCCGGGCCGTACCACGCGGTCACCGCCGAACACGACGGCATCCCGCTCGCGCTGTACGCGCGGGCCGCCCTCGCCGAGCCCCTGGAGGCGCAGGCGCCGGAGATCTTCGAACTGACCCGGCAGTCGCTGGACCGGTTCCACGAGATGTTCGAGATCCGCTACCCGTTCGGGCACTACCAGCAGGCGTTCGCCCCCGAGTTCAACTTCGGCGCCATGGAGTACCCGGGCCTCGTCGTCTTCCGGGACGAGATGATCCCGCGCTCGGCGGTCACCGCGAGCGAGCGGGAGCACCGGGCCAACGTCATCGCCCACGAGATGGCCCACCAGTGGTTCGGTGACCTGGTGACCATGGCCTGGTGGGACGACCTGTGGCTGAACGAGTCGTTCGCCGAGTACCTGGGCTCCCGGGTCACCGCCGAGGCCACCCGTTTCACCGACGCGTGGACCACCTTCGCGATGCAGCGCAAGGCGTGGGGGCTGCGCGCCGACCAGCGGCCGTCCACCCACCCGGTCGCTCCGGCCGAGGTGCGCGACACCGCGGAGGCGCTGCTCAACTTCGACGGCATCTCCTACGCCAAGGGCGCCGCCACCCTCAAACAACTGGTCGCCTGGCTGGGCGATGAGGCCTTCCTGGCCGGTCTCAACGAGCACTTCAAGACCCATGCGTACGGCAACGCCACTCTCGCCGACCTCCTCGGTGCCCTCTCCCGGTCCAGCGGCCGGGACCTGTCCGGATGGGCCGAGGTGTGGCTGCGCCGCGCCCAGGTCAACACGCTGCGCGCCGAGGTGACCCGGGACGGGCCGGACTACGCCGAGGTGGCAGTCGTGCAGACCGCCCCCGCGGACCACCCGACGCTGCGCCCGCACCTGATCGGGATCGGGCTCTACGACCGGAAGCCGGACGGGACGGTGCTGCTGCGGGCCCGCCACGAGGTCGAACTCGCCGCGACCGGGCGGACCGTGCTGACCGATCTCGCCGGGCAGCCCGCCGCGGACCTGCTGCTGCTCAACGACGGTGACCTGACGTACGCGAAGATCCGCCTCGACGAGGAGTCCGCGGCCGCCGTGCCCGCGCTCCTGCCGCACCTGGACGACTCGCTGGCCCGTGCGGTGATCTGGGCGTCGGTCCTGGACTCGGTGGTGGACGGCGAGCGCCCGGTCGCCGAACTGGTCGAGCTGGTGCTCGCCGCGCTGCCGGCGGAGTCCGAGCCGGCCGTCGTCGGGGACGTGCTGCAGGCCGCCCGGGGCCTGGTCGACAGGTACTCCACCCCGCAGGCCCGCCCGGCCGACCTGGCAGTGCTCGCCGAAGCCGCGGACCGGGTGCTCGCCGCGGTCCCGGCCGGTGACGCCCGGCAGCTCACCGCCGCCCTCGCGCTGATCAGCGCGACAGTCGACACCGGCCGGCTGCACGGCTGGCTGGCCGGTGAGAACGTGCCGGACGGTCTCACCGTCGACGCCGACCTGCGCTGGCTGATCCACTACCGGCTGGCCGTGCTCGGCGGGATCGGCGCCGAGGTGATCGAGGCCGAGCTGGAGCAGGACCGCAGCGCCACCGGTGAGCAGTGGGCCGCCCGCTGCCGGGCCGCCCTGCCCGACCCGGCGGCCAAGGAGGCCGCCTGGACCGCGATCGTCGCCGACGGCACGCTCTCCAACCGGCTGGCGGCCCTCACCGCGGCCGGCTTCTGGCAGCCCGAACAGCGGGAGCTGCTGGAGCCGTACGTCGATCGCTACTTCACCGACATGCCGGCCATGCTGCGGATCCGGAGCGGGATGAGCGCCGAGAAGATCGCCATCGCGGCGTACCCCGCGGTGGCCGTCTCGGAACGGGCCCGGCAGCTCGCCGCCGGCCTGCTCGCGACGCCCGGCCTGAACCCGATCCTGCACCGGGTGACACAGGACGCCGACGACGACATGCGGCGCGCCCTGGCCGCCCGCGGCTGACCGGATTCCCCGGTCCCGCACCCCTTCACCCCCGTAGCCTGAGGCCACGGGGGTGAAGCCGTGGAGTGGTCCGAGGAGCTGTCCAGTGGCCTGCTGCAGGCTGCCCCGGACGCGATCCTGGTCCTGGACGGTGGCCGCATCGTGCTGGCCAACGACCGTGCCGAGCAGATGTTCGGCTGGCCCCGCGACGAACTGGTGGGCCAGTCCGTCGAGGTGCTGCTGACCCCGGACTCCGAGATGCACTACCCGGAACGGCAGCGGCAGATCCTGGACGGCGAACCCGGCGAGCTCGCCCGGCTGGTCACCACCGTCCGCCGCCGGGACGGCACCGAACTCCCGGTCGAGTCGTCCACCACCGTCGTCGAGACCGCCCGCGGCCGGGTCGCCGTCTCGGTGGTGCGCGACATCACCGAACGGCTGCGCGCCGAGGAGGAGAAGGAACGCCTGCGGGCCGAGGCGCAGGCCCACCGCAGCCAGCGCCTGGAGAGCCTGGGTCAGCTCGCCGGCGGGATCGCCCACGACTTCAACAACATGCTCGGGGTGATCCTCAACTACGCCACCTTCGTGATCGAGGAGGCCGAGTCCGCCGAGCCGGACGTCGCGATGATCGCCTCCGACGCCGCCCAGGTGATCCGGGCCGGTACCCGTGGCACCGACCTCACCCACCAGCTGCTCTCCTTCGCCCGGCGCGAGGTGGTCCGTCCCCAGCCGATCGATGTGAACCGGCGGATCGCCGACAACCGGGACATGCTGCGCCGCACCGTCGGCGAGCAGATCGACCTGGTGATCCGGCCCGGCCCGGACCTGCCGGCCGTCACCTGTGATCCCAGCCAGCTCGAACAGATGCTCACCTACCTGGCCCAGAACGCCCGGGACGCGATGCCCGGCGGTGGCCGGCTGGTGATCGAGACGGCACTGCTCGGCGGGCAGGTCATGCTGCGGGTCGCCGACACCGGCCGGGGCATGGCCGCCGACGTCGCCGAACGCGCCTTCGAGCCGTTCTACACCACCAAGGGCAACGGCGAGGGGACCGGACTCGGGCTGGCCACCGTCTACGGCATCGTCACCCAGGCCGGTGGGGAGGTCTCGCTGAGCAGCGAAGTCGGCGTCGGCACCACGATCACCGTGCTGCTGCCCGCCGGGGATGCGATCGCCGGCTCCGCCGAGACTGCGGAACCGGCCGTGTCCGAAGCCCGCGGGGAGACCCTGCTGGTGGTCGAGGACGAGGACGCGCTGCGGGACGTGGCCGGGCGGATCCTCACCGGCGCCGGGTACCGGGTGCTGTCGGCCGAGGGCGGGGCGCAGGCGCTGGAGGTGGCGGCCCGGCACGACGGGCAGATCGACCTGCTGGTCAGCGATGTGATGATGCCCGGGATGCTGGGCAAGGAACTGGCCGAGCGGCTGGTGGTGGCCCGGCCCGGAACCCGGGTGCTCTACATGTCCGGCTACGCCCAGCCGGTGCTGGCCTCCCAGGGGACACTCGACCCCGGGGTGGCGTTACTGGAAAAGCCCTTTACCGCCAACGACCTGCTCACAGCCGTACGCAAGCGCCTGGACGGTTGATCTCCCGCCGGCCGCCCCGCCCGCCACCCGGGATCGTAATGAAAGATATTCTCCTCGAGTGCCGGGTAAACGTGTGGGAATCATGGGCGGAACATTCGACCCCATCCACCACGGGCACCTGGTGGCCGCCAGTGAGGTCCAGGCCCGATTCGACCTGGACGAGGTGATGTTCGTCCCCACCGGCCAGCCGTACGAGAAGGGCCGGGTCTCGCCCGCCGAGGACCGCTATCTGATGACAGTGGTCGCCACCGCCTCGAACCCGCGCTTCCACGTCAGCCGCGCCGACATCGACCGGGACGGCCCCACCTACACCGTCGACACACTCCGCGACATGCGCGCCGTCTACGGCCGGTCGGCCGAGTTGTACTTCATCACCGGTGCCGACGCCCTGGCCCGCATCATGTCGTGGAAGGACGCGCTCACCATGCTCGGCCTGGCCCACTTCATCGGGGTGACCCGGCCGGGCTTCGAACTGACGAACGAACACCTGCCGGCCGACAGCGTGACCCTCGTCGAGGTTCCGGCGATGGCCATCTCGTCCAGCGACTGCCGGAACCGGGTCGCGGCCGGTCTGCCGGTCTGGTACCTGGTGCCGGACGGTGTCGTGCAGTACATCAACAAGCGGGGCCTGTATCGGGACTCGGGGAATTCCGGACCGGTGTGAGACGCTTGACGTC
>DATMVU010000945.1:0-5203 GCA_035562875.1 Actinoplanes sp. | reverse complement strand
CAGGAGCAGGTGCGGGGGCGGGAGCGGGTGGCGCTGATCGTCGACCACTGGAACACGGCAGCGCTGGCCACTTACGCGCGGCTGGGTTTCACGACTCGGCGGGTGGCTGCCGCGAAGCGGTCCACAGCAGGTATTCCCAGTTCATGACGCCGTCACCGAGGTCGAAGCGTGCGCCGAGGTCGAGGAGTGCGGCGTCCAGGGCGGCGGTGCGTTCCGGATCGCCGGCGATGTTGCGGTAGACGGCGATGGTGGGCCCGTAGTTGGCTTTGAAGTAGTCCCGGAACTCGGCGGCGTCGGTGAACCGGTCGACGCGCAGGTCGTGTCGTTCGGCGGTGATCCCGGTGACGCCGCTGCCGAGCAGGGCCTGCAGGTGGGCGGGGTCGCCCCAGAGCGGTGGCGGCTGGGCGCCCTCGGGTGGCGGGGCGGCGTACGGCTTCATGGTCTTGAACATCTGCCCGAC
The DNA here is from genome assembly GCA_035562875.1 of Actinoplanes sp. GTDB lineage: Bacteria > Actinomycetota > Actinomycetes > Mycobacteriales > Micromonosporaceae > Actinoplanes. Next base: position 4,743 of record DATMVU010000945.1, on the reverse strand, counting down.
GAAGCCGTCGGGGGTCCAGTTGAGCAGCCCGATGGTGCCGCCGGGCCGGCAGACGCGGAGTATTTCGCCGGCGGCCGCGGTGTGGAACGGGGCGAACATGACGCCGATGCAGGAGATCACCGTGTCGTATGAGGCGGTGTCGAAGGGCAGGTTCTCGGCGTCGGCTTCGACCCAGGTCAGTCCGGGTTCCATTGCTGATCCGGCGGCGAGCAGGTCAGGGGTGAGATCACTGGCGGTGACGGTGGCTCCGGCGCGGGCGGCCGGGATGGCGGCGTTGCCGGTGCCGGTCGCCACGTCGAGGATGCTCTGCCCGGGTCCGATCCCGGCGGCTTTCACCAGGATCGGCCCGAGTGGTGACACCACCTCGGCGGCGATGGCCGGGTAGTCGCCGGACGCCCACATGGCACGATGCTTGTCCTTCACGGTAGCTGTCATGTGACTGAAGGTAGGCGCCGTGTGGGGTGTCCGGCGAGTGAAGACATCCGTCAGGAAATCCGGAACTTGGCCGACAGCAGGGACGACTGTCGTGAGCTGGGGCCGGCGAGGAGTTCGAAGTCGCCGGCTTCGACGACCCGGACGGCGTCGGCGCCGACGAGGGTGCAGTCGGCGGCCGGCACCGACAGTTCGACGGTGACGCTCTCCCCGGGCGGGACGACGACCTGCCGGTACGCCTTCAGTTCCCGGGCGGCCCAGGTCACGCTGGTGACCAGGTCGCTGATGTAGACCTGCACGGTCTCGTACGCGGGCCGGTCTCCGGTGTTGGTGAGCCGGACGGTGGCCCGGACGGTGCCGTCGGTGGTCACCTCGGGTTCTTCGATGCCGAGCCCGTCGTAGACGACTGTGGTGTAGCCGAGCCCCTCCCCGAAGGCGAACAGCGGGTCCTGGGTGAGGTCGGCGTACCGGCTGCCGTGCTGCCCGCGCACCTGGTTGTAGTGGACCGGCTGCTGTCCGGCGTGCCGGGCCGCCGAGATGGGCATCCGCCCGCTCGGTTCGATCAGCCCGAACAGCAGTTCGGCGACGGCCTGCCCGCCGCGCATGCCGGGGTTGAACGCCTGGACGATCGCCGCCGCGCCGAGTGCCGAGTCGGGCAGGGCGTGCGGTTTGCCGTCGAGCAGCACCACGATCATCGGCGTGCCGGTGGCGGCGACCGTGTCGAGCAGCGCGATCTGCCCGCCCTGGAGTTCCAGCGTGGCGGTGGACTTGCCCTCACCGGTCAGGTTGACGGTGTCCCCGACGACGACGATCGCATAGTCGGCTGCCGATGCGAGGGCCGCGGCCGCGGCGAGACGGGACGGTGAGGCCGGGATGCCTTCGGAGATCGGCGGCCGGGGCTGCCCGTCCGGGAACGTGTCACCGGCGGGGTCGGGCACCAGGTGTTCGATCTCGACGGCCGGGTCGAAGTCCAGGTCCCACCCGTCGGGCAGGACGGCCCGCAGCCCGTCGAGGACGGTCGTGGTCAGCTCCCGCGGATGCCCGTCCGGCAGCCAGTCGACCTGCCCCGAGTCGCCGGCCCAGTCGCCGAGCTGCGCGGACACGTCGTCGGCGTTGGGCCCGAAGAGTGCGATGCGGCCGGGCGAGGCGAACGGCAGGACACCGTCATTCTTCAGCAGTACGAGGGACCGTCGCGCCACCTCCAGGTTCAGCTCGGCATGGTCGGCGCACCCGATCACCTCCCGCTGCCGCTCGGCGTCCGGCGTACGCGGGTTCTCGAACAGTCCGAGTTCGAATTTCAGGCGCAGGATCCGCCGTACCGCCGCATCGATGTCCTGCTCGGACAGCGACCCCCGGCGGACCGCTTCCTGGGCGCCCTCGAAGAACCCCGGCGTCGTCATGATCAGGTCGTTGCCGGCGGTGACGGCGACCGTGGCGGCCTCGGCGTGGTCGGCGCAGACCTTCTGTTCCCACACCATCCGCCCGACGTTGTCCCAGTCGGTGACGAGGGTGCCGGTGAAGCCCCATTCCTCTTTGAGCACGTCGTTGAGCAGCCACTTGTTGGCGGTGATCGGTACCCCGTCCATCGACTGGTAGCCGAGCATGAAGACCCGGCAGCCCTCGCGTGCGGCCCGCTCGAACGGCGGCAGGAACCAGGAGCGCAGTTTGCGCCGGCTGATGTCGGCCTCGCTGGCGTCCCGGCCGCCCTGGGTCTCGGAGTAGCCGGCGAAGTGTTTGGCGGTGGCCAGGATCGCCGTCGGGTCGGTGAGGCCGTCACCCTGATAGCCGCGGATCATCGCGGCGCCGAGTTCGGAGATCAGGTATGGGTCCTCGCCGAACGTCTCGTCGATGCGCCCCCAGCGCAGGTCCCGGGCGATGCACAGGACCGGGGAGAAGGTCCAGTGCACACCGGTGGCGGAGGCTTCCACCGCGGTGGCCCGGGCGACGCGTTCGACGAGTGCCGGGTCCCAGGTGGCGGCCATCGCGAGCTGGGTGGGGAAGACGGTGGCGCCGGGCCAGAACGCGTGGCCGTGGATGCAGTCCTCGGCGGTGATCAGCGGGATCCGCAGCCGGGTCTCGGCGACGAGTGCGGCGGCTTCGACCAGTTTCGCCGGGGAGGTGTGCAGGATCGATCCGGCGAGCTTGCCGTGGACGATTTCGGACAGGTCGAGCCGGGCGTCGAGCTGGAGCATCTGGCCGACCTTCTCGGGCAGCGTCATCCGGCCCAGCAGGTCCGCCACGCGCGACGAAACATCCAGCGTGGGGTCCTGATATGGCATGGGCATGCGCTACTCCCGGGCGAGGACGGACATGAGAACGGTCAGGAGTCTTCCATGTCCGGAACCGGTTCCGGCACCCCGCTGCGGTTCCGGAACTTTCATCCCGGGTAGGAGGCGAATTCACCGGGCCCGGAGTAGGGTCGACGAAGCAGGGCACTCAGTGGAGTCTATATATCACCCTAGGTAAGCAGAGGGAGAGCATGGGTTCAGCTGATCAGGTCCTTCAGAGGACCGCTGACGCGATCGAGCACATACGTGGCATCTGCTTCAAAACCGGACCGCCTCGTCAGGTCGGTGCCGAACTGGAGTGGACCACCCACCGCACCGCTGATCCGGCCGCGCACCTGCGGCCCGATGAGCTGGCCGAGGCACTCGGGGCGTATGCCCCCGTCACTCTCGGCAACCCGCACCCGGTGCTGCTGCCCGGTGGCGGTACCGTCACCGTCGAACCCGGCGGTCAGGTCGAGATCTCGTCGGCCCCGGCCGGTTCCCTGACCGAGTTGCACACCGCGGTCACCGCGGACCAGGAATTCCTCGACGGCCTGCTGAAACGCGCCGGCCTCGAGTTGGGGGAGCGGGGGCTCGACCCGCACCGGGAACCCCGCCGGATCCTCGGCACCCCGCGTTACGCGGCGATGGATCGCATCTTCAACACCGCCGGCCGCACCATGATGGGCAGTACCGCCGGTTTCCAGGTCTGCCTGGACGCGGGCGAGGCGGAACGGCTCCCGGCCCGATGGGCGGCAGTGCACGAGATCGGCCCGCCGATGCTGGCACTGTTCGCCAACTCACCACGTGACGGCTGGGCCTCGGCCCGGATGGCCGCCTGGTACGGCATCGACACCCACCGCACCGACCCGGTCCCGCAGACCGCCGACCCGGCTCTGAGCTGGGCGGAGTACGCGGTGGACGCACCCCTGCTGTGCATCCGGCGACCCGACGGCGACTGGGACGCACCGCGCGGCATGACGTTCCGCGACTGGATCGAGTCCGGCGGCGGACCCACCGTCGACGACCTCGACTACCACCTCGGGACACTGTTCCCACCGGTCCGGCCGCGCGGCTACCTGGAGGTCCGCTACCTGGACACCCAGCCGCCCGGTGAGTGGATCGCCCCGGCCGCGGTGATCGTCGCCCTGTTCGCCGACGACACCGTCACCGACCGGGCCCGTGACCTGGCCGCCCCGGCCGCGGGCAGCTGGCGGGAAGCCGCCCGGGCCGGCCTGACCGACAAGCGGGTCCACGACTCAGCCCGAGGCCTGGCCGAACTCGCCTGCCACCACCTGCACCGGACCGGGCTCCCGCCCGCGATCCGGGCCACCGTCAGTGACATCCTCGCCCGCCGACTCGGTGTGCGGACCAGAATGGGGACCCCCGTATGACCCAGGACCTACGGCTCGCCATCGCGGCCGAGCTGGAGCGCACCCGGGCCCGGACCGCGCTGCTCACCGAGGCGGTCGACGACGACGATCTGACCCGGCAGCACTCCCCGCTGATGTCGCCGCTGGTCTGGGACCTGGCGCACGTCGGCAACCAGGAGGAGTTGTGGCTGGTCCGCGACGTCGGCGGCCGGGAGCCGGTGCGCCAGGACATCGACGAGCTGTACGACGCGTTCAAACACTCCCGCCGGGACCGCCCGGCCCTGCCGCTGCTGAACCCGGCGGAGGCCCGCGTCTACGTCGGCCAGGTCCGGGACAAGGTGTTCGACGTGCTGGACCGGGTCCGGTTCGACGAGTCCGGGCGGCTGGCCGCCGGCGGGTTCGCGTTCGGCATGATCCTGCAGCACGAGCAGCAGCACGACGAGACGATGCTCGCCACGCACCAGCTCCGGACCGGTGCGCCGGTGCTGCACGCGCCATCACCTCCACCAGCCCGTTCGATCCCGGCCGGGGAGGTCCACATCCCGGCCGGTTCCTTCACCATGGGTACGGACGTGGAGCCCTGGGCGCTGGACAACGAGCGCCCCGCGCACGTGGTCGACGTACCGGCGTACGTCATCGACACCGCCCCGGTGACGAACGTGCAGTACCAG
>DATMVU010000944.1:0-7775 GCA_035562875.1 Actinoplanes sp. | reverse complement strand
ACGGCGGCTGGGTGGAGTGGGCGGTGTCGGTGCTGGAGTTGCCGACCGGTCAGGTGGTGGCGATCGCCTCGACGGTGGGCGACGGTGCCTATGTGCCGCCGGGGGTGGTGATCCCGGCCTCGGCGACGTTGGCGGTCTATGACCACGCACTGCCGGGGGCAGGTTGGGCGCGCCGGTTCGTCGGTGTCCGTGCTGCGGCAAAGCTGCTGGCGGCGCACGCCGAGGAGCTGGCACGGGTGACCGATGTGCGGCCGTGCGCGCTGGTGAGCTCGGAGCTGGGGGTAGAGCGGCCACGCGAGTGGGTGGGCGAGTTTGAGGCGGTGCGTGAGGCCGAAATCCGCCGATCGCCGGGCGAGGCGCCAACGGCTGGCGGTGGCTACCGGCATCGCCTGGAGGCGGTAGCACCGGATATCTGGGCCAAGACCCAGCTGGTGCTGGGTGAGGCGATGTGGCGGCGGGTGGCCGAGGCGGTCGCGCAGACGGTGCTCGACGAGGCCAAGGCTGTGGAGGCCGATCGGCCGCCGATGACCCCGCCGCTCGTCGATCCCTACGACCAGCGCGAGGTGGTGGAACGGCTGGGCGCGGGCCAGCCTGTCGACTGGGACGCCCACCATAAGCACGTCGCGAAGCGCGGCGTGCTGCACCCGGACGGGGTGCTGGACGCCGACGACTCTGATGTGTCCGAGGCGACGCGCGGGTTCTACCGGCACTTTTACCGGTCAGCGCTGATCGTGGAGATGTTGGGATGCTGGCGTGACCAGCCGGTGTCGTTGCCCGATGTCGCCTACTGCGGCTGGGCCGCCGGGTTCGGACATGCCGTCGATGGAGCGTTAAACCAGGCGCTCGCGGTGCTCAATCCGGGGCAGCGCCCATGAGCAGCGTGAAGGAGTGGTGGTGGCACAAAGTCCAGCGGGGCGTGTTGTGGGCGCTGCTGGAAGCAGCGCGTGATGGCGATCTCGAAGCGGACTGGCGGGTAGCGTGGGCGGACCGAACCGCTACGGCGCTGCGGGCATCGCGCGCCGGCGACCCGGACTGGTGGCGGACCGAGGACGCCCGGCATATCCGGGCGGTGTGGCCGGGGCCGGGTTGGCCCCGGGTGGGTCCGGTGATACCTCGCCCGGCTCCAATACCAGTGGAGATACCTCGGCTGGCCCCAATACCAGCGGACGTGGCAGGTGGGTGGGGGCTGCCCGGCTTTGACGCGCTCGCTCTGCAGCGAACAGCGGCCGAGGCGGCGGCTACCGCCGAGCCGGTGGGGCCGAGCCAGGAGGCGGGTGAGGCGCTGGTGTTGGCGCTGCGTGACCTGGCCGACAACGACGCCGCCGGCGACTGGTGGACGTGGGAACCAGCCCGCGCGGGGGAGGTGAGCGCAGGCCAGGCGCTGCGCGCCTGGTGGTGTGCGGCGCTGGAGGTGGTCGGCGTCGAGGAGACCGCGGAGCTTGTGCAGCGAAGGGAGCGCGCGGAGAGGATGCTTCAGCAGCGCGAGGGGCACGGCGACATCGCCGTGCTCCAGGGGATGAAGGTGTGGACCGGCCAGGCGGACGGTGTCCGCGCGGTCGCGCAGCAGCAGCGCGACCTGATCACCGAAAGCGCCACCGCCGCGGCCACAACATTGCACCGGGCGACATTGCAGCAGGCGACACCTGGGGTCGGGCCGGTGCTCAGAGACTGGGTGGCGGATGCCACCGACCGCGTTCGGCAGTGGCGAGACACGTACGCGGCAGAGGCACATCTGGCCGAACTGGCAGATCCGGCCTACCGGGAAAAGCTGGAGCAGCTCCCGGAGTACTGGCGATGACCACGGCGAGGCGTCCGCCCACTCACGGCGAGGCGGTGACCGTCGCGGTGGCGGCGAGTGGGCTGGCCGGCCACGAGGTTTCGCCGGGCGCGGGTGATCTGCTCGACCGAATCGGGCGCGGCGAACTGAGCTACGACGAGGCTGTCGCCGAGGTCATCGCGGAGTTCGGTCAGCCCGCCGACGAGTGAGGCTTGGCGCGTGGCCATGACGACGAACAAGCCTGACACGCCACGCATAGCGACACGCCGAGGGTGGTTGGGCGTTGTTGGAACGATGGGTGTATGGCACTGGATGAGGAGATCAGGTGGGCGCGCCAGCTGGCCGCAGCCCACGATGAGCAGAGACGCGAGGAGCGCCGCCAACGGGCGGCCGAGCAGGCAGAGCTGAAGTCGGCGCTGGCTGAGGCAGTGGAAAGACTGCGGCCGTTCGAGGGTAAGCGGCTGCGCCGCTATGAGGTGTGCAAGTCGTGGTTCGGGGCGGATCGCAGCATCAGCGACAGCGGTGGGCGGCGGTGGCGGGCTGTGTCGGAGCAGCGATGCTGGGTGATCCTGGACCATTTCGGTGTGGGGATGCGGCCCAAACCGGTTGTGTTGGTTGAGGACGGCACGCTGGGGCGGGTCACCGAGGACAACTCGCTGGCGTGCAATCTGCCCGACGTGCTCGCTGTGCGCGGGCCGCTTGAATCGGTCCGCGACGACATCGCGTTCCGCAGGCGGGTCCCGACCAACCGGCCTGACTCGTACAACGCGGGTGGGTTCGATGTGAATGCGGTGAAACGCAAGCTCGCGGACGCAATCGTGGTGCACGAGAAGAAGAAGGCTGGGGGCAAGACAGCGCCACGCTGAGCGTAAGTTCAACGAACCGCCAGCGGCTTCGTGGTCTGCCCTTCCTCGTACTGGCCGGGTTTGTGCGGTGGTGTGGTCGCTGTCAAGGCTCGACCTGTGGTCGACCGCGTAGCGGCGGTAACGGCCTTGACAGCGACCACACCACCGTTCGCCACAATGTCGGGCCGAGGAAGGGGGTTATAGCGCTATAACGCTTGAACGGCGTTTTAGGCTCTCTTGCGGCCCGGTCCGGTGTGGGCGGCGGCGCTGCGTTGCAGCTCGGCGACGACCTGGTGCGGTTGCAGTTCATCGGCGAGGCGGTTGAGCGCCAGGCGTACGACGGCGCTGCGGGTGGCGTCGACGCGCGGCTTGGTGGTGCGGGCGGCCGCTCGGATGGTTTCGAGGTAGGCGTCGGTGGGTTCGTCGAGGTAGATGGAGACCTTCGTGAGCTCGCCGGCCGCCGGCGGTGGCGGCGGGCTGGCGCCGGCTGGCGGTTGGGTGGCGGCGGGGGCCGCCGGCGGTGCCGGGCTGGCGGCGGGCGGTGGCGCTGGTGGCTCGGGCATCTGCACCGGGGTGCTGCGGGGCTGGTGGCGTGGTGGGGGCAGGGTGCGGCGGGATGCGGTGGTTTTGGTGCGCATCGCGGTTAGCGAGTCGAGTCCGTCAGCCATCGATGTATCCCTTCACGAAGGTGCTGAGGTTGGTGAGGGCGGCCGCGACCTTCTGCAGCGACTTGGCCGGTGGGGTTTCGGCGGTGATGGCCATGCGTTTCTTGCGGGTGCCGACGTGCGCGGCCGTGGGTATCGGTGGGGCGACCTGAACGGGGGTGCCCTCGATGATGCGACGGAGGCGTTGGATTTCGGGTGCCGGCGGTGTCGGTGGGACGAAGTTGGGTACCAGCACGAGCGGGTAGTCGGCGATCTCGTTGACGAGTTCTTCGGTGGCGTCGAGCTCGGCGGTACGAAGGGCCGTCGGCGTGAGGACGATGTTGGCGACTGCGAGCGCGCCGTGGGCGGCTGGGCTGGCGCCGGGGTGGGTGTCGACGACGATCCAGTCGGTGTCCCATTGCTGTGCCCATTTGGTGAGGGCGTCGGCCATGGTGTCGGCGTCGGGCTGGTGGTCGTACAGGTCGGGATGCCCAGGAACGAGCGTGGGCTTTTTGAAGCCGCGCAGCGGACGGGGCGCGGCGGCGCCGGGGTGCAGGGCGTCCAAGAGCCGAGCGCGGTGGTCCTGAGGCCGGTATCCCCACTTGGCGGTCACTCCCCCGCCGTCGTGCTCGAGGTCGACCAAGACTGCGTCGAGCAGATATGCCAGCTCGTAGGCCAGAAATGACTTGCCGACCCCGCCTTTGCGGGAGTGGCATACGGCGATCGCGGTCACTACAGCATTATAGCGCTGGAACGCTAGAGAGCTATAGCGGTGGAACGCTATGGCGTTATAAACGTGCGATACGCCGTCTGAGCACGCAACAACAGCGGTAGAGCGTTATAGAGCTATAACGCTCTACCGCTGTATATGCGCTATGGGTGCTTATGGCCCCCAATGTGGGCGCTATGGGTTATCATCGTTGTGTCTGCGGCAGTAGCTGCAGGAAGTGAGCCCGAGACCCGGCCGGACGACCGTGGCGCTCGGGCTTCGCGCTTTTCTGGGCTGGAGTCGGGAGTCAGACGGTTCTAACGGTGATGACAGGTTGGATGTGGCGCGCCCAACGCCCACCCTTGGCCCAGCACCAGGCGAAGGCATCAGGGATGCCGAGCAGGCGTTCTGTGGCGGCTCGGCGGTGTTCGTAGCGGATCGTCGCCTCGCGTCGAGCGTCACGCACGGCGCGGTAAAGCAGTCTGCGATCGGAGTGTATGAGGGTCTCGTCCTGGTCCAGGACGATGAGGGTATCGACGTCGCTGGTAGCGAGGTCGTGTACCAGCGCTGACAAGCAGGCGGCGCGGGCAAGTACCTGCGTGCGGTGCCGGCGACCCGCGTCGTAGACGGTCGCGCGAAGCTCGGCGCCCGCGAGGGCCTTGGCGATGGTTTCTTTACGACCGTCAGCTTCGTCCTTCATGTGCAGGTGGTGCTGGCCCGGCTTGAGAAGATCCTGGACCACAGCACGAGCCGTGGTGAGGTCCTCTCCGAGCACGACGGCGGCGACCATCACGTAGTCGCGGTGCTTGGTCTCATCGACGTAGATGTGGCGGGCGGTCACGGCGTGCTCCGGAGTCGCTGGACTTTCGCGGCGACCAGCTGGGGCTGGGATTCGTCTTTCACGCCGATTCCCTGTGCGAAGTCGACGATTTTGCAGGTTTGCATGGGGCGAGACGGTAGTGAGATGGGGTGCACGCGTCTGTGACCTGCGTGTATGGAGGCGCGTGTGTGGAGCTGGCCGCAGGCGCGGAGCCAACGTCATCGGGTCTTGCGAGGGTGCGGGAGACCCCGCCAGGCACCCCATACCGTTTCTTCAAGCGTTATAGCGCCCTATCTTCCGCGTCCGGATGTGATGGACCCGCCGTCGTCGCAGCCTTCCCAGGGGTCGAGGACGCTGTGATCTATTGAGTCGCGGTCTGTCTGCCAGTCGGGGTCGGCGGCGCCGACGGCCGTGGGATCGATCACTGGTGATGACGGTTGCTCGTCGAGGCAGCGGTACACGCTGGATCGGGAGATGCCGAGGGTGCGGGCGATCTGGGCGCGGGGGGTTCCGGCGTGGTCGAGGGCTTTGACGGCGGCGATGGTGTCGTCGGGCAGGGCGGGTCGGCCAGGGTGGCGGCCGGCAGCGCGGGCGGCGGCGACGCCTGCGGCGGTGCGTTCGGCGGCGATGGCGCGTTCGAATTCGGCAACGGCCCCGAAGACGTGGAAGACCAGTCGTCCTCCTGGTGTGGTGGTGTCGATGGCTTCGGTCAGTGAGCGCAGTTCGATGCCGCGGTCCTGGAGGTCGCGGGCGATGGTGAGCAGATGTGGCAGGGATCGGCCGAGCCGGTCGAGCCGCCACACCATTAGGACATCGCCGGCACGGGCATAGTCGAGTAGGGCGGCCAGTTGGGGGCGATCATCGCGGGCGCCGGACATGGTTTCTGTCCAGATGCGTTCCGCGCCAGCTGCTCTGAGCGCTTCTACCTGCATCTCGGCATTCTGGTGCGCGGTGGATACCCGCGCGTAGCCGAGCACGGTCACTGGCGGGTGGGGTCGTTTTCCAGGCCGAACACGTCGCGCATTTCCGCCAGTTTCGCCTTGAAGTCGCTGTAGGCCGCGCGGCGTTCCTCGTCAGTGTCGTAGACGTCGCCGTAGCGGTCCAGCCACGCCTGCCAATGTTGGGCGGCAGTCAGGTGCCGTCATGTGCCCCATCCTCTCGTGCCGGTGTGACATTTCGGACCCAACCGGGCCGCTTGCGGGCCGGGCGGGAGGTCTGTGTCTTTAAGGGTGTCCCCGTCTCGTTCAGTCTGGGACATGATTGCGGGACACCGCAGCGTAAGAGTTCGGGCCGGTCGCTGCCGAGCCGTGTCCTGCTGTCGTTGTTTCGGTCACCGAAGGGCTGAACCCGAGGCGCGTACGAACCGGCCCGGTCATCAGCGGCGGCAGCGTCGTCCACCAGATGGGAACGCATCTCGGCTTACCCTGTTGAAGGTGGAATACCCGGGAATGCAGCAGCAGCATGCGATCGAGTTCTTTTTCCTCGCGGAGGCCACCTCTCTGTGGGGGTTCCACTGGCTGATCGAGTGGTCAACCTCGTCGTTCTACGTGAAATGTCTGCACCCTGGGCTGCAGTCGGCAAAGGTCAGCCTTCACGGCCCGGACCCGAAACACCCTGGCAAGCAGCATCTTCGCTTCGACCTTGACAAGCCATCCGTTGTTCAGAAGGCGGAGAAAGCGGGCGGCCGCTGGTCAGATCGATCCGACAAGCTGCCGTATTTTTTCTCCGGTCGGCAGGTCAGCGACCACGCGGCCCACATCATTCGGTTTTCCGCCGAGTGGGACACCTTCCTAAAGGGCGCCCCGGGTCCAGGAAATTCGCGAGGCCCGCGCCAGAAGTCGACGTTCAAGGCCGTCGTCCCCTCACCGGAGAAAGATCACGCCACCCACGTCGATGTCTACCTGAGTTTCGGTGACCCGTACTGGCCGGACGAGGAGGGTGCCCGCGCGGCCGAGGCCGGGATGGGTCCGATTACGAACGCTATCGGAATGCACCTCACGGCGGTAATCGTGCATCGCAGGGTTATCTCGCAGCCGGACCCGTGGGGCGACGTACGCGGCGACACGCCACTAGATGAGTGCAGCCGCGGCATGGCGGCCGCCGTCGATGAGACTGGTCTGCTCTGGCTCTGCGAAAAGTTGATTCCTCGCACCGAATTCCCGGCGGCGTAGTTCGTCTCATTTCTAGAGCTTGGCAACGAGGGTATCCATGGCCTTGACCATGTTGTCCTTGTACTCGGCGTCGATAATCACCCGACGACCCATCACCTGTCGTTTTCCAGGCTTCAGCGCATACAGAGGCGTGCCTTTCGCGAACGCCACCACACCGGTGGTTTGAAAGTCGCGAATGCTCACGAATCCGTCCTCCAAGTTTGAGAAGGTGAACATCTCGGGGTTGGAGGCCAGGAGGCCAGCAACATCGCTGTCGATCGATCGCAGGACCGCTGCGTACGCGGAGGCGTCGGTTATGTACTGAGTGATCCTGTTCTTCGTGATCAAATGAACCATTGGGAGCGTTCGGTTTTCAGCTCTCAGTCTGGTAGCGAAGGCATACTGTGAATAGATTTCCGAGGGCAGCTTCAGGCCGTACACCAACGAAAACGCATTCTGGATCGCGCGGCGTGACGAATCATCGGCCATGACGGGTAGCACCAGCCTGTCGACGACGGACAGAGCGATCTGTGTGTAGATCGAGAAGCTGGGGTTGCAGTCGATGAACGCGACGTCATATTGATCTGAGGCAAGGTCGAGAAGGTCTCTCAGCCAGTCGATAACGGCCATCCAGGCATTGGTTCCAGGGATAGTTGTGTTGGCGAGGGTAGATATTGCGTTGGACTGCAGTTCAAGCAATGGGTCGCCACAAATAAGTCTGACGTTCGACGGGATTTCATCATTGACCTTGGAGGGAGCGGTGATGTAGTCGTCGAATCGCACTCCCGGTGGGATGGTGAACGGCGAAGGCAACCGCTGCTGAAAGTAAC
>DATMVU010000943.1:0-8452 GCA_035562875.1 Actinoplanes sp. | reverse complement strand
CCAGCTGTCCGCGGCGGCGGTGAAGTCGGCCGGCCAGCTCGGAGTCACCCTCGACGTCCAGGTGGTGGAGTTGCGCGACCTGGCCCACGACATCACCGACAACATGCTCACCGGTTTCGCCAAGCCGGAGTTGAAGCAGGCCCAGGAGGCGGTCACCGCCGCCGACGCCCTGATCACGGTGAGCCCGGTGTTCTCGGCCGGCTACAGCGGACTGTTCAAGTCCTTCTTCGACGTCCTCGACAAGGACGCGCTCATCGACAAGCCGGTCCTGCTCGCCGCGACCGCCGGGACGGCCCGGCACTCGCTGGTCCTGGAGCACGCGCTGCGGCCGCTCTTCTCCTACCTGCGGGCGGCGATCATCCCGACCTCGGTCTTCGCCGCCAGCGACGACTGGGGCGCCAACTCGGTCGAGGGCCCGCTGCGCGGCCGGATCGAACGGGCCGCGGCCGAACTGGCCCGGGAGGTGGAGCACCGGGAGCCGGCGGTGGTCACCGACCCCTTCGCGCTCACCACCGATTTCGAGGACATGCTGAAGAACCTCTGACCGCCGGTACGAGTGACGCTCGGCACCGCGGCGGCCCGGATCATTGCCTCCAGGCCGCCGCGAGCAGGGCCGAGCCCGCACAGCCCACCGCGACGATCGCCGCGATCACCAGCGCCCCGTAGAGGAACACCGAGTCCAGCACCGCCGGGTACCGCAGGTAGACCAGCAGTTGCAGGGCCAGGCACAGCACCGCCGCCACCCCCAGCACCACCAGCGGCCGCCGGCGCACCGGCCGGCCCGCCCGCGCCAGCCCGAACGCGGTGAGCGCGAACCCGGCGGCGAACACCGCGAACGTGATCATCAAGGTCCGGCCCACCTCGGACGTGACGGCCCGTCCCGGATCGGCCGGTGCCATGTCCCCCGGCAGGCCCGGGATGCCGATCCGGTTCCACTGCCCGTCCGCCGTGCGCAGCGCGAACCCGTCCCGCCCGTTCGCCACCACCACCACGTGTGCGGTGCCGGTGTCCAGGACGGCCAGTTGCCGCGAGGTGAGGTCGCCGCTGTACGCGACGTCGGGGTACACCCGGCTGAGGCTCTGCCGGTCCGCTTCGCCGATCTGCCAGCTGACCGTCCACGGGCCGCCGCCGGTGTTGCTCTCCACCCCGATGGCGTCCGGGATCACCCGATAGCAGATCTGCGGCACGACGGTGGTGCAGTCGTGCCGGCCGGGGCGGTCGGCTGGTTCCGGTTCCGGGGTCCAGGTCGCACCCAGGTCGTCGCTGACCATCCACAGGCCGCCGCCCTGGCCGTCCGAGCCGCCGAGGTGGATGCGGCCGTCGGCGACGTTCACCAGTTGTGCCAGCGGCCGCGGGTTCGGGCTGGTTGCAGCCACCCCCATCAAGGCGATCGGCAGCAGCACGGCCAGCCGTACCGCCCGGACCACCCGCCGGTCCCGGGCGCGAGCTGATCGCTGGGCGGTCCACCAGGCCACGGCCAGGAACGGCAGCGCCAGCAGATCCGCCGGGTCGGCGCGGATCAGGGACGGGACGGCCAGGCTCCACACCGCGGACGCGAGCTGGGCACCGTACCCGCAAGCCTTGACGAAGCCGAAACCCACGCCGACGGCGACGATCGAGCCGGCCGCGACCCACCGGAACGGCAGTCGTGGCCCGATGAGGCCCGCCAGGGCCGCGAGCAGTGGCGGGGCCAGGACCATGCCGGCGACGTCACTGAGTTTGCCGGTCACCCAGCCCGGGTGGGCGGCCTTCAGCACGTGATCGTTGACGACGAGCAGCGCCAGCGCGGCCATCGTGACCGGATGGCCGAGCCACGCGATCGTTCTCCCCCGTGCGGTCTCCATGACGCACACCATGCCAACCGGCGGTCCCGAGATCAACACGACGGTCAGCGGCGGGCCAGCAGCATCGCCTGATCGTCGCGTTCGCCGGTGCGGGGGCGGCGGACCAACCGGGCGGTCTCGTGCAGCCCGGCCGCCGTCACCTGGGCGGCCACCTGGTCCGGGGTGTGACACCAGCGGTCCAGGCGCACCTCGTAACCGAGCCGCCGGTACGCCGGGCCGACGTCCCGAATGCCCTCGCCCGCCTGGAACCCGACGAGCAGGTGACCTCCCGGCCGCAGCACCCGGGCGGCCTCGGCGAACAGGCGGGCCTGCCCGGCCGGCGGCGTGTGGATGGTCGAGTACCAGAGCAGCACGCCGTCGAACTCGTCGTCCGGGTAAGGCAGGTCGGCCAGCGAGCCGACGGTGAACTCCAGCTCCGGGTGGTCCCGGCGGGCGTAGGAGATCATGCCCGGGGACAGGTCCAGACCCCGGACCCGGCAGCCGCGGGCGGCGAGGTGGCCGCTCATCCGGCCGGCACCGCAGCCGGCGTCGAGCACCCGGGGGCCGTCGCCGTCCGCCGTCACCGCCGCCACGAAGGCGTCGATCATGGCGTGGTCGAGGGGCGCTTCGACGCGGGGATCCGGGTTGACGCTGACATAGGCCTCGGCGCCGGTGTCGTACGCCAGACGTACCTCGTGCGGTTCCATGGCGCGGATCCTGCCATGCGACTGTGGACCGATGCAGGATGCCCGGGCGACCTGGTAACAATGTCCGGGTGAGCCAGACGCCGCGGTTCGCCCGCACCGAGGACGGGGTGTCGATCGGCTACCAGGTGGTCGGGCAGGGGCCGCCGCTGGTGTGGATGCCGTCGCTGAGCAACATCACCGCCCAGTGGCGGATCCCGTCGATGCGGGCCGCCTACACCGCGCTGTCCCGCACGGTGACACTGGTCCTGTACGACGGCCGCGGCACCGGCATCTCCGACCGCCGGATCGACCTCGGTGATCTGGGAGTCGACGCGCACCTGCGGGACCTGCGGGCGGTTCTCGACCATGCCGGCCTGGACCGGCCGTCGCTGCTCGGCTACTACCACTCGGTGCCGACAGCTGTCGCGTTCGCCGCCCGCGAACCGGAGCGGGTGAACCGTCTCGTCCTCTACGGCGGGTCGCCCCGGCTGCGGGAGGCGACACTGCCCGCACAGACCCAGGCGCTGCTGTCCCTCGTCGGGCAGGACTGGAACCTGTTCGCCGACGCCGCCGCGACGGCCTGGCTGGGCTGGGACTCGACCACGTCGGGCCGGTGGACGGCGGAGGCGTTCCGGACGGCGACCAGCCCGGCGACGGCGCACGCCTGGTTCGAGGCGGCCGCGCACATCGACGTCTCCGCCGAGGTGCCGAAGGTCCGGGCGCCGGCGTTGGTCCTGCACCGGCAGGGGGAGCAGCAGATTCCGGTGGAGGTGTTCCGCCGGTTCGCCGGGGACCTGCCGGACGGGCGGCTGGTGGAGTTGCCCGGCCGGACCCCGACACTGTTCCTGGAGGATCCGGCGGCCGACATCGCACTGGTCACCGGGTTCGTCATTGCGGAACGAGTCAGCCGGCCACTGATCAGGACCGGTCTCACGGCCCGGGAACGGGAGGTACTGGCCCGGCTCGCGACCGGGGACTCCAACCCGGAGATCGGACGGGCGCTCGGTATCTCCGTACACACTGTGGAACGGCATCTGTCCGCGATCTACCGCAAGCTCGGCGCCCGGGGCCGCAGTGACGCGGTCCGGATTTCCACCAGGCCGCATGACGGAACTCCGGGACGCGGCTGACCGGCCGGCGGCGGACGATCAGGACATGAAGACGTCACGTTTCGTCCGTGCCACCACCCCCGCGGTCCGGTTCTTCGCCGGGCGCCGCCTGTTCCCGGTCTGGGGCGTGATCCATCATCGGGGCCGTAGGTCCGGCCGGGATCTGGCCGTCCCGATCGCGGTGACGGCGATCCCGGGTGGCTTCGTGGTCAACCTGCCGTGGGGTGCCGGCACCAACTGGGTGCGCAACGTGCTCGCCGCCGGCGGCTGTGTGCTCCGCTGGAAGGGCACCGACCATCCGCTGGACCGGCCCCGCATCCTGGACGCGGCGGCCGCCCGCCCATATTACGGCCGCGCCGCCTGGGCCTTCGCGCAGCGTGCCTTCCCCGCCGACGCGTGGCTGCTGCTCACGGCTGCCGAGGCACCCCGGCATCGGTGAACTGGGGTCACCAGGACGTGCCGATGGTGGTGAAGAACCACAGCGCCGAGGTGGCCCACAGCCCGGCCGCCGCGGTCAGGACCAGCCCTCCGGCCAGCGGGACGCCCCAGCCGCGACCCGGGCCGGGACGGCTGAGCAGCAGCATCTTGGTGACGAAGACGCCGTACAGCAGGCAGCCGAACAGGGAGTGGGCGAGCACCCGCGGGGTGTCCGCCCGCAGCCCGAACGTGTAGAGGCAGTGCACCGCGACCGGCACCGACAGCAGCAGGGCGAGCCGGCCGGTCCAGCGGTGCACGGCGGACACCCACGCACCACCGGGCAGTACCCCGTAGACGCCGAGAGCGGTCAGCAACTGGACCAGCAGCAGGGCCGCGACGGCGGTGGCCAGCCACACCTTCAGGGTCTGCAGCCGCAGGAAGCCGGCCACGTCGGCGGTGACCATCGGTTCGTGCAGGCGGCCGTAGACGCCGAGGACGACAGCGACGCCGGCTCCGGCGACCACCGGCAGCCAGACCCGGGGCCGGATCAGCGTCGCGGACTCCACCTCAGAATCCCTCCCCGGTGTCCACGTCGATGGTGGTCGCGCCGGTCAGCACCTGGCCGTCGACGGTGGTGGCGCGGTTGGCCAGGTCCAGGACCGGGGCCGGGCCGGGCTGGTCGTCGCGGAGCAGGACACCCACCTGACGGCCGTCGGGCAGCACGATCCACGACCCGTCCACCTTGGCCTTGCCGACCCGGCTGGCCAGCCGGTACAGGCCGGACGGTTTCCGGACCACACCGATCTCGAAGCGGTTCCTCCTCCCCTCGACGGTGATCTCGCCGGCGGCCCGGTTGGCGTCGAACAGGCCGGTGATCCGGGCGTTGTTCTTACCGGTCAGGTTCAGCAGGCCGTTCTTGGCGGTGCCCTTGAGCCAGGCCTCCAGGCGGTCGCCGTCGCAGACGTACGCCACCGCCTGCCCGTCCCGGATCGAGATCGCCAGGGTTCCGGCATCCCCGTCGACCTTCCCGGCCATGGTGACCCGCAGCCGTTCGGCGCTCGGGGTGTTCAGTGGCGGCAGGGCGACCTCGCTGGTCGGCGGCAGGGTGGCCGGCGCCTGCGAACCGGCCGGCCCGGTCGCCTCCACCGGCGCCACCGGCGCCGGCATGCTCACCTGGGTGACCAGGTTGCCGGTGCGCTCACCGGCGATCGCCGTCACGTTGAGCCCGGCGACGACTGCCGCGGCCAGGGCCGCCATGCCGAGGGTGATCAGCGGGCCGCGGCGCCATCGGGCCCGGCCGCGGTTGCGGGCCGGCTGCGGGCTGGTCTCCGGTAGTTGCCCGGCCCAGCTGCCCAGGGTGTCCCGCCGGTTGTCGCCGGGTGGTGTCACGAACGCGGCCCGGGGCCGGGCGGGCCGTTCGAAGCGGGGCGGCTGCGGCGGGGCGGGCGGCGGGAATGCCGGCTCCGGCAGTCGCGGCGGAGGGAAGCCGAGTGCCAGGGTCGCCGGTTCCCCGTCCCCCGCGGGTGCGGCCGGGTCCATGGCCAGCGGCGGTGCGCTGGACGGCCGGACAGCCGCGGCGAACTGTTCGAGGTAGGCGGCGATCCGGCGGGCCGGCGGGCGGCGCCGCGGGTCGTCGGCGAGGCAGTCGCGGGCGACCGGCGCGAGCGGCCCGGGCAGTGCCGCCGGATCGCCGGTGGGCTGCCCGGTGGTCATCTCCATCAGCAGCACCCCGAGCGACCACACGTCGGCGGCCGGGGTGGGCGGGCCGCCGGCGAAGATCTCCGGCGCGGTGTAGCCGGGGGTGCCGCCGGCCGGGACGTGATCGGTGTCGTTGAGCAGAACCGCCACCCCGAAGTCGGAGACCCGGATGTCCGGCGGGGTGGACCCGTACCGGACCAGGATGTTCTCCGGTTTGAGGTCGAGGTGGACGATGCCGCGCTCGTGGGCGGCGGCCAGGGCGGCAGCGGTCTGCGCGGCGATCGTGACGACCTCGCCGGGGGTCAGCCGGCCGCCGCGCATGCCCAGGTAACGCCGCAGGTTGGGCCCGTCGACGAACTCCATCACCAGGGCCAGGGTGCCGCCTTCGACGATCAGGTCGCGGAGCCGGACGACGGCCGGGTGGTCGAGGGCGCGCAACGCGGCCTCCTCGCGGAGGAACAGTTCGCGGACCCGGCGGTCACCGGCCAGTTCGGGGCGCAGCAGTTTCGCGGCCAGCGGCGGGCCGCCGTGCCGGCTGGTCGCCCGCCGGACCACAGCCATCGCGCCGCGGCCGATCTCCTCGTGCAACAGGTATTCCCTGCCGAGCGGTTCCATCCCCGTGCCCCTTGCGTCAGATCAGACCAGCCCACCGACTGTCATAACCCTCTCGATCTCACTCCGGTTCACCGTGTCCGTCATTCTTCTAGGCGACTGCCGGCACCGCAATGACCATATGAAGTCGATCAATGTCCGGACGTCATCGACGATCTCGCCTAAGGTGAAGTCGATGCTGCTCAACGCCCCGTTCACGTATCCCGAGACAGGAGCCACCCGGGAGGCTCTGCTGCCGTCCGGATATCGGCACGTGCGCCGGGACGTACCGATCGGCGAGGGCCCGGAGACATTCGACCGGGCGGCCACCGCATTGTTCGGCTGGCGGATGCACCGGGGCGCCGGGTTCGGCGTGATCGCGGACCGGCCGGCCGTCCCGGGCGTGCCGGTGGTGATCCGGATCGGACTCGGCCGGTTCGCGCTGAACGCGCCGTGCCGGGTGGTCTACCGGGTGGACCAGCCGGATCAGCGCGGGTTCGCCTACGGCACACTGCCCGGGCACCCGGAGTCCGGTGAGGAGGCGTTCGTCCTGCATCTCACCGCGAGCGGGACGGTCCGGTTCCGGATCACCGCGTTCTCCCGCCCGGCGACCGTGCTGGCCCGGCTCGGCGGCCCGCTCAC
Organism: Actinoplanes sp.; assembly: GCA_035562875.1. Lineage (GTDB taxonomy): Bacteria > Actinomycetota > Actinomycetes > Mycobacteriales > Micromonosporaceae > Actinoplanes. Next base: position 1,486 of record DATMVU010000943.1, on the reverse strand, counting down.
GTCGGTGGCCCAGGAGTGGGCGACGAGCGCCTACCTGCGTTCGATGCGGGAGCTGGCCCGCCCGCTCCGATAGGGTGGCGCACGATGGACGATCAGCTGTGGATGACCCGGGCGGTCGAGCTGGCGCACCGGTGCCCGCCGTCGGAGTCGGCGTTCTCGGTCGGCGCGGTGATCGTCGGTGCCGCCGGGACCGAGCTGGCCGCCGGCTGGTCCCGGGACACCGATCCGCACGTGCACGCCGAGGAGTCGGCCCTGCAACGAGCCGCCGGGCACCCCGGCCTGCGCACCGCGACCGTTTACAGCACCCTGGAACCCTGCTCGAAACGCGCGAGCCGCCCGCACTCCACCTGCACCGGCCTGATCATCGCGGCCGGCATCCCGCGGGCCGTCATCGCCTGGCGCGAACCGGATCTCTTCGTCACCTGCGAGGGCGTCGCCCTGCTGATCGCCGCCGGTGTCGAGGTCGTCGAGATGCCGTCCTTCGCTGCCGCGGCGCGGTCCGCCAACGGCCATCTCTCCTTCTAAGACCCTTTCCGGTACGAGTGGGGAGGGTCCCGTCCGGTCCGGGCGATCTCTGCGGCCCCTCACCACCGACGGGGCCGGCATCCGGGCTTGAGCGGTCCGTCACCGGAGGTGGCTCTCGGTAACCGATAGTGCCGGAAAACGGCCAGGAAATTCCTCCGAAGTACTGAACGTCCGAACCCGCCGACGCGTACACACTGTTACGAGGCTCACGGCACGATCAGGCATCTTTACATGTCGATCGCGTTTCGGTCATGTTTCGTTCGGCAAGGAGACAGTCATGACGGTCCAGCAGATCCAGCCCCGGGAAGCCCGCCACCACACCGGCGCCATCGTGCGCAGCAAGCGGTTCGCCACACAGTTCGAGGTGGACGGCCATGTCCTGACCCTCGGCGTGGAGCCGGGAGTGCGCGGCGGCCTCTACTACCTGCCGAGCGCGCCGCGGTGGGACGACGGCACCCCGGTCCCGCGCGAGGTCGCCGCCCGCATGCAGAACGTGATCGAAGAGGTCGAGCGCTCCTGGGGCCACTGGCCGGAGTTCCGCGCCGTCCTCTGATCCATCTCATCACCGAACGTGACTGACATCTTTGTGACCCGGCTCACAGCAGCGAGGAATCCGTACGCCGTGGAGTGGTCGTCTATCCGGGTGTGAGAGAGAGCCTGGACGCGGTCGACGAGGAGGAGCTCGTCCGCCGCACCGCCGCCGGAGACCGGCGCGCCTTCGACGAGCTGTACCGGCGCACGTCGCCGATGCTCGCCGTCCGGCTGCGCCGCCGGTGTTCGGACGCCGACGTCGTCGCCGACGTCCTGCAGGAGACCTACCTGTCGGTGTGGCGGGCGGCCGGCAGCTTCGCCGGGACCGCCGCCCAGGGCAGCGCCATCGGCTGGCTGTGGACGATCGCCGCCAACCGGATGGTCGACGCGTTCCGGCGGCGCGCCCGGCAGGCCCAGGTGCCGCCGGTGC
>DATMVU010000942.1:0-2970 GCA_035562875.1 Actinoplanes sp. | reverse complement strand
AGGCCGCCAGCGGATCGGTGGTCATGGCTTTGAACTCTCCCCGGGACGTGTTTCTCGATCTCTGCTGCCGAACTCTGGGGGACGAACCGTGTCAGCGGCCTACCCGCCGTACTGAGGAAGGAAGCCGACAAGCGCCGCACCGCCCGGCGGGTGGTCCGCTCGACCGGCGATGGCGTGTCGCCGATTGTGCAGGCCGACCGGGGTTCGGACCCGGGAGGACGAATTAGGGTAACCTAACCCACGGTCAAGACAGCGGCACACGTCGATGCCGAGATCAGTGGGAGGACGTGTGCGTGAGGGACGACAGCCGGGCCGGGCGTTGCTGCGCCGGGCCGTCCGCGGCGAGGCCCGCCGCGTCGGTCTCAGCGCGGTGCTCAGCGCGGCCCATCAGGGCGGCGAGGCGCTGGTCCCGATCCTCATCGGCGTCATCATCGACCAGACGATCAGCAGCGGAACCGTCGGCGACCTGATCCTGTGGATCGCCGTGCTGGGAGCGGCCTTCGTGATCCTCTCGGCCAGCTTCCAGCACGGCACACGCACCGGCGAGTACGCGGTCGAGAAGGCCGCCCATGCCATGCGCCTGGAACTGACGACACGCGTCCTGCACCCCCGAGGCTCAGCCGGGAACGGCCGGCTCCCCGGCGCCCTGGTGAACGTGGCCACCGGTGACGCCCAGCGGGTCGGCGCGGTCAACCTGGCCATGCCGCTGGGCTTCGCCGCCTGCTGCGGGGTCGTGATCGGTGCCGTCGCCCTGCTGCGGATGTCCCTGCTGCTGGGTCTGCTCGTGCTGATCGGCGCGCCGATGCTGCTGCTGGCCGCGCACCGGCTCGGCCGGCCCCTGCAACGGCGCAGCGAGAACGAGCAGGAGCACGCGGCCCGCGCGGCCGGGGTGGCAGCCGACCTGGTGGCCGGGCTCCGCGTGCTCAAGGGCATCGGCGCCGAACGGTCCGCCGCCCGGCGTTACCACCGGATCAGCCGGGATTCGCTCGCCGCCACCCAGCGCGCGGCCACCGCGAAGAGCTGGCACGACAGCACTCTGCTGGGTCTGACCGGTGTCTTCCTCGCGATCGTGGCCCTGGTCGGCGGCCGGCTCGCCGCGAATCAGCAGATCACCGTCGGCGAGTTGGTCGCCGCGGTCGGCCTGGCCCAGTTCCTGCTCGGCCCGCTCGCCCTGGTCGCCTGGGCGAACGGCGAACTCGCGCAGGCCCGGGCCTCCGCCGACCGGATCGCCGCGGTGCTGTCGGCCGAGCCCCGCACCCCCGGCGGCGACGCCGAACCGGACGGCCCGGTTCGCGGGCACGTGCGCTTCGCCGACGTCAGCGGTGGCGGGCTGTCGGATCTCGACCTGGACATCGCACCGGGCGAGATCGTCGGCATCGTGACCGCCGATCAGGGGGCCGCCGGCACGCTCACGGAGCTGTTCGGCCGTTCCCGGGATCCCGAGTCCGGCACGATCGAGCTGGACGGCCTCGCCCTGCACACTCTCGACCCGCTCGCCGTGCGGGCCGCGGTGCTGGTCGCTGAGCACGACGCCGATCTGTTCGAGGGGACACTGCTCGACAACGTGGCGCTGGGCCGGGCCCGTGCCGAAGCGGTCGAGGCCGCCCTGACCGCGTCCACGGTGGACGAGGTCGCGGACACCCTGCCCGGCCGGCTCGACGGTGCGATCGCCGAGCGTGGCAGTTCCCTGTCCGGCGGCCAGCGCCAGCGGGTGGCACTGGCCCGCGCACTGGCCGCGGACACGCCCGTACTCGTCCTGCACGACCCCACCACAGCGGTGGACGCCGTCACCGAGCAACGGATCGCAGCCGGCCTCCGTGACCTGCGCCGGGGCCGGACGACTGTGCTCGTGACGACCAGCCCCAGCCTGCTCTCGGTAGCCGACCGGGTGCTGTTCCTCGCCGGCGGTGGGATCCGGGCGAGTGGCACCCATGCCGACCTGCTCAGCGACGACCGGTACCGGTCGGTCGTGCTGTCATGACGAGCCGGGGCCGAACCCTGCTGCCGGTCGCCGGCGCCGCGCAGACCTGGGCCGCGGTACGCCGGCTGCTGCGGCCCCGATGGCGGCTGGTGGTCCTGGCCGGCGCCGTCCTGACCTTCGGCTCGGCGATCGGGCTGGTGACGATCCGGCTGCTCGGCCACATCGTCGACCTGGTCGCCGACGGCCGGCCCGCCGACTCCCTCAACGCCCCGGTCGTGGCGCTGGTGCTGGTCGCCGCCGGTCAGGCGGTCGCCACGGGGTGGGGCCTGACCCTGATCGCCCGGCTCGGTGAGGGCATGCTGGCCGAGCTGCGCGAGCAGTTCATCGACCGGGCGCTCGGCCTACCGCTGGAGCAGGTCGAGGAGGCCGGCACCGGTGATCTGACCTCCCGGGTCACAGGCGACGTGACGGTGATCGCCACCGCCGTCCGCAGCGCCCTGCCCGAGTTGATCCGCTCGATGCTCACCATCGTGCTGACCGCGGTCGGGCTGGCCGTCCTGGACTGGCGCTTCCTGGTCGCCGCACTGCTGGCCACGCCGATCCAGATCCACACGGTCCGCTGGTACTCCGGCCGGGCACTGCCGCTCTACGCCCGGCAACGGATCTCGGTCGGCGCGCTGCAGCAGCAGTTGCAGGAGACGGTCAGCAGCGCCGGCACCGTACGGGCGTTGCGGCTGCAGGACGAGCACCGGGACCTGGTCCGGGTCCGGTCGCTCGACGCCGTCTCGTGGACGATGCGCGGCATCCGGGTGCTGACCCGGTTCTACGGCCGGCTCAACCTGGCCGAGTTCACCGGGCTCGCCGCCGTACTGGTGGTGGGCTTCCTGCTGGTGCGCACCGGGTCGGTGTCCATCGGCGCCGCCACCGTGGCGGCGCTCTACTTCCACAGCCTGTTCACGCCGATCAACACCGCCCTCGGGCTCGTCGACGACGCCCAGGCGGCGGGGGCCGGCCTGGTACGGCTGGTCGGTGTGACGGATCTACCCGTG
>DATMVU010000941.1:0-41070 GCA_035562875.1 Actinoplanes sp. | reverse complement strand
GAGGTGTGTGGGGTGCGGTGGGTGGGCCGCCAAGGTCGCGGGAGGTGTGTGGGGTGCGGTGGGTGGGCCGCCAAGGTCGCGGGAGGGGTGTGGGGTGCGGGTGGGTGGGCCGCCAAGGTCGCGGAGGGTTTGGTGGGCGGGGGAGCGGTAGGCGGGGCGGAAGGGGTCGGCGGGTGGGGGAGTGGTGGCGGTAGCGTTCGGGGATGTCCGCGCCGTTGTTTCTGGTTTCTGAGCTGCCTACTGGGCTGTCGTACACGCTGGATGGGCCTGAAGGCCATCATGCTGCAACCGTGCAGCGGCTGCGTATCGGTGAGTCGCTGGTTCTCGCCGATGGGCGGGGTGGCACCGCTCGGGGCGAGGTGATCGCCGTCGGCAAGGGCAGCGTCGACGTGTCGGTGCTGAGCACCCACACGGCACCGGCACCGGATCCGCGGTTGGTCGTCGTGCAGGGCATCGCCAAGGGCGACCGGGGTGAACTGGCCGTGCAGGCGATGACCGAGGTCGGCGTGGACGAGATCGTGCCGTGGGCGGCGTCCCGCTCGGTGGCCCAGTGGCGCGGCGACCGCGGCTTCAAGGCCCGCGACAAGTGGGCGTCGACCGCCCGGGAGGCCGCCAAGCAGGCCCGCCGCTCCTGGCTGCCGGTGGTCTCCGGCGACCCGGACTGCTCCACGAAACAGGTCGCGGCCCGGCTCACCGAGGCCGCGGCGGCTTTCGTCCTGCACGAGGAGGCCACCGAGCGGCTCACCGCGGCGGCCCTGCCGGAGTCCGGCGAGGTCGTGCTGGTGGTCGGCCCCGAGGGCGGGATCAGCGACGCCGAGTTGGACGTCTTCCGGGCGGCCGGGGCGACCCCGGTGAAGCTGGGGAGCGCGGTGCTGCGCACCTCGACCGCCGGAGTCGCCGCCCTGTCGGTGCTCTCCGCCCGCCTGAACCGCTGGTGAGGCCAGGCCGCGACGGCGAGTTCGATCCAGGCCGGGCGCCCGGCGACCGTGATGTCGGGTGAAGACGGTGATTTCGATCTAGATCGTTGGTGAGGCGGGGCGCCGGGCGACGGCGACGTCGGTGAAGACGGTGAGTTCGATCGTGCCGCCATGGGCGTCGATCACCGCGACCGTGTCGTCGATCACGGCTGTGCGGGCGTCCTCGTCGAGCATCCGGTAGAGCGAGATCGACTGCAGGTGCTTCCGGTAACCGGCGGAGGTGTAGGAGCGTTCCGACCGGTACCGCAGGGTCCGCGCCTCGGTGAAGACTTCCAGGACGTCGGCCATGTCCGGCCACTCCACCGCGAACGCCCGGGGCTCGGCGAGGTCGCCGCCGAGCAGCAGCGAGTGCGGGCTGTGCCCGTCGTCGGTCAGCCCGTGCCGGGCGTCCACCGCGGCCAGTTCGGTGTGTAGCGCCTCGTCGGCGAGCAGGAAGACGTTCCAGAACGGGGCGAACACCCCGCCGGACGCCAGTGCGTGGAAGGCCAGCCGGGTGCGGCGCGCCGGGTCCACCCAGTGCCAGGCCTGGGCGCTGATCAGCAGGCCGTAGGCCCGGTCCGGGGTCCAGTCCTCGAAGGTGGTCTCGACGATCGGGACTCCCGGGACGGTCCGGCGCAGCACCGCCGCCATCCGGTTGTCCGGTTCCAGGCAGGTCAGGTCGGCACCGTGCGCGGCGAACGCGGCGGTCGCCTTGCCGGTGCCGGCCCCCACCTCCAGGACCGGCCCCGGACCTGCCAGCGCGAGCAGGTCGGTCACCAGTTCGGCCGGGTATCCGGGGCGGACCCGATGGTATTCCTCGGCCAGTTCACCGAAGACCTGCCCGCGCACACGTGAAGTCATGTCCGCGAATATAGGAGTTACACCCGGATCTCGGTGGACCGCCGCGGGTCGTCCAGGGCGTGCGCGGCGATCACCGTGTACGCGCCGTGCACCGTCTGCCAGCCGTCCGCCCACACCTGGAAGGCACGTTCCGGGATCGGGATCGTCACGGTGACCGACTCGCCCGGCACCGCGTCCACCGTGCCGAACCCGGCCAGCCAGCGTTCCGGCCGCTCCACCGGCGACTCGGTGTCCGCACGGTCCGGGGTGTACGTGTCGGCGCCCGGGGTCAGGTAGATCTGCACCACCTCACGGCCGGCGCGCCAGCCGGTGTTGGTGACCGTCACCTTCGCCTCGGATCCGGAGCAGGCGAGGTGGTCGTACGACCAATCGGTGTAGCCCTGACCGGAACCGAACGCGAACAGCGGCTCGACCGCCGACCGCAACCACCCGCGGTAACCGATGAAGATCCCCTCGTGGTAACCGAGAGTGCCGTCGACCGGCTGCACTCCGAGTACGGGGCAGTCCTTCTCGGCCCGCGGCCAGGTGGTCGGCAGTCGCCCGCCGGGTTCGGCCACCCCGAGCAGCACGTCGGCCAGGGCGGCACCGGCCTCCTGCCCGGGGAACCAGGTGAGCAGCACCGCCGCCACCTCCTCAGCCCATGGCAGCAGCACCGGTGAACCGGCGTTGACCACCACGATCGTCCGAGGATTGGCGGCCGCGACCCGGCTCACCAGCTCGTCCTGCCGGCCCGGCAACGCCAGCGACGTCCGGTCGAAACCCTCCGACTCGACCTGTTCGGTGGTGCCGACGACGATCACCGCCACGTCCGAGTTCGCCGCCAGCGCGACCGCCTCGGCGATCAGGCCCTCCTCGTCCGGGCCGGGCGGCCGGTGACCGAGCGTGGTGGAGGCCGAATGTGCGGCTCCCGGCTCGAACGACTGCCGGAGCACCACCGGCACCGGAACCCCGGCCTCGAGCGTCACCGGGAACCGCACCTCGCGTGGGTGCAGCAGCAGGTCGGCCCGGCCGGTGCCGGGCGGGTGCAGCGTGCCCGAGTACAGCGTGTCCGCGCCGACGACCAGCTCGAACGCCCCGAACCCGGAGATCGCCAGCACGTGCTCGCCGTCCTCGGCCGGAGTGAGTTCGGTGAACAACTCCAGGGTGGTGATCCCGGCCACGTCGAGACCGCCGGGCGGGTCGCCGATCCAGCGGACCGACGACCGCTCCGCCGGGAACTCGTGATCCACTCCACCGGCCGACGAGACCGCGAACCGGAACGGCGCCCAGTCCGCCCCCTGCGCCGGCGGCAGGAACGGCCGCGGATCGGCGCCGACCGCGTACGCGACGTCCACCCCGGGCAGATCGGCCCGCAGCCCGTCCAGCGGCGAGATCACGTGCGGCGGGGTCACCTGGGCACTGCCGCCACCGAGCACCCGCGCGTCGGTGGCCAGCGCCCCGATCACCGCCACCCGGGTCAGCTCACCGGCCTCCAGCGGCAGCACCCCGTCCACGTTGCGGGCCAGCACGAACGACCCGGTCGCCACATCCCGCGCGACGTCGTCACCGGCCTCGTCCAACGGAACCTCGGCCAGGTCGAAACCGTCCAGGGCGCCGGTACGGGCGGCCAGCAGCAGCACCCGGCGCACCTTGTCGTCGATCACCGCTTCCGGCACCGCACCCGACCGGACCGCCTCGACCAGTGCCGGCCCCCACGGGTTGTCCATCGCCGGCATGGCCACGTCCAGCCCGCCGAGCGCCGACGCCACCGTGTCCCGGGCGGCCCGCCAGTCCGACACCACGACCCCGTCGAAACCCCACTCCTGTTTCAGGATCTCGTCCTGGATCCGGCCGTTCGCCGCCATCGACGCCCCGTTGACCCCGTTGTAGGAGCTCATCACCCCCCACCCGCCGGCCGCCGCCACCCGTTCGAACGGTGCGAGATACATCTCCCGCAGCGCCCGCTCCGGGATCTGCACGTCCACCGTCATCCGCTCGGTCTCGAAATCGTTCCCGACCAGGTGCTTCACCGTGGTGCCGACGTTGTGCTCCTGCACACCACGCACAAAACCGGTGGCGATCTCCCCGGTCAGCAGCGGGTCCTCCGAGTAGCACTCGAAGTGCCGGCCGCCGAGCGGGGTGCGGTGCAGGTTCACCGTCGGCCCGAGCAGCAGGTGCACCCCCTTGCGGCGGGACTCCTGACCGAGCAGCCGGCCGGCCCGGCGGGCCAGCGCCACATCCCAGGTGGCGGCCAGTGCGGTCGGGCTGGGCAGCGCGATCGACGGATCGTCAGGGGTGTGACCGGTGCCCCGGACACCGACCGGGCCGTCCGACATGACCAGCGAACTCAACCCGATCCGGGGAATCGCCGGCAGCGACCAGAAGTCCTGTCCGGTGAGCAGGGACACCTTCTCTTCCAGGCTGAGTTGCCCGAGGAGAACGTCGAGATCGGTCAAGAGAGCGCTCCCACCATCGTGTCTGAGGATCCGGCGACCATCTTCGCCCACCCCGGACCATAAGATCCATGGGGTGGAAAGCACCTGCCCGTGAGCACACCCGGCCCACGTTTCGAACGCGCCGCCCGCCGGGCCCAGGCCGACGGCCGGATCCCGGCCCTCGCCGTGGCCCTGCACCGCGCAGACCGGGAACCCTGGATCCTCACCGTCGGCGACTCCGGTAACCCCGCCCACCCGCTCGGCGTCAACAGCCGATTCCGGATCGGCTCGGTCACCAAGACCCTCACCGCGATCCTCGTCATGCAGGCCCGCGACGACGGGCTCCTCGACCTCGACCAGCCGATCGCGGACCACCTCGACGTGCCCGCCCACGGCGACGCCACCATCCGCCGGCTCCTCTCGCACACCGCCGGCCTCCAGCGTGAACCACACGGCGACGTCTGGGACACCCTGATCACCCCGGACACCCCGCAACTGCTCGCCGAACTCGACCGGGCCGAACGGGTCCTGCCCAACGCCCGCCGCTACCACTACTCCAACCTGGCCCTCGCCGTTCTCGGTCACCTTGTCGCCCGGCTGCGCGGCGGCACCTGGGCGGAGGTGCTCACCGACCGGATCCTCGACCCGCTCGGCCTGACCCGGACCACCGTCCAGACCCCACCCGAGGCGGTCACCGGCTACCTGGTCGACGCCTATTCCGACGCGGCCCGCCCGGAGCCGCCTGTCGACTTCGCCGGGGTCGGCCCCGCCGCCCAGCTGTGGAGCAGCGCCGGCGACATGGCCCGCTGGGCCGCCTTCCTGGCGAGCCCGGAGATCGTCGACCCGGACGGCCGGATCCTCGCCGCCGCCAGTGTCGACGAGATGCGCTGGCCACTCACCACCACCGACGAGACCCTGTGGGCCGCCGGGTTCGGTCTCGGCCTGCTCCTCGTCCCCGACGGCCGGCGGGTCCTGCACGTCGGCCACGACGGGGCGATGCCCGGCTTCCTGGCCGGCGTCTACGGCCGGCGCGGCGGCGACGGCAACCCCGGCGCCCTCGGCTGCGCGGTCCTCGGCTCCTCCGGAACCGCCGCCGAGGTCTTCGACCTGACCCACGAGATCCTCCGGCTCGCCGTCGACCTGGACCCCGCCGACATCACCCCGTGGCGGCCCGCCCCGCCCGCACCGGCCACCTACCGGTCGATCCTCGGCCGCTGGTGGAGCGAGGGCAGCGAGTTCGTCTTCAGCTGGCACGACGGCCGGCTCCAGGCCCGGCTCTCGGACGCTCCGGCCGGGCGCCCACCGGCGATCTTCCAACCGGTCCCCGGCGAACCCGACCTGCTCCGCACCGTCTCCGGCCGGGAAGCCGGCGAACTGCTGCGCCTCACCCGGGACGCCGGCGGCACCGTCACCCGGATGCACTGGGCCACCTACCGCTTCACCCGCCGCCAGGAGGGTTTCGACGGCGGCTGGGCGTCCGACGGCCCCGAATAGGTGCCCCGGCCCGGTGTGCCGGATCCCGCAGGTGCCCGCCACACCGGGCCCGGAGATAATGGCATCGGCGCCGGGGCGGTCGAGCGGATAGGATGGCACGATCCTCGAGCGAGCCGCCCGCAACGGCGGCGCAGAAGTAGAGAGCAGGTGGCGGAGGCCCGCCGGGCCACCCTATGACCGGTTTGCCGAACGAATCCAGCACTGGCTCGACCAGCCCGGTGCGGGCGCAGACCAAGATCTCGGTGAACGACCCGAAGATCATGGTGAACCTGCTCGGCGCCAAGGACGAGATCCTCCGGCTCATCGAGCGCAACCTCGACAGCGATGTCCACGTCCGCGGCAATGAGATCACCATCACCGGCGACCCGGCGGAGAACGCCACCGCCGAGCGCCTCTTCTCCGAGCTCATCGAGCTGATCGAGAAGGGCGAGACGCTCACCGTCGACGCCGTCCAACGGACCCTCCGGATGCTCGAGGAGAACACCTCCGAGCGCCCGGCCGAAGTCCTCACCCTCAACATCCTGTCCCGTCGCGGCCGCACCATCCGGCCCAAGACGCTGGGGCAGAAGCGGTACGTCGACGCCATCGACCAGAACACCATCGTCTTCGGCATCGGCCCCGCCGGTACCGGTAAGACGTATCTGGCGATGGCCAAGGCGGTGCAGGCGCTGCAGGCCAAGCAGGTCAGCCGGATCATCCTGACCCGGCCGGCGGTCGAGGCGGGCGAGCGGCTCGGTTTCCTGCCGGGCAGCCTGACCGAGAAGATCGACCCGTACCTGCGGCCGCTCTACGACGCACTGCACGACATGCTCGACCCGGAGACCATCCCGCGCCTGATGGCCGCGGGCACGATCGAGGTCGCCCCGCTGGCCTACATGCGTGGGCGGACGCTCAACGACGCGTTCATCATTCTGGACGAGGCGCAGAACACCACGCCCGAGCAGATGAAGATGTTCCTGACCCGGCTCGGGTTCGGGGCGACGATCGTGGTGACCGGTGACGTGACCCAGGTCGACCTGCCCGGCGGGACGACCAGTGGCCTCAAGATCGTCCGGGAGATCCTGCGGGACGTCGAGGACGTGCACTTCTCGGAGCTGACCAGCTCCGACGTGGTGCGGCACCGGCTGGTCGCCGAGATCGTCGACGCCTACGCCCGGTTCGACGCCGAGCAGGAACAGGCAGCAGCACAATCCGTCCATGCCGTGCCGGGCCGGGCCGCCAGCGGTGGCCGGGCGCCGAGTCGCCGGCGCTGAGTCGCAAGGGGTAATCGCACCACTATGTCCATCGAGATCGCCAACGAGTCGGGAGTCGAGGTCGACACCGACGCGATCCTCGCGGTTGCCCGGCATGCCCTGGACGAGATGGGGGTCAACCCGCTCGCGGAGCTGTCGATCCTGCTCGTCGACATCGACTACATGGCCGAGCTGAACCATCGGTGGATGGGCAGCGACGGCCCCACCGACGTGCTCGCCTTCCCGATGGACGAGGGGAGTGTCGACCACGGTCCGGGCGAGTCCGGGACGGGTGAGCCGGCACTGCTCGGCGACATCGTGCTCTCCCCGGAGGTGGCCGCCAAACAGGCCACCGTGGCCGGGCACACCGCTGCCGACGAGTTGCACCTGCTCACCGTGCACGGCGCCCTGCACCTGCTCGGCTACGACCATGCCGAGCCGGAGGAGGAGCGGGAGATGTTCGCTCTGCAGAACAAGTTGCTGCAGAGCTGGCGGGCCGGGCGAAAAACCGGCTGATCATGGACCCCGCCTCGGCCGGCCTACCGGATCTTCAACTGATCATTATCGCGGTCGCGCTGGTGCTCCTCGCCGGCCTGGCCTCGATGACGGACGCCGCGCTGGCGACCGTCTCCCATGCCCGTGCCACTGAACTGGACCGGGAGGGGCGGCGGGGCGCCGGCGCGCTCGCCGCCGTGGCCTCCGACGTCGTCCGCTACGTCAACCTGCTGCTGTTGTTGCGGCTGCTCTGCGAGCTGACCGCGACGACGCTGGTGGCGCTGGTCGCGGTGGACACCTGGGGTGTCGGCTGGCAGGCCGCTCTCGTGTCGGCGGGCGCGATGACGATCGTCAGCTTCGTGGTGGTCGGGGTGGCTCCGCGGACGCTGGGCCGGCAGCACGCGTACGCGGTGGGCCGGGCGACCGCCCCGCTGGTGCGCTGGCTGGGCAAGGTGCTGAACCCGCTCGCCAAGCTGCTGATCCTGATCGGTAACGCGGTGACCCCGGGCAAGGGGTTCCCGGAGGGCCCGTTCGGGAGTCAGGTGGAGCTGCGGGAGCTGGTCGACCTGGCCGAGCAGCGCGGTGTGGTCGAGCACACCGAACGCGAGATGATCCACTCGGTGTTCGGGCTGGGGGACACGATCGCCCGCGAGGTGATGGTCCCGCGTACCGAAATGGTGTGGATCGAAGCTCCGAAGACGCTGCAACAGGCGCTCTTCCTCTTTCTGCGGTCCGGCTTCTCGCGGATCCCGGTGATCGGGGAGAGTGTCGACGACGTGCTCGGGGTGCTCTATCTGAAGGACGTGATCCGGCGCACCCAGAACGGTGATCCGGCGGCCATCTCGCAGGAGGTCGCCGACGCGATGCGGCCGGCGAACTTCGTGCCGGAGTCGAAACCCGTCGACGATCTGCTGTCCGAGATGCAGGCGGCCCGGAATCACCTGGTGATCGTGGTCGACGAGTACGGTGGGACCGCCGGCCTGGTCACCATCGAGGACATCCTCGAGGAGATCGTCGGGGAGATCACCGACGAGTACGATGTCGAGCGCCCGCCGATCGAGCACCTGGACGACGGGGCGGTGCGGGTGACCGCGCGGCTGCCGATCGAGGACCTGGGTACCGTGTTCGGTGTCGAGCTGCCAGCCGACGAGGTCGAGACCGTCGGTGGCCTGCTGGCGCAGACCCTCGGCCGGGTGCCGATCCCGGGGGCACACGCCGAGGTCGAAGGCCTGCACCTGACCGCCGAGGGCACCACCGGGCGCCGGAACCGGATCGACTCGGTGCTGGTGCGCCGGGTTCGTGCCGAACGGTCCGGGGAACGTGACGAGAACAACGCTGAGAACGAGGAAAGACAACCCGCCGATGCCTGACCAGACCGTTGCCGATGAACAGTTGAGCGCCGAGGACACCAAGCTGGTGACCCTCGCGCGTCACTCCCGTACCCGGGTGGGTGCGGCCGAGGGGGCGGCGGTCCGGGACCAGGACGGGCGTACCTACGCGGCCGCTACCGTCGCCCTGCCGCACCTGGCGCTGAGCGCGCTGCAGGCGGCGGTGGCGCAGGCCGTGTCCGCCGGAGCGACCCGGATCGAGGCGGCCGCGGTCGTCACCGAGGCGCCCGCGCTGGAGGAGGACGGTCTTGCCGCGGTGCGTGACCTGGGGCCTGCGGCGCCCATCCACCGGGCGGGCCCGTCCGGCACACTGATCGGAACGGTGAACTGATGGCCGGCGAGTCCCAGGACCGGCGTCCCACTGCCGGCGAGCGGCGTCTCACCGCTGGTGAGCGCAACGAGATCCGGCGCCAGGAGAGGCGTGCGGCCCGGAAAGAGGCCGATCAGAACGCCGCCGGTCAGGGCGGGCGTCAGCGCGGCGGGTCCGCGGGTGGTTCCACGTCCCGATCCGGCGGTACGTCCGGAGCGGGGTCCACCGGTAGCCGGGGAGCCTCCGGCGGCAGCCGTTCCGCCTCGGCCGGCTCGGCCCGGACCGGTTCCATCGAGAGCGGCTCGGCTCGTGGTGGTGCCGGCCGGAGCAGCGCGGGCCGGAGCGATACGGGCCGTGGTGATGCTGGCCGCGGTGATGCTGGCCGCGGTGATGCGGGCCGGACCGGTGCAGCCAGGGCCGGTGCGGCCAGGGCCGGTGCGACAAAGGGGGGTCCGGCCAAGGGCGGCCCGGCCAAGATCGAAGTCACCATGACCGGTGATGCCAAACCCGTGCACGTCAGGCGGGGTGCGGCCAGGTTCGGTGCCGGCCGGGCGCAGGCTGCTGCCGCGAAAGCCGCGGAGGCTCCCTACGTGGACCCCCGCTCCGACAAAGCCGAGCCCGCAGCGGACGGCGAGGCCCGTACCGGCGGCAAGGGTTTTGAACGCAAGAAGCACCGGCACCGTGCCGCGCGGCAGGAAGCGCCGAAGGACGACGTCTATCGCGCCGGTTTCGCCTGTTTCGTCGGCCGGCCGAACGCCGGCAAGTCGACCCTGACCAACGCCATCATCGGTCAGAAGATCGCGATCACCTCGAACAAGCCGCAGACCACCCGGCACGTCATCCGGGGCATCCTGCACCGGCCGGACTCTCAGCTGGTGCTGGTCGACACCCCGGGTCTGCACCGGCCCCGCACGTTGCTCGGCGAGCGGCTGAACGACCTGGTCCGGGAGGTGTGGAGCGAGGTCGACGTGATCGGCGTCTGCTTCCCGGCGGACGAGCCGATCGGGCGTGGTGACCGGTTCATCTCGTCGGAGATCAGCGAGCTGAAGGCCAAGGTCGTCGCGGTGGTGACCAAGGTGGACCTGGTCGACCCGGCCACCCTGGCGCAGCGGCTGCTGGCTGTGTCCGAGCTGTACGACTTCGCCGAGATCATCCCGGTGAGTGCGGTCTCCGGGCATCAGGTGGACAACCTGGTCGACGTGCTGGTCCGGCATCTGCCGGAGTCGCCGCAGCTCTACCCGGACGACGTGCTGACCGATGAGCCCGAGCAGGTGCTGATCGGTGAGCTGATCCGGGAGGCGGCTCTGGAGGGGGTTCGGGACGAGCTGCCCCACTCGATCGCGGTGATCGTCGAAGAGATGCTGGTCGAAGGCAAGCTCACCAAGATCTTCGCTGATCTCTACGTGGAGCGGGACAGCCAGAAGTCGATCGTGATCGGTGCCAAGGGCGCCCGTCTCAAGGACGTCGGATCGAAGGCGCGCGCGGAGATCGAACAGCTGCTCGGCCGCCGGATCTACCTTGACCTGCACGTTCGCGTCGCCAAGGAGTGGCAGCGGGATCCCAAGCAGCTCCGGAAGCTCGGTTTCTGAATCGAAACGTGCACATTCACTGACTATGGTGTTCTTCACCATAGTTTGCACAGGTTGGTGTCACGCGGGTAACACGTTGGGCCATGCGAAACCGGTACCTGGACCTGCTGCGTGCCGTGGCGACCGTCCGGGTGGTGACCTATCACGTCACCGGCTGGGCCGCCTTCACCGTCGTGTTCCCGGCGATGTCGGTGATGTTCGCCCTCGGCGGGTCCCTGATGGCGGCTTCGCTGGACCGGTTCGGAGTGTGGGCGGTGGAGCGACGGCTCCGCCGCCTGCTGCCGTCACTGTGGATGATCGCCCTGATCGCTGTCACCACGATGCTGGCCACCGGCACGTCGACGTGGAACCCGGCACTGTTGCTGTGGAGTTTCCCGATCGACACGCCGGTGGCGTCCGGCTGGTGGGTCCAGGGCCTCGGTCACGCCTGGTACCTGCGTGACTTCCTGTGGATGGTGCTGCTCTCGCCGATCGTGCTGCCGCTCTACCGGCGGTTCCCGATCCCGGCGATCGTGGTGCCCTATCTGGCGCTGACGGTCATCACCCTGTCCGGCTACCCGGTGCCCGCGGTGGTGCACGGCCTGGCGCTGTACGGCGGGGCCTGGATGCTCGGTTTCGCCCACCACGACGGGCACCTGCAGCGGATCGGCCGCCGGAAGCTGCTCGGCATCGCGGCTGCCCTCGCCGTCCCCGCGGTCCTGTGGACTGTCACCCACCCCAGCCCGCGCGGGTACGATCTGAACGACATCCCGCTCGGCAACGCATTCTGGTCGGCCGCCTACATCCTGATCGTGCTCGGCTGGGTCCGGCCGCCGCAGGTGCCGGAGAACCGGCTGCTGACCGTGCTCAACGCGCGCGCTCTCACCATCTACCTGTGGCACGTGCCGGTGGTGGTGGCGGTCGCCTGGTTCGCCACCCGGCACGGGCTGCCACTGACCGGCTGGGTCGGGATCACCTGGCGGCTGGTCGTGGTCTTCGCGCTCGTCGCGGCGATGACCGCACTCTTCGGCTGGGTGGAGGACCTGGCGGCGGGCCGGCGCCCGGTGCTGGTGCCCGGCCGCCCGCTCCCGATGCCGGTCTCCCCGGCCCCGGCCGGCGCCGCCACCGTCCGTCCCGATGCCGCAGTCTCCCCGGTTCCGGCCGGTGGCGCCGCTACCTCCGCCCCGGGTTCCGGGCGGTGACACTGCCATGACCGTCCCGGTTCCGGGGCTGCTGATGCTGGTCCTCGGTTCCGGGCGGTGACCGCTGCCATGGCCGCCCCCGTGACGGCCGTGGCGTCCGGCGCTAGCCCGCGGTGACCGAGATGTCGCCGTTGCTGGTGCGCAGGTCCAGGACGTTCGTGGCCTTCGGGTTGTTCTTGACGTCCTGGACGTGTGTCTCGCCGTTGGCGCTGCGGGCGGCGACCTTGTAGTCGCCGTGCGGCACCATCAGGTTGATCTCGCCGCTGGTCGTCGACGCGGTCACCGACGCCGGCTCGATCAGGTCCAGGGAGACGTCCCCGGAGGTGAGCCGGACGGTGACCGGGCCGGTGCCCTCCGCCACGTCGAGGTTGCCGGAGCGGGTCTCCATGTCGACCGAGGAGCCGCCGATCACCTGCAGGTCCCCCGAGGTGGCGCGCAGTTTGACCGGGCCGGTGGGCCGCTCCACGATCACGTCGCCGGACGTCAGTTTCAGGTCGACCGCGCCCACCTCCGCCAACTGCACGTCACCGGAGGTCAGTTCGCCACGCACGGCCACCCCGGGCGGGGCGGTGACCTCGTACGACATGGTGCACTGCCGGTCGCAGTCGGTGTCCAGGGTCAGCACCCCGGCGGCCACCTGGTACGACGTGTCGGGGGAGGTGCCGCCGTGGACGATCCGGCGGATCTTCGTCTCGGTCGCTCCGGTCTCGGAGGTGACCACCACGTCACCGTGCCGCCCGGTCAGCACGATCTCGGTGATCTTGGTCTTCTCGACGTCGTCGAAGGTCATCCGGGCACCCACCACGCCGTCGCAGCCGGCCAGGGCGCCCACGGAGACGGCGGCGAGGATCAGGGCAACTCTTCGACTCATGAGGTCGACGCTATTCCGGGGCGTCCCCCAGGCGACTCCGGACCGGTCCCGGAGACGACCCTGAGATCCGGGTCAGGGTTTGTCGTAGGCACCGGGCAGAATGACGGTATGCCCGCCGGATATCGACGCCAGCTCTACCGCGACGACGCGGTGGTGCTGCGCGCCCAGAAACTCGGCGAGAGCGACCGGATCGTCACCCTGCTGACCCGCCGGCACGGCCGGTTGCGCGCCGTCGCCCGCGGGGTGCGCCGCACCGGCTCCCGGTTCGGGGCCCGGCTCGAGCCCTTCGGGCACATCGACCTCCAGCTGGCCGGTTCCCCCGAGGGGCTGGGCAGCTCACTGCACTCGGTCAGCCAGGTCGAGGCGGTTTCGCTGTACGGCAAGCACCTGATCACCGACTATCCGCGATACACGGCAGCCAGTGCCATCTGCGAGACCGCCGAGCGGCTCACCCCGGTCGAGCGGGAGCCCGCTCTGCGGCTCTTCCAGCTCACCCTCGGGGCGCTCCGGGCCCTCGCCGCCGGGGAACACTCCGGGACCCTGGTGCTCGACGCGTACCTGCTGCGCGCGATGGCCTTCGCGGGCTGGGCCCCGGCGATCACCGAGTGCGCCGTCTGTGGCACCTCGGGGCGGCACGGGGCTTTCTCCGTACCAGCCGGGGGGTCGGTGTGCCCGGACTGCCGCCCGCCCGGCGCCGCCCATCCCAGCCCGGACACCCTCGGTCTGATGGCCGCCCTCACCACCGGCGACTGGGTCCTGGCCGACGCGTCCGCACCCTCGGTGCGCCGCGAGTGCAGCGGACTGGTCGCCGCCCACCTGCAATGGCACATGGAGCGGGCACTACGCTCGCTTCCGCTAGTCGATCGACGGGAGTTGAACTCGTGAGCCCGCGTCCGCCCACTCCGCACGTCTCCGGTGCCCGGCCGCCCAAACTGCCGTCCGCCGCGCTGCCGAAGCACATCGCCGTCGTCATGGACGGTAACGGCCGCTGGGCCAAGGAGCGCGGCCTGTCCCGCACCAAGGGTCACGAGCAGGGCGAGTTCTCCCTCTTCGACACCATCGAAGGAGCCATCGAGCTCGGCATCCCCTACCTGTCGGCCTACGCGTTCTCCACCGAGAACTGGAAGCGCTCGCCGGAGGAGGTGCGCTTCCTGATGGGCTTCAACCGGGACGTCATCCGCCGCCGCCGGGACCAGCTCGTCGACCTCGGGGTGCGGGTGGTCTGGTCCGGCCGGGCCGGGCGGCTGTGGAAGAGCGTCATCTCCGAGCTGCAGACCGCCGAGGAGATGAGCCGCGGCAACAAGACACTCACCCTGCAGTTCTGCGTCAACTACGGCGGCCAGGCGGAGATCGCCGACGCGGCGGCGGCCATCGCCCGGGACGTGGCGGCCGGCAAGCTCAAGGCCGACAAGGTCACCGAGAAGACCATCGCGAAATACCTCTACCACCCGGAGATCCCCGAGGTGGACATGTTCCTGCGACCGTCCGGTGAGCAGCGGACGTCCAACTTCCTGCTGTGGCAGTCGGCGTACGCCGAGATGGTCTACCTGGACACCCTCTGGCCCGATTTCGACCGCCGCCACCTGTGGTATGCGTGTGAGCTCTACGCCCAGCGCGACCGCCGGTTCGGGGGTGCCCTGCCGAACCCGGTCAGCCCCACGTGACAGGTGTCCGGCACCTCTGGATCGCCCGGCACGCTCTCGCCACCGCTGATGACGGGTTGAGCCCTGCCGGGGAGCAGCAGGCCGAACTGCTCGGTGAGCGGCTCGCCGGGGTGCCGTTCACGGCCGTCCACCACAGTCCGCTGCCCCGGGCCGTCCAGACGGCCCGGCTCGTCGCCGCCCACCTGCCCGGTGTGCCGGTGGAGCCCGCCGGCGAACTGGACGACCGGGTGCCCACCGACGAGCCCGCCGCGTCGGCCGCGATGATCGCCCGCTTCACCGGCCCGGCCCCGGCGGACCGCTACGACCTGGTCGTCACGCACGCCTTCCAGGTGGCGTGGTTCGTCCGGGAGGCGCTGGGTGCGCCGGCCGAGCGGTGGCGGGACCTGATCCCGGCCAACACCGGACTGACCGTGATCCGCTACCTCCCGGACGGCCGGACCCGGCTGATCGTCTTCAACGACCTGTCCCACCTGCCGCCCGGCCTGCGGTTCACCGGCTTCCCACCCGAGCTGCGCCTGTAGGACCCAGCGGGCGCGACCCGCGCCGACGACGACGCGGGTCGTGTGGTTCGGCAGGCGGGCTCAGACGGTCAGAGCCGCGACCGCGGCCTCCAGGTCGGTCAGGTCCGGCAGGACCACGTGCGCGCCGGCGGCGATCAGCTCCGCCGCCGGGGTCGCGCCGGTCGCCACTGCCACCGCGACCGCCCCGTTCGCCAGGGCCGCCGTCACGTCGTACACCGTGTCACCGATCACCACCGGGTGGAACGGTTCGCCGTACTTCGCCTCGGCCCGCTCCCGGCACCGCCGCACCAGGGTGGCCCGCACGTGATCGTCGGTGCCGTAACCGCCCACCTCGGCGTCGAACGACCCGTCCAGGCCGAACGCCGCCACCTTGAGCGCCGCCACCTGCGGCACGTTGCCGGTGACCAGGGTCTGCACCACGGCCGGATCGTCGCCGAGCCGGGCCAGCACCTCCCGGACACCGGGCATCAGCATGCCCTGGACGGCGAAGTCGTGCCGGGTCTCGTGCACCAGTTCCACATAGCGGGCGAAGAACCGCTCGTGGGTGCAGTCGGTCACCCCGTGCGTGGCGAAGACCTCGGTGCAGATGTCGGTGTCGGTGCGCCCGCCGAAGATCGGGGTGTCCCGCCAGGCCACCCCGGTGATCTCGGTGAACGCCGCCTTCCACGCCTTGGCCGCGACCCCGCCACCCCGCAGCAGCGTGTAGTCGATGTCCCACATGATGAGGCGTCTCACTCGGCCAGCTTCCGCTCGATGAACTCCACCTTGGCGGTCATCGCGCCGGTGACACCGGCCCGGATGTCGGCCTTGAGGGAGAGACTGACCCGCGGCGCGACAGCGGCGACGGCGTCGACGGCCTGCTTGACCACTGCCATCACCTCGTCCCAGTCGCCTTCGATCGTGGTGAACATGGAGTCGGTCCGGTTCGGCAGCCCGGAGGCCCGGACGACCCGGACGGCCTCGGCGACGGCGTCCCCCACGGAGTCACCGACCCCGATGGGCGTGACGGAGAAAGCAACAAGCATGCGTCCATCCTCCCAGGGCGTACCGAACTTGAGTCGATCAATACACGGGACTACCCTATGCGAAGCAGGTTCATGCGAGACTAGTGCATGTGAGACTAGAGGCTACCCTCGAAAGGAAGTGAGCCCATGGGAGTCGCTGTGGCCAACGAGTCTTTGAACATCGATGCTCAGGCGCTGATGGAAGCGGCCGAGATCCTCGGTACGACGTCAGCCGACGAGACGGTCAACGCCGCGCTCCGGGAGGTGGTCGCCAAGCGCCGACGGCTGGAGGCGCTTGAGCGTCTCGGCGAGATGGGTGCTGCGGGAGACTTCGACGATCTTCTGGACAAGCGGAAGTATCGCCGGTGACCGTCCAGTACCTGGTCGATACCAGTGCCTGGGTGAGGCTCTCTCGTTTGCCGGATCTGCGGAAAGCCTGGTAGCCGTGGTTGACGGAAGGCGTGATGTACGTCTGCCAGATGACCGAATTGGAGATCTACTTCAGTTCCCGGTCCTTGGAGCATCTGAAGGAAACTCAGGCGAAGATCCACGATCACTACAACTGGGCGCTGATGCCGGATTCGCTTTGGTCCCGTGCTTCCGAAGTGCAGAACCTTCTCGCGCAGCATGGCAAGCATCAGTCGGCGGGAGTCGTCGATCTTCTGCTGGCGGCGACGGCTGAGTTCAACGGGATGACGATCCTGCACTACGACCGCGACTTCGAAACCGTTGCGCGGGTGGCCGGGCAGCCGGTTCGGTGGGTTGCGGAGCTGGGGACAGTGTCCTGAAGCTCCTCCGAAACTAGCAAGGTTTGTGGTGGTTCGGTATCGGGCGGGTGGCGGAGTGTGACTTTGTCAGTCACTGCGTAGCTTTGCCGGATGTCGATTAACGGGGTGGAAGCGGCAGGGACCTGGCGGCTCGGGGACCGGGTGGTCAACCGGATGGGATTCGGTTCCATGCGGATCACTGTTCGCCGGGAGCGGGAGCGCGCCTTACAGGTGCTGCGCCGGGCTGTCGAATTGGGGATCAACCACATCGACACGGCGGCTTTCTACCGTTCTCCGGGTGGGATTCTGGACGGGGAGAGCGGTCCGGTCCGGTACGCGACCGAACTGATTCGGGAGGCTCTGCATCCGTACCCGCAGGGAATGGTCATCGCCACCAAGGTCGGGCCTGATCCGCAGACGGACGGCAGCTGGCGTGAGGCGGTCACCGCCCCGGAACTGCGGCGGCAGGTGGAGGAGAACCTGCGACGGCTCGAAGTGGACACTCTCGACCTGGTCAATCTGCGGGTCGCCCGGTCCGAGGAGTCGGTGGCCGCACGATTCGAGGCGCTTGCCGAACTGCAACGGGAAGGGCTGATCCGGGATCTGGGACTGTCCAATGTGCGGATCGAGCAGGTCGACGAGGCTCAGCGGATCGCGCCGGTGGTGTGCGTACAGAATGCCTTCGCCGTTGATCTTCGGCGGCATGACGGGCTGTTGCGGGAATGCGGTGCGCGGGGGATCGCGTTCGTGCCGTTCTTCACCATCGCCGGCCAGCAGCGTGAGGGCGGCGCGCACAGCGACCCGGTGAGACGGCTGGCCTGGACGCTTCGGCAGGGCCCGCACGTGCTGGTGATTCCGGGCACCGGCGACGTCGCCCATCTGGAGGAGAACGTCGCCGCCGGAGCCCTCGAACTCACCGACGCGGAGCTGGCCGATTTCGATCAGCGCCGATTCTGATCAGCGCCGATTTCGGTCAGCGCCGATTCTGATCAGCGGCGGTAGCGGAGCATTCCGGCGACCTCGGCCGCCAGATCGGTGCTGGCCTCGATCTCGGCCTTGCGGATCGAGACGCTCTCGATGTTGAAACCGTAGGGGAGACCCAGGTGTTCGCAGAAGTCGATCAGGTCCCGGGCGATCGCCAGGCACTGCCGGTACGACTCGGCGAGCGGATCCTCGGCGTGCCGGATCGAGTTCTCCAGCCAGCGGGGCACGTCGACGCCGAGCCAGCTGACGAACTCCAGGGTCTTCAGCGACCCGCACAGCGACAACGTGAAGATCATCGTCCGGGGGTCCACACCTCGTTCACGGCACTCGTAGAAGTAGTCGCTGAGCAGGTTCTTCATCTCGTTGACGTGGTAGACGACCTGGCTCACGAAGAACGACGCGCCCCGCTCCTGCTTGGTCAGCATGCGCAGGTGCTCATCGGCACGTTCGGCGATCACCACCGCGCCCAGCGGCAGTTCGGGCCGCACCTCGGTGCGCAGTTCCTGGGCGCGGCGCAACCCGGTGCGGACCTGTTTGCCACCGGACGACGGGCCGACAAAAACGGACATCACCCGGTCGTCGACGCCGGCCATCCAGTCGGTGAGTTCGTCTTCGGAGTACTTGCCGACACAGCGGTAGATGATCGTCGGCTGCCGCCATCCGGTCAGGTGCTCGGCGTAGTAGCGGCCCGGGTCGAGTGTCGGCAGGTAGGGGAACGGCCTGTCGGGTTTACGGTCCGACTCGTCGTCGATGTCGTACAGGATCAGGCCGTCGAGATCGAGAGCGGTCAGGCGTTCCAGCGTGACCTCGGCGATCTCCTTGATCCTTTCCTCGGCCGTGCTGCGCTTCGGCGGGGTGACGCTGAAGACGAGCACGCCACTGCGCGCCTCCGCCAGGAGCTGGGGCAGGGGATGACGAGACATGCGACCAACCGTAGGGGACGGGTCCCGCGGCGACACGTACCGCAGGCGTCCCGTCCCGTAGAGCGAACGTCAGTGGTCGGCGCAGCAGGGCGTCGGATGCCGGGTTTCGAAGGGGACCAGCCGGTCACCGGCCGCCGGAGTGGTGGTCAGCACCAGTTCACCGTCGCGGAACTGGGGCCGGACGAAGTCGCCGGTGTCCACGACGGCACCGGGATCGGCCGGCCCGCTGCCCAGCACCTCGACCCGACCGATCGAACTGCGCTGCAGAATCTCACGGACCGTGAGCACACCGGTGAGCCGTTCCGCTCCGGGGAACCGGACCGCCCGCCCGGACCGCCCGGCGGCGGCCGTCGTCGCGGCAGCCGCCAGCTCCGGCGCGGTGCTGAACGACTCCGCGGTGAGCAGACTGATCGCCACGTGCGGGAACGGTTCGGCGACCAGATGGGTGCAGGCCAGCACCGGCGCCGGCCGTAGCGCCCGGATCCAGTGATCGGCTTCGGACAGCGTGGTGTGCCCGAGGCTGAGACCGAGGATCCGGGCGGCACCGGCCGGCGCCGTCGGCGAGGAGACCGTCGTCATCGGGGCAGAACCCAGATCGGGTTGGTGTAGAACCACAGGTCACCCCACGGGTCGGCGGAGCCGGTCACGTCGAGTCGGGGACCGTACGGGTCGACGGCGGCACCCATCAGACCGGGCTGGGTGCGGTTCCCGTCGGTGCCCCGGACCCGCAGGTAGAAGGGTTTGTCGAGGCGGCCCAGATCGTACGAGAAGGTGACCCGGCCGTTGGTCTTGCTCACCTCGAACGATTTGACCACCCGGCTGCTCGGCGTGGTGAAGACGTCCTTGTCGGCGACGGGTCCGGTGACCGTGCCGACGATCACGTCGACCCGCTTGAGGGTGGGCACGAACCCGGCCCAGTTCGGGATGTCCTGCAGGTCGATGTCGAGTACCAGTTCGGTGCCGGTGCCCCGTTTGACCTGGAGCACACCACCGAGCGGAGTCCCGGTGGAGGTCCGGCGATCCCCGGTCACCCGTACCCGCGCATCCAGGTTCTTGATCAACCGGCCGTGGTCGACCCAGACCCGTCCGGCCCGCAGACCATCCATCACCGCGCGGTACGAGAACGACGTCGCGCCGACATTGGTGCGCCCGTAATAGCCGGGCCAGAAATCACCGGCCTGCGTGTTGACGGTCCCCGCGTAAACGGGATCGTTGTATCTACCGTTGGTGTTGAAGTCGCTTCCCGGACCACGTTCGGTCTGGTCCAGATGATTGACGTGACTGTCCGAGTTGACGGTGATCCACCAGGCCTTGCCCTCGGCCAGCAGACTGTCCCACAACCCGCCGACGGTGGCGGTCATCCAGTCGAAACCACCCCAGGTGCGGTACGACTCGAGCGGGTATCCGGCGAACGACGCGGCCGACGGATTGTTGTCGTAGTAGCCGCGCGCACCACCACGGCCGTTCGGCGCCGGAATACCGGCGGCCTGGTGACCGGGCGCCCCCTCGAACCCGACGGCGACTGTGGGATCGGCGTCCCGCCAGTTCCGGATCTCGTGCGGCGAGTCGATACCTCGCCGGGCCGGGTGATTGGCGAAGAACAACGCCCCGTCGATCTTCCGCCTCTTGACCTGATCCCCGAGGAACTTGATCCCGGCGATGGCCAGCGCCTCGTTCTGCGCATTGGTGTTCGTCGACGGCAGAAGCGACCCGTCGTACGCGTTCTCGAACTGCTTGAGAACCTCGACCTCGTTCTTACCCGGGTGTACGAACACCGTGGCGTGCTCGGCCGCCGGAATGTTCCACTCCAGCCCCTGGAAGGTCAGCAGCCCTTTCAGCTCGGCCCGGGTCTTCACGATGTCCGGGTTGACCTTCTCCACCCCGATCTTGGCGTGTGCGGCACTGCCGTGATCGGTGATGACCAGCCAGTCCAGGCCGAACGCCCGGCCCTTCTGCGCCTGGTCCAGAACCCGGTACTGGGCGTCCGAACTGTACTGGGTGTGAATGTGATGGTCCCCGGCCAGCCAGGAGTAGGAACCCTTACCGGTCCCGCCGCCGGCTGAACCGTGCGTGTGCGTCAGCCCGGCTGCCTCGGCGGCGCCCGGCCGGGCCAGCACCGAGGAGGCGGCCCCCGCACCGAGCAGCCCCGCCCCGAGCAGGAACCGGCGCCGGGATCTGTCGCCGGGAGAGAGTTCAGTCTCCGGAACACTCAGATCGAGCGTCTCCGGAACATCAGCGGTTCCATCATGGTGATGATCGTGGCCGTGACCCATGGCCGCCACCTTCGTCCGATCAGGACAACACCCGCTGTCGATCCCGTGACCGGCCGGCGAACGCTCGGATGCCACCGCCGTAATCGACGACGTGCGCTCCTAGATCGCGGTTCCGCGGCTCCACTCGTCGACGACCGACCAGATCGTGTGGTGGCGTTTCTGCTCCGGGGTCTGCCACGGCTCGCCCCACGGGCTCGCCTGCTCCGGCCGTCCCCACTGGTGCCGCCAGCCGTGTTCGGGGCGGAGCACCGCGGCCTCGTCCAGCCGGCCGTCCCGTTCCAACAGGGTGAACAGGGTCAGCCGGAGGACCTCCTGGTGCATCACCATGTGCGCCGGCAGGTTCTCCTCGACACGCGGCCGGAGCAACTCCTCGGCCTCGGCGGTCCGGTCTCGGACCTGCAGCATCAGTGCCAGTGCGGAGACGGCGTAGGACTCGTCCGGGTAGGTCCGGAGCAACTCCTCGGCGTCGTCGTAGCGGCCGGCGGCGGTCAGGCTCTTGATCGTCGACTGGGGCCAGCGGTGGAAGTAGGGCTTGGGGTCGCCGAGCCGGATCGCCTCCCGGAACCGGGTCATCGCCTCGTCGAAACGGCCGGCCTCGGCCAGCACCGCGGCGAAACGCTGCAGCCCGTCCGCGTCGGGCGGGAACCGGGTGACCACCGCCTCCTGGAAACAGAGGGCGTCGAGCCGGTTCTCCGGACCGAACCCGGAGGACTGGTGGACGAGTTCCCGCAACTGGCTCGCCGTCGCCGTAGCCGCCAGCCGATGCCGCGCCTCGGTCAGCTCGCCGGAGCGCTCGTAGTAGGAGAGCAGGGTACTCAGCAACTGCCAGCCCCGCGGGTCGCCCCGGTCCACGAGCTGCCGGAGCAGTGGCTCGCCCTGCTTCTCCGCCTCCATCACGTCCCAGCGGCCCTCCGCCTCGGGATTCCGGGCGGGCCGGGGTGCGGCGGTACCGGGCGTTTCGGGGGTGAAGAGCTTCCTCAGGCGGTCCAGCATTCGTCGGATTCTATGCCTCTTTTGCCTGGTGGGCACGCGCCTGGAGGTCGATTGATACGGTCGACACCGCACCGATGATCTACGCGAGGGAGCCGGCATGAGCCTCTGGGACAAACTCAAGGGTGAGCTGGTCGACATCATCGAATGGCTGGACGACAGCCGGGACACGATCGTCTGGCGGTTCCCCCGCTACCAGAACGAGATCAAGATGGGCGCGAAGCTCGTCGTGCGCGAGTCGCAGACCGCGGTGTTCGTCAACGAGGGCCGGGTCGCTGACTGGTTCGCCCCGGGCACCCACACGCTGACCACGCAGAACATGCCGGTCATGACGACCCTCAAGAACTGGCGGCACGGCTTCGACTCGCCGTGGAAGGCCGAGGTGTACTTCGTCAGCACCCGGCTCTTCACCGACATGAAGTGGGGCACCCAGAACCCGGTGATGGTGCGCGACCCGGAGTTCGGTGCGGTCCGGCTGCGTGCTTTCGGCAGCTTCGCGATGAAGGTCTCCGACCCGGGCCGGCTGCTCAGCGAACTCGTCGGCACCGACCCGCAGTTCCGGACCGCCGAGGTGCACGAATTCCTGCGCCAGCTGGTCGTCGGGCACCTGGGCAGCGCGCTCGCCACCGCGAACGTGCCGATGCTGGACCTCGCCTCCAAGCAGCTGTCGATCGGCAAGACACTGTCCGAGGTGCTGACCGTCGAGCTGGCGTCCAGCGGGATCGCCATCCCCAAGTTCGTGATCGAGAACATCTCGGTGCCGCCCGAGGTGGAGGCCGCCCTCGACAAGCGGACCTCGATGGGGGTGATCGGCAACCTGGACACGTACACCAAGTTCCAGACCGCCGAGGCCATCGGGAACGCCTCCGGTGGCGGCAGTGACGCCATCGGGCTCGGTATCGGCATGGCCGCCGGCCAGCGGGCCGCGCAGTCCCTCAGTCAGCCCACACCGCCCGCCGCGGCCACCCCGCCGCCGCTTCCGGCCGGGAACTGGTTCGCGGCGATCGGCGGTCAGCAGCAGGGCCCGTTCGACGTGGCCACGCTGACCTCGTACGCCAAATCCGGCAGTGTCGACCGGAACACCCTGGTCTGGCGGGAGGGCATGGGCGCCTGGACCCCGGCCGGTCAGGTCACCGAGCTGACCACCGTCTTCGCATCCGTTCCGCCGCCCCTGCCTCCGCAGTGACCCAGTACCCCTGCTCCTCGTGCGGAGCCAACGTCGAGTTCGCCCCCGGCACCACGGTTCTGAAGTGCCCGTACTGTGGCGCCGAGACCCCGATCGCCGCCCCGGACCGGGCGGTTCGTGAGCACGCCTACGAGCCGTTCGTCCGGCTGGCCCGCAAACCGATCGCCGCCCTGGCCCCGCACACGTTCACCTGCAAAGGCTGCGGCGCTGTCACCCAGAGCGACAAGATCTCCGACCGGTGCCAGTTCTGTGCCGCGCCGCTGGTCGCCGACGTCACCTCGGGCGAGCAGGTGGTGCCGGAGGCGGTGCTGCCGTTCGCCCTCGACCGCAACGCCCTGCGGGAGGCGCTGCGGAAATGGGTGGCGTCGCGCTGGTTCGCCCCGAACAGCCTGAAGAAGGTCACCGAGGCCGAATCGGCGCACAGCTCCTACCTGCCACATTGGACGTACGATGCGGGAACGGTCTCGCGGTACACCGGCCAGCGTGGTGAGCACTACTGGGTCACCGAGACCTACCAGGACAACGGCGAGACCAAGACCCGGCAGGTACGCAAGACCCGCTGGTACCCGGCCAGCGGCACCGTCTCCCGGTTCTTCGACGACGTGCTCGTCGTCGGCACCGGCCGGGTGATGCCCGACCACCTGCACAAACTGGAGCCGTGGCCACTGCCGGAGGCGCAGCCGTACCGGCCGGAGTTCCTGGCCGGGCACGAGACACTGCGCTACGAGGTGGAACCCGAGGCCGGGCTGGAACACGCGAAGGCCCGGATGGCCCCGGTCATCGAGAGTGACTGCCGGGACGACATCGGCGGCGACGAGCAGCGGGTGCACTCGGTGAACACCTCGTACCACGAGGTCACGTTCAAACTGATGCTGCTGCCGGTCTGGATCATGGCCTACCTGCATGCCGGGCGCACGTTCAACGTGGTCGTGAACGGGCGCTCCGGTGCGGTCGCCGGTGAGCGGCCGTACAGCGCGGTGAAGATCGCTTTCGCGGTGTTCCTCGCGCTGCTGGCCGTCGCGGCGGCCGTGCTGGCCTACCAGCTGTACAAGTAGCTTTATCCGCCCGACTCGTCGGTCTCGGCGCCTTCCGGCACCGTCTCGTCGTCCCGGCTGTCCAGCCAGCCGTGCGGCAGCGTGACCTTGCCGGGGGCGTTGACCCGGCCGCGCGGCTGGCCCAGCGCGTCCGCCGGGAACGGGATCGACGGATCCAGCTTCGCCAGCAGATCGTCCAACTCGGCCAGCGACGAGATCATCGCCAGGCTGCGGCGCAGATCGCCACCGACCGGGAAACCCTTCAAATACCAGGCGACGTGTTTGCGGAAGTCGGCACAGCCGTGCTTCTCGTCCTCCAGAGCCTCCACCAGCAGGTGCGCGTGCCGGGCCAGGATCTTGCTGACCTCACCCAGCGTCGGCAGCACCGGCTGATAGGCGGCACCCTGCGTGAAAGCGGCCTCCAGATCGGCGAACAGCCACGGCCGGCCCAGACAACCCCGGCCCACCACCACACCGTCACAGCCGGTGTGCTCCACCATGCGCAGGGCGTCCGAACCCTCCCAGATGTCACCGTTGCCCAGCACCGGCACGTCCAGGGCCTGCTTCAAGGTGGCGATCGCGTCCCAGTCGGCCTTACCCGAATAGCGCTGCTCGGCGGTGCGCGCGTGCAGGGCCACGGCGGCCACCCCCGCGTCCTGAGCGGCGAGCCCCGCATCCACGTACGTCAGATGGTCGTCGTCGATGCCCTTGCGCATCTTGATCGTGACCGGGATCCCGAACGGTTTCGCCGCCGCCACCGCCTGACCCACGATCCGCCCGAACAGCCGGCGCCGCCACGGCAGTGCCGAACCCCCGCCGCGCCGGGTCACCTTCGGCACCGGGCAGCCGAAGTTCAGGTCGATGTGATCGGCGAGATCGTCCTCACCGATCATCCGGACGGCGGCAGCTGTCACGTCCGGGTCCACGCCGTAGAGCTGCAGACTGCGGAAACCCTCGTCCTCCGCGAACGCGATCATCTTCAGCGTCTTCGGGATCCGCTCCACCAGCGCCCGCGTCGTGATCATCTCGCAGACGTAGACACCGCCGCCCTGCTCCCGGCAGAGCCGCCGAAAGGCCACGTTGGTGATCCCCGCCATCGGAGCAAGAACAACAGGCGGTCGTACGGCATGGTCGCCGAGCATGAGCGGTGCAGTCACACCCCTAAGCCTGACACGTGAACCCCGCTACCTCCGAATTCAGCAGCCTCCGGTCAGCCGACGATCGGCTGGAAGAAACCCAGGACCACCGCGGTGGTGATGATCGTGGCGGCGGTCAGGGCGGCGGCCAGCAGCAGGACGGTGTCGGGGGTGGTGAAGTGCTGGCGGCGGGCGTGGGTCCGGGGGGTGCCCGCGTCGAAGCCGCGGGCGTCCATCGCCACCGCCAGGCGGACGCCGCGGCGGAGGGCTCCGACCAGCAGGGCGAACGCCGTCGACGTGAACAGGCGGAGCCGGGCCAGCGGGTTGTGGCCGGCGTCGACGCCGCGGGCCCGGCGGGCCAGGGTGAGGGTGCGCCACTCCTGGCCGAGCAGGGGGATCAGGCGGAAGGCGGCCAGGGCGCCGATCGCGAAGCGGGCGGGGGCCTTGGCGTTCTGGATCAGGGCGTCGGCCAGGTCGGTGGGGTCGGTGGTGGCGAAGACGACGATGCCGGGCAGGGCGATCGCGAAGATGCGCAGGATCAGGGCGCCGGCGGTGGACAGCACGCCGGTGGTGACGTCGATCGGGCCGAGTGACAGCAGTGTCTCGCCGCTGCGGTCGGCGGCGAACAGGATCATCGTGACGAGGATTCCGGCGGCGCTGAGCAGCAGGGGCAGGGCGCGGCGCAGCAGCAGGCCGGGGCGGACCCCGAAGAACGGCAGGACCAGCAACTCCACGGCCAGGGCCGCGGCGGGGGTGAACGGGTCGACGGTGGCGATCAGCGGCAGGGTGAACAGCAGGGCCGCCCCGGCTTTGGCGACCGGGTTGCGGCGGGCCAGCGGTGCTGTCGGGTCGGCGATCGGGGTGAGCGAGAGGCTCATGGGCGCGACCTTCGGGGGAGCGGATCCGGTGCGGGTTCGCCGAGTGGCACGGTCCGGTCGGCCAGGGTGCGGACGAACGTCTCGTCGTGGGTGACGGCGACGATCCCGTGACCGTCGTCGCGGAGTTCGGCGAGCAGGTCGGCGAGTTCGCGCCAGGTGCGGCGGTCCTGGCCGAAGGTGGGCTCGTCGAGGACCAGCAGGCGCGGAGCGGTGGCCAGGGCGGTGGCCACACTCAAGCGGCGGGCCTCACCACCGGACAGGGTGTACGGGTTGGCGTCGGCCAGCCGGTCCAGTCGCAGCCGGTGCAGCAACTCGTCGACGATCCGGCCGGTCTCGGCGGAGGTCCTGCCGATCCGCCGGGGGCCGAGGGCCAACTCGTCGGTGACCCGGCCGGTGACGAACTGGTGTTCCGGGTTCTGGAAGACCGAACCGATCCGGGTGGCGAGGGTGGTGGCCCGCCAGCGGTGTGGGGGCCGCCGGTCGCCGAACGCGGTGACCCGGCCGCCGTCGGGGGCGAGCAGGCCGCCGAGCAGCAGGGCCAGAGTGGACTTCCCGGTGCCGTTGGGCCCGGTCACGGCCGTGATCTCGCCGGCCGCCGCGTGCATCGAGACGGGTGCCAGGCGGCTGGTGACGGTGGCCTGCTCCGTACGTACCAGCAGCTCAGAAGTTGATTTTGATTTGAGGACCGGGAACCCGAAACCCGGCACCCAGACACCCTCGTCGGCCAGCTTGTCGCCGTAGGCAGCGAAGATCATCTCGGGTGCGCCGTCGGCCCGCACGCCACCGCCCGGCTCCAGCACCACCACCCGGTCCACCAGCGGCAACACCTCGGCGACCCGGTGTTCCACGATGATCAGTGTGGTCTCCGGGCCGGTGGCCCGGGCGACCGCGTCGCGGATCAGCGCGGCGCCCGGCGGATCCAGGTTCGCCGTCGGCTCGTCGAGCAGCAGCAGCCCGGGGCGCAGAGCGAGGACGCCGGCGAGGGCCAGGCGCTGCGCCTCACCGCCGGAGAGCATGGCTGTCGGTCGATTGATGGAGTACGGAAAACCGACCCGGTCCAGCACATCGGACACTCGTGGCCAGATGTCCCCGGCCGGTGTGCCCCGGTTCTCCAGCCCGAACGCCACGTCGTCGCCGCTGCGGGCCATCACCAGCTGGGTCTGCGGATCCTGGAAGACGATGCCGACCCGTTCCCGGGCTTTGCGCGGATCGAGACCGTCGATCTCGATCGTGCCCTCGGACTCGCCGGAGTCCTCCGGCAGCAGCCCGGCGAGCGCGCCGAGCAGGGTGCTCTTGCCCGCCCCGGAGGGACCCAGCAGGAGCACCCGCTCGCCGTGCCGGACGTCCAGGTCCAGCCCGCGGACCGCCCAGGCGCGGCGCCCGGCGTGCCGCCACCCGAACCCGCGAAGCCGAACGTCACTCATGTGTCAGATCGTTGCCCGCTCGCGACCGGCTCCGAACCTGTCCAGCACCCCGGTCGGGGTCAGCGCCCGGACCAGCGCCCACGAACCGGCCCCGGCCAGGAGAGTGCCGCTGACCACGGTGATCGCGGCGTAGGGCACCCGGTACGACCACAGTGCGGCCTCCGAGTTCCACACGAAGAAGTCGTAGAGCGACGCGCTCAGCCCGGTCAGGGCGCCGGCCAGCAGGGCCGCCGGCAGCCGGAACGAGCGGTAGAACAGGGCCGCGAACGCCAGCTCGGCGCCCAGGCCCTGGACCAGGCCCTGCGGCAGGACCGTGGCGCCCCACGCGTTGCCGAGCAGCGCCGACACGAGGGCCGCCACCAGCTCGGTGTAGAGGGCGGCGCCCGGTTTGCGGACGATCAGGCCGCCGAGCACGGCCGGGATCAGCCACACGCCGTAGAGCAGCGTCTGGGACGGCGGGAAGAAGGCGAAAGCGCCCTCGGTGACCGCCCAGACCGTGTTCCAGGCCCAGAAGATCACGCCGAACGCCACGGCGATGACGGAGGCGACGACGATGTCTATCGTGCGCCAGCGGTGGGGGTTGGGGTCGGTTGTCATGAAACGCCTCCCAGCGGGTACCGGGAGGAGACGCACGCCGTGGCCCCCGGGCGACGGTGCCCGGGACACGACGCGGCTGGAGAAGACCGAACTTCCTGCGCTGGCATTACCCAGATCAGGTGCGAGGGTCTGCGGATTTACCCGCACTCTCAGCGCTTTGCGCTCCCCTGTCGGATTACATTTGCTGCGGTGACCGTAACACCTGGTAACAGGCGGGTACAGGAGGGGAACACGTGATCGAGGTCAAAGCTCGCGGACTGACGTTCGACGTCCATGAAGGCGGTCCGGAGGACGGGGCGCCGGTGCTCCTGTTGCACGGTTTTCCGCAGGATTCGCGCGAGTTCGACCTGATGGTCCCGAAGCTGCACGCGGCCGGTCTGCGGACCTACGCGCTCGACCAGCGCGGCTGTTCACCGGGCGCCCGGCCCACCGAGCCGGCCGCGTACACCATGGGTTCGGTGACCGCCGACGCGATCGCCGCCCTGGACGCGCTCGGGGTGGAGAAGGCGCACGTGGTCGGGCACGACTGGGGTGCGCAGGTGGGCTGGCAGCTGGCCGCCCGGCACCCGGAGCGGGTGCACACCCTGACCGCGGTGTCGGTGCCGCATCCGCGGGCGCTGGCGCTGGCGCTGCGGGTCCGGCCCAGTCAGAGCGCCCGGCTCGCCTACTTCCGGGTCTTCCGGTCGCCGGTCGCGGAGCGGCTGCTGCTGGCCCGGCACGGGATGGCGCTGAAGGCGATGCTGCGGCCGATCGGGATGCGCGCCGAGCAGTACGTCGCGGCGATGCGCGAACCGGGCCGGCTGACCGGCGGGCTCAACTGGTACCGGGCGTTCAACGGTGACGACGTCGCCGACCTGGGCGTGGTGAACGTGCCGACCACCTACGTGTGGAGCGACCGGGACGGGGTGGTCGGGCGGACCGCGGCGCTGCGGACCCGGGACTGGGTGGGAGCCGACTACCAGCTCGTGGTGATGCGCGGGGTCAGCCATTGGGTACCCGAACAGGCCCCCCGCGAGCTGGCCGAGGTGGTGCTCACCCGGGTCGGCGTTTGACCATGCTGTCCGGTGGGGAATTCCGCCGGTCATGGCGGTCGATACCCACACCCCCCGAGAGACCGAGAAGCAGCGATGGGACCGCAACTTCGCGGACCTGTTGCAGGAACTACGCGTCGCCCAGACCGGCGTGCAGATCCTCTTCGCGTTCCTGTTGACCCTGCCGTTCAGTAGCGGCTTCCCGAACACCACCGATTTCCAGAAGGACACCTACGTGCTGGCGCTGGTCAGTGCGGCGTTCGCCACCGCGATGATCATCTCGCCGGTGGCGTTCCACCGCGCGCTGTTCCGGCAGGGCCGTAAACCGGAGCTGGTGAAGTACGCCCACAAGATGGCCAGCGGCGGCCTGTTCTTCATGCTCGTCGCGATGGTCAGCAGCGTCCTGCTGATCACCGACTACCTGTTGGACTGGAAGTGGGCGATCCCGCTGACCGTGCTGACCGGCGCCTGGTTCCTCACCTACTGGGCGATCCTGCCGTTCGCGCACCGCGAATGGGGTGACGACGACGCCGACGACGATTCAGCGGCCGCCGTGTCGTAACCCCAGCCGCCGCAGCTCCAGGTCGGCGAGGGCGGTGACCGCTGCCGGGTCCCCGGACCGCCAGCTCTGCGCGATGTCCGGGCCCAGTTTCGCCAGCTCGGTCAGCGGCTGCGAGGCGAGGGCCCGCAACGCCAGCAGGTCCCGCCCGGCCGGGGCGTTGCGGACCGCCGCGGCCACCCCGGCCCGGCGGATCCAGCGCAGGCGCAACGGCAACCACAGGAAGAGCACCAGAGCCAGCGGTACGGACAGAGCGATCGCCGGCAGGATCAGCGCCAGCTGCGCCACGAACTCCTGCTGATCGCGCCCGGCCTCGGCGATCGACCGGGCGGCGTCGGCGGCACCGGTGAACGGTTTCGTCAGGTCGTCGCCGACCACCGGGACCCGGCCCACCTTGCCGCCGGCCTCGGCCAGGTTGGCGGCGATGCCACTGCCGGCACTCTCCAGCTTCCGGCCGGGGACGGCGAGCTGCTGCACCGTGTCGTGGATCCACACGGCCACCCGGATCCACGAGTAGATCCAGATGACCACGAACATGTCGGTGAGGAGCTGGCGCAGGGCGACGGGCACGCGGTCGGCGTAGAACTTCACCCCCGAAGCGTCGCACTCAGCGCTTCGCGGCGCACTCCGGGCACGTCCCGAAGATCTCCATGGTGTGTGACACGTCGACGAAGCCGTGCTGCCCGGCCACCTTGTCGGCCCACGACTCGACGGCCGGACCGGCCACCTCGACGGTGCGCCCACAGGACCGGCACACCAGATGGTGGTGGTGGCCCTGGCTGCACCGGCGGTAGAGGTGCTCACCACCCGGCGGCCGCATGACGTCGATCTCCCCGGCGTCGGCCAGGCCCTGCAACGTCCGGTAGACAGTGGTCAGCCCCACCCGTTCACCCCGGTCCCGCAGCATCGCGTGCAGGTCCTGGGCGCTGTGGAAACCCTCGGTCTCGGCGAGCACGGAGCTGACCGCGGTGCGCTGCTTGGTGTTACGGATCGTGGTATCGGAGTTCACTGGCTCTCCCTGGCGTGGCTCACGGCGTCGGCGACGATGTGGGCGACGTGTTCGTCCACCAGGGAGTATGCGATCTCCCGGCCGCGGCGCACACCCCGCACCACACCGGCTCCGCGCAGCACCCGCAGGTGCTGGGAGACCAGTGGCTGCGGGGCGCCGAGTTTCTCCACGAGATCGTGCACACAACGCTCGCCGACACCCAACTCGACCACGATCGCCACACGGATCGGCGCCGAGAGCGCGCGCAGCAGCGCCCCCGCCGATTCGTACGCTTCGTAGCCGGTGGTCGTCATCGTTGCGACAACCGTACAGCCACCCGGATGTCAGGCATGCAGCACGACATCCGGCGGCTCCGAGGTGACCGGAGAGTCACCACTTCGTCGCCGGAAACGCCGCATCGCAGAACCACCCACCGCGGTGCCGACGAAGACCGCGAGCGCCAGCAGCACCGTCGTCGCACCGGGCGCGGTGTCCGCCTCGGCCGAGATCAGCACCCCGCCGGCGGCGGCGCCCACCCCGATCACGATCCCCAGCGTCATCGTGCTGCGGAAGCCGCGGGTCACCTGCTGGGCCGCGGCGACCGGCACCACCATCAGGGCCGAGACCAGCAACAATCCGACGGTACGCATGGCGATGGTCACGGTCAGCGCGGTCATCACCGCCAGCAGGATGTTGAGGGTACGCACCGGCAGGCCGCTGACCTTCGCGTACTCCTCGTCGTTGCAGAGTGCGAACAGCGCCGGCCGGAGCACCAGCATCACCGCCACCACCGCCGCGCCCAGCCCGCCGATCACCCACAGATCCTCCGCCGACGTGGTCAGCAGGGAACCGAACAGGTACTGCATCAGGCTGGTGCTGCTGTCCTTGGAGAGCCCGACCAGTAGCACCCCACCGGCGATGCCGCCGTAGAAGAGCATGGCCAGGGCCAGGTCGCCGGAGGTCCGGCCGCGTTCCCGGATCAGCTCCACCCCCACTGCGCCGGCGATCGACACCAGCACCGCGGTCAGCACCGGGGACGTGTTGGTCAGCAGGCCCACCCCGACCCCGGTGAGCGCCACGTGCCCGATGCCGTCACCGATCAGCGACAGCCGCCGCTGCACCAGATAGACACCGATCGCCGGGGCGGCCAGCCCGATGATCACCGCGGCGATCAGGGCCCGCTGCATGTAGGGGAAAGCGAACAGTTCCATCAGTACGCCTTCGTCTGCTCGGTGGGCGCCCACTCGCAGATCGCGGGCTTGATCTCCTCGGCGTGCGGATGCAGGTGCTCGTGGTCCGGTTCGGCGTGATGCCCGGCCGGCTCGGGAGGGGTGCCCTCGTGAGCGA
Source organism: Actinoplanes sp. (assembly GCA_035562875.1). GTDB lineage: Bacteria > Actinomycetota > Actinomycetes > Mycobacteriales > Micromonosporaceae > Actinoplanes. The sequence goes on along the minus strand of DATMVU010000941.1, from coordinate 8,973 downwards.
TCCGCCCGTCGTGCACCACCACGGCCCGCCCGATCAGCTGCCGCAGCGGGCCCAGCTCGTGCAGGACCACCAGGATCGTGCCGCCGTCGCCGGCGAACCGGGTCAGCGCCCCGGCGAACGCCTCCTGGCTGGCCGCGTCCACCCCGGCGTTCGGCTCGTCCAGCACCAGCAGGTCCGGCTGGCCGGCCAGCGCCCGGGCGATCAGGGTGCGCTGCTGCTGACCGCCGGAGAGGGTGGCCACCGGGTCGTCGATCCGGTCCAGCAGGCCGACGGCGGTCAGGGCCTCGCGGACCGCCGTCTTGTCGACCTTGCCGGGGAGACGGAAGATGCCGCGCCGAGCCAGCCGGCCCGACGCGACGACCTCACCCACGGTGGCCGGTACCCCGCTGCCGGCGCCGAGCCGCTGCGGCACGTAACCGATCCGCTCCCACTGCCGGAACCGCTTCTGCGGCGCCCCGAACAGCTCGATCCCGCCGCGCAGCGTGGGGACGAGACCGAGGATCGTACGAATCAGTGTGGATTTTCCGGAACCGTTGGCGCCGAGGACCGCGACCACGTCGCCGGCGGTGACTCTCAGCGACACATCCCGAAGGATCTCGCGGCCGTCATAACCGGCCGCGAGGTGTTCGGTCTCGACGACAAAGCTCATGCTGATTACTTACACTCCAGACCCAGCTTCAGTGCGGTCAGGTTGGCACGCATCACCGAGAAATAATCCGCCGACGCGTCGGTCAGGCCCTCGATGGGGTCCAGAACCGCGGTCTGCGCCCCGACCTCCTTGGCGATGGTCTCCGCGACCTTGGGGCTGACCAGGGTCTCGAAGAAGATCGTGGTGGTGCCGTGCTCCTTGGCCTCGGCGGCGACGGCGGCCAGGCGCTGCGGCGACGGCTCGGTCTCCGGGTCGATGCCGGTGATGCCGATCTGGGTCAGTTCGTAGCGGTTCGCCAGGTAGCCGAAGGCGCTGTGGCTGGTCACCAGCTCCCGGCGGGTGCAGTCGGTGAGGCCGGTCTTGAACTCGCCGTCCAGGGTGGTCAGCTCGGTGCGCAGGGTGGCGGCCCGGGCGGTGAAGTCGGCGGCGTGTGCCGGGTCGGCGGTGCCCAGGCGCGCGGCCAGCTTGTCACCGATGGTGGCGAGCCGCTCCGGGTCCAGCCAGATGTGCGGGTCGTTCGGGCCGTGCTCCTCCTCTTCGGCGTGCTCCGCGCCCTCCTCCTCGGCGTGGTCGTCGGCCTCGGCACGCGGGATCATCTCGACCGCGGTGGTGGCGTCGAAGGCCCGGTCGCCGCCGTTCTGCTTGACCGCGTCGTCCACGGCCGGCTGGAAGCCGTTCAGGTAGACGATCAGGCCGGCTCCGGCGACCTCGCCCACCTGGCTGGCGGTCAGCTCGACGTCGTGCGGCTCGGCACCCGGCTTGGTCAGGGTGGAGACCCGGACGGCGTCGCCGCCGATCCGCTCGGAGATGAACTGGAGCGGGTAGAACGCGGTGACCACGTTCAGCTTGCCGTCGTCCCCGTTCGCCGTGTCGCTGCAGCCGGCGAGGGCGGAGGTGAGGAGCAGGGCGGCGGCGGGTACGGCGAGGCGGCGCATCATGTCAGCAACTGTGGTCGATAATGAGAATGATTGTCAAAGCCGCATGGATTACAGGAGCTTCGATACCGCGGCCGCCAACAGCAGCGCCAACAGGGCCAGCCTGACCACCCGGGTGATCGGCGGCTGCACCCGCCACGTCGTGACAGTGACCGCGGACAAGGCCGCCACCAGCACGAACAGCAGCAGGCCGCCGATGATTCCGGGCAGCAGCAGGCCGGCCAGCAGCCAGCCCAGGGCCACCACGAAGGCCGTGGTGGGGTTCACACGCGCAAGCCGCTGCAGCAGGGCCGGTGGTGTCACTGAAACTCCTGTCCCGGGTGCGTACCCTCGTCACATGCTGGTGCTCAACCGCTTCTCGGTCCCCACGGAAACGCAGGACGGCTTCCGCGCCCAGGCGCACGCCGCACTCGCCGCGCTGGCCGCCACCCCCGGTTACCTCTCCGGCCGGCTCACCCGGGCCCTGGAGGACCCGGCCGGCTGGGTTCTGGTCACCGAATGGGAGTCCGTCGGAGCCTACCGGCGCGCCCTCGGTGCCTTCGACGTGAAGGTGCACGCCACCCCGCTGCTCGCACACTCCCTGGACGAGCCGTCCGCCTTCGAGACCCTCGCCTCCGCCGAGCCCGGTGCGGATGTGGTGATCACCGCCAGCGACCGGGCGGCCGAGTCCTGGCGCTGAGCACTAGTCTGAGAGACATGAGTCTTCCTCCGCCTCCACCGCCGCCGGGCCCGGGTGTCCACCCGCCGTTCCCGGCGCCACCGGTCGAGGGGCGTGGCAAGCGGTTCGGGACCACCGCCGCCATCGTCGCGGGTGTCCTCGTGCTCGTCTGCGGCGGCGGGGCGATCGCCGGCGGCGGCTTCCTCACCGCGTTCAGCAGTGCCCTCGACGAGCAGGCCGGCGTGGTCGTCAGCCGCTACCTCGACGACCTCCGGGACCGCGACTTCGAGGGTGCGTACCAGCAACTCTGCGAGGACGCCCGGCTCGACGAGACCCCGGCCGACTTCACCGGCCGGATGCAGGGCCTGGAACCCTTCGAGGACTACGAGGTCGGCGACCTCTCCCTCGGGATGCGGATCACCGTCCCGGTGCAGCTCCTCTACGCCGACGGCGACCGGTCCCGGGTCGACGCCGACCTGACACAGAACACGTCGACGGGCAAGTTCGAAGTGTGCGGACTCGGAGAGTAATCTCGCTGTTCGTCCGGATAACCCACTGATTTCCCCGCCGACACCCAGCCGGCGTAGGAGGAACCAACACATGCCTGCCGACCGTATCGACAGCGTCGTCAGCCTGGCCAAGCGCCGCGGCTTCGTCTTCCCCTCCAGCGAGATCTACGGAGGCACCCGTTCGGCGTGGGACTACGGTCCGCTCGGCGTGGAACTGAAGGAGAACGTCCGCCGGCAGTGGTGGAAGACCATGGTCCAGCAGCGCGACGACATCGTCGGCCTCGACTCCTCGGTGATCCTGCCCCGGCAGGTCTGGGTCGCGTCCGGGCACGTCGGCGTCTTCACCGACCCGCTGGTGGAGAGCCTCATCACCCACAAGCGTTACCGGGCCGACCATCTCATGGAGGCCTACGAGGCCAAGCACGGTCGGCTGCCGGAGAACGGCTGGGACGACATCGTCGGGCTGGACTCCTCGGTCATCCTGCCGCGCCAGACCTGGATCGCCTCGGGCCACGTCGGCGTCTTCACCGACCCGCTGCCGGAGTGCCAGAGCTGCCACAAGCGGTTCCGGGCCGACCACCTGGAGGAGGCGTGGGAGGCCAAGCACGGCAAGGCCCCCGCGTCGCTGCAGGAGCTGAACTGCCCGAACTGCGGCAACAAGGGCACCTTCACCGAGCCGAAGATGTTCAACGGCCTGATGAAGACCTTCCTCGGCCCCACCGAGAGCGCTGAAGGACAGCACTACCTGCGCCCGGAGACCGCCCAGGGCATCTTCGTCAACTACAACAACGTGGCCACCGCGGCCCGCAAGAAGCCGCCGTTCGGCATCGCCCAGGTCGGCAAGAGCTTCCGCAACGAGATCACCCCCGGCAACTTCATCTTCCGGACCCGCGAGTTCGAGCAGATGGAGATGGAGTTCTTCGTGCCGCCGGGCAGCGACGAGGAATGGCACGAGTACTGGCTGCAGGAGCGCTGGAACTGGTACCGCGACCTCGGCCTCTCCGAGAGCAACCTGCGGTTCTACGAACACGCCAAGGAGAAGCTCTCGCACTACTCGAAGCGGACCGTCGACATCGAGTACCGCTTCCAGTTCGGTGGCACCGAATTCGCCGAGCTCGAGGGCATCGCCAACCGCACCGACTTCGACCTCACCACGCACTCCAAGCACTCCGGCGTCGACCTGAGCTTCTTCGACCAGGAGAAGGGCGAGCGCTGGGTGCCGTACGTCATCGAGCCCGCCGCCGGCCTCACCCGCGCGGTGCTGGCGTTCCTGCTCGAGGCGTACGACGAGGACGAGGCGCCCAACACCAAGGGCGGCGTCGACAAGCGGACCGTCATGCGCTTCGACCCGCGGCTGGCCCCGGTCAAGGTCGCGGTGCTGCCGCTGTCCCGCAACCCGGAGCTGTCGCCGAAGGCCAAGGAGCTGTCGGCCAACCTGCGCAAGCGCTGGGTCGTCGAGTTCGACGACTCGCAGGCCATCGGGCGCCGCTACCGTCGCCAGGACGAGATCGGCACCCCGTTCTGCGTCACCGTCGACTTCGACACCCTCACCGACAACGCGGTGACGGTGCGGGATCGGGACACCATGAAGCAGGAGCGGGTCTCCCTCGACCACATCGAGGACTACCTGATCAAGCGCCTGCCCGGCTGCTGACGGGTTTCGATCAATCGATGCGGGGCATGGTCCAGGCCATGTCCCGCATCGATGTGCGGCCCAGTAAGCCGTACGCCGTCCTGATGGCCCTCGTGGCCGTCGGCATCCTGATCTTCGGCGCCGTCCAGGTGATCGGCAGTGGCGCGTTCGAGTGGTCGTTCCTGATCTTCCCCGCGGCCGGGCTGTTCGTCATCGGCGCCGCCCTGTGGCAGGCCTTCGGCCGCGGTGACAGTGCCGTCCGCCGGGACAGAACGCTCGTCGTCGCCGGCGCGATCGCGGGCGTCGGCATCCTGATCTTCGGCGGTTTCCAGCTGGCCGGCACCGCGTCGCCGGTGGAGATCGCCCTCATCGGCGTCGCCGGGCTGGCGATCATCGGCTACAACCTGTGGTCGGTGTTCAGCCGCCGCGACTGACCCGCTCCCTCAGAACTCGAAACCGCCCGGCCGGTCGTTGCGGTCGGCGATCAGCCCGGCGAGCACCGCCACGGCGATCTCCGGCGGCGTACGGCTACCGATGTTCAGCCCCACCGGACGGTGCACCCGCCCGATCTCCTCATCCGGCACCCCCAGCCCGCGCAGCGCCGCCACGTGTGGGCCCTCGGCACGCGGATTCCCCAGGATGCCGATCCACCGCGACGGGCCGGCCAGCGCCTCCCGGAGCAGCGCCCCGATCTCGGCCTCGGACCGGTGGTGATCGGTCAGCAGGATGTCGGTGTGCTCGTCCGGATGCACCGCCGCCAGATCCGCGACGAAGGTGTCCCCGTGCGGCCGCGGGGTCCCCGCCAGCCGCGTCGGATCCGGCTCCACCAGCACCGTTGCAAACCCCAACTCGGTCCCGAACCGCCCCAACATCTCCGCCACCGGTGACGCGAACACAGCGATCAGCCGACGTGGACTCCGCTTCTCAGTCACATCCCCGACTCTGCCAGATCGCGGCGGGGAATGCGCTCGATCGGGTGACTGGTAACTACTTGCTCAAGGCCTAGAGTGGGGGCCGAGAAAAGAGCTCAATGCCGGCCGGCCGAGCGATACCCTTCACCCCCGGAGGCATCTGTGCTGACCCACGAAGAACGCATCTCTCGCCTGGAGGCGGACATGGAGGAGCAGAAGAGGCTCCGCGCAAGCCAGGACCTCGACCTGTCCAACCTCGGCGAGGTCGTGCGCGTCCAGTTGAAGCTCATCAAGGCGATCGCTAAGACCCAGTCGGAGCACACGCAGGTGCTGGCCAAGCACACCGCGATCCTCGACAAGCACACCGCGATCCTCGACAGGCACACTGCGATGTTGAAGGACAACGCCGGGAATCTTGCACGACTCACCCTCGACGTGCGTGGTGTCGAGAAGGGGAACCAGCAGATCATCGGCATGCTGCACACGCTGATCGACCGTGGAGACGGCCGGTAACGAACCGGTCGAGGTCTGCACCCCTTCGTGGGGTGGGTTCGGGCGCGAATCGCACCCGAACCCACCCCACAGGTCATGGAGCGGACGGCGCGACAGTTGCGGGCGATCAGCCGGAGGTGAACCGGCGCTGACGGATGCGGTCGACGGCGACGCCGGTGGACAGTCGTGGCTCCGGCGCTACATCCTCTGTTTCGGCCACGCCAGCAGAGCGGTGCCCAGCAGCGGGACCGCCGCCGCCGCGAACAGTGTGGGCAGCGCCACCGGCAGGGCGAACGCCGCGTACAGCAGCACCGCGAGCACCTCGGCGCCGAAGCCGGCCACCGACAGTGCGGTCGCCCGGGCCGGGCCGGTGATGGCGTCCTGCAGGCGGGCCTCGGCGTGCACCATCGCGAACTGGAGCAGGCCGAACGCCGCCGACACCGGGATCATCCCGGCCGGATGCGGAGTCAGTGCACCGGCCGCCACCAGCACGGCGGCCAAGGCCAGCGCGGCGGCGAGCGGACGCGGCGACAGCGGTGCGAGACGTCCGGCGAGCGCACTTCCGGCGGCCATCGCCGAGGCGGTCAGAGCGAACAGCAGCGGTACGGCCGGAGTGGTCGCGCCCAGTTCCCGGGCCAGCAGCGGCAGGTATTCGTCGAGGGCACTGAATCCGGGCACGGCCATCGCCACGAACAGCACCCGGCGGCTTCCGATCGCGGCGCGCAGCCCGGACCGCAGCATGCCCACGGGCGCTTGCTCACTCGTACCGGCAATCGGCTTCTGCTCGGGAAGGCCCAGCGCAAGTAGACCGCCCAGCGTGACCGTCGCCGCGCTGACCGCCCCGACCAGGAGATATCCGCCGGTCAGATAGGCGGGGGTGGCGAGCAGTGTCGCCACGAGCATGGCCAGCAGCCCGGCGGTGCGGGCCCGGCCGATGACCCGGGCGTAGACGGTGCCGTCCCCGAGCCGGTCGTAGACGAGCGCTTCGAGGGATCCGGACGCGAAGGCGCCACCGAGACCCCAGAGCACAAAACCCAGGACGAAGCCGCGGTACGACGGCCAGAGCAGCCACGTCCCGTAACCGGCAGCGGTGACGACCTGCCCGAGGGCGTAGAGCCGCTTACGCGACCAGCGGTCGGCGAGAGCGCCACTCGGCACCTCGCAGACGAACGAGACCACCGACCAGATGACGAACAGCGACGAGATCTCGCCGGTGGAGAGCCCGGCGTCGGCGAAGAGCAGCGCGTAGACCGGGTAGAGGAGCACGCTCTCCTGGAGCGCGTGCACCGCGTAGAGGCGTCAGCGTCAAATCGGGTCCATGCCCCCAGTCTGCCGCACCCGTCAACGCAATTGCGCCTCGTCGGCGGCGGCCCGGCCGGACTCCCAGCCCTCCAGACTGTCGACCCGGCTGGCACGCACCCGAACCGTCCGCGGGAACGCCTTGTCCAGGGCTTTCACCACCTGGGTCTCGCGGCTGCGGAGCACCGGCAGCAGATCGCCGTGCCCACTCATCTCCTGCTCGACCACCTGCCGCAGCCGTTCCCCGATCCGCACCCCGTACGACACCAGGAACGACCGCCGGAAAGCCTTCAACCGCGCTTTCCGGACGTTCTTCTCGTCCCGCACCATCGCCCGGTTCGCCTGCACCAGCAGCGACGTGTACAGCAATTCGACGGCGTCGATGTCGGCGTCGAACCCGAAGACGGTGCTGAACCCCAGCTCCTGCGACCACACCGTGCGGCACATGTTGGCCTGCGCCACCGCGTCCAGCAGCCCGGCCTTCTCACTCTCGTACGGATGGTCCACGCCGATCCGCCGGGCGAACGGCACCACGTCCACGGCCGGGGCGGTGATCTCCTCGATCCGGTACCGGGCGATCAGCTCCTGCGCCTTGGCGCTGTACGTCTCCGCCTCGGCCGGGAACTCGGTGCCCTCCGCTTTCGCCAGCAGCGCCCGCACCCGGTTCAGGATCCGCTCGTCGGAGTGGTGCGGCACCTTCTTCAACGGGGTGCCCGGCGGCGGGATCAGCACTTCGATGGCGGGCAGCCGGCGCGTCTCGGCGAGCAGACCCAGCGTGGCGTCCAGGACGGCGATCCGGTCCGGCTTACGGCCTTCCCCAGCGGTACGCAGGGAGTCGGCCTGTCTCCGCCACCGGTCGTCAACCGGCGACCGCCCGCGCAGGAAGTCCCCGGCGGCGTCGGCCACCAGCCGCGCCTGAATCGGATTGCCGAGCCGGGCGACGGCCCGATGCAGCTCCACCGGCTGCCACCCGTTGCTGAACAGCCGCTCGAACTCACCACCGAGCACCACATTCAACGCCGTGTCCACCTCGGCGGCAGCCGTCCCGGTCAGAATGTCCAGTGCGTCCTCGTGGTCGAGGGAACCGGACCGCACCCTTTCGATGATGTCCCGGGCGCTCATGAGTAGGAATGGTAGTCACGGAATGTGCGGCAACACGTCCCGGGTCCGCCCGTCGCTCCCGGTCAGCGCGGGATACGGAAACCCGACCGGGCGTCCAGCCGGCCCCGCTGGGGCATCCGGCAGCGGTGTCGCAACTCCGTCGGCGAGGCGAGCCCCCAACCCCGGATGGCGGCGAGCGCGATCTCGGCGACACGCCGTCCGCTGTCCGCTCCCGGGGGCAGTTCGGTCTCGATGCCCGGGTCGTCCGAGCCGAGTTCGATACCGTCCGGGGTGAACCGGCCGTTCACGAACCGCCCACCGCCCACCGGCGTGATCTGCCAGCCCACCTGCGGCACGTACGCGGCCAGCGACGGGATGTCCGCACCGAACGACACGAAGAGCTCACGCAAACTGCTCTCGAACAGGCCCCAGGTCTGCGCCGGGCCGGCATGGTGGAACGTCATCCCGATCAGGGACTGCGCGGCGTCGCTTCGCAGGTCCGGCTCGGCGGTCCACAGGTCGAGGGGATCCCACTCCCCGCCCCGTCCCCAGGAGTATTCCTCCGCCTCGGCCGGTTCGGCAGGCTCCACCCGCAGAGTCAGCGTGGCATGCCGGATGTCGCGTTCCAGCCGCACCCGCGGCTCACGCCAGAACGTCCACGCGCCCGGCCCGCCGACCAGCGCCGGTGGGCCCAGCACGGAGACGACAGCGGCCAGGGCGGCGGCGTACCGGGCCTCCAGCCGGTCCGCGGGACAGGACTCCGCGATCTCGAAGTCCGTGTGCTCG
>DATMVU010000940.1:0-10293 GCA_035562875.1 Actinoplanes sp. | reverse complement strand
CGGCATCGTGACGATGGAGGACCTGGTCGAGGAGGTCGTCGGCGAGATCTACGACGAGACCGACCGGGACGTGCAGTCGGTGGTCCGGGAGGACGACGGGGCGATGCTGCTGCCCGGCACCTTCCCGATCCACGACCTGCCCGACATCGGCGTCGAGATCGGCGAGGAGGAACTCGACGCGGGTGATTACACCACCGTCGCCGGACTCGTCCTGGCCCATTTGGGTCACATTCCGACCACCACCGGTGAGAGTGTCCGAATCGACGGGCACACCGCCGAGGTCGTCGAGATCACCGGCCGGGCGATCACCCGTATCCGGCTCCGTGTCGCCACCCCCGCCGAGGCGTTGCCGGAGGGCTGAAATCGCCCTGGCAGAACATTCAGGGACCACTCAGGACGGTCGGCTACTTTTCGTACCGTTAATTGTGGTTTGGGGCTTTGATCGGAGATCACGTGGTTTTCAAGAAGATGCTGGGTGCCTTCGGGGTCGGTGGCCCGAGTGTCGACACGGTGCTGTCCCAACCCGGCGCGCAGCCGGGCGCTGTCGTCACCGGGCAGGTCAACCTCGTCGGCGGCAGCAGCGACTCCGCCATCGAGCACATCACCCTCGGCCTGGTCACCCGGATGGAGGTGGAGCACGGTGGCGGTGAGGGGCACGCGACCGGCGAGTTCCACCGCCTCACCGTCAGCGGGCCGCTGCACCTGGCCGCCGGGCAGCACCTGTCCCTGCCGTTCCAGCTGGCTCTGCCCTGGGAGACCCCGATCACCGCGGTGTACGGGCAACCGTTGCGCGGCATGGTGATGGGCGTGCGCACCGAGGTGTCGATCGCCCGCGCGCTGGACAAGGGCGACCTCGACCCCATCCAGGTCCACCCGCTGCCCGTCCAGCAGAAGATCCTCGACGCGTTCCAGCAGCTCGGCTTCGTCTTCAAGTCCGCCGACCTGGAGCACGGGCAGATCGCCGGCGTCCACCAGACGCTGCCGTTCTACCAGGAGATCGAGTACTTCCCGGCCCAGCAGTACGCGCACGTCGTCAATGAGGTCGAGCTGACCTTCGTGACCAGCCCGCACCAGGTCGACGTGATCCTGGAGTTCGACAAGCGCGGCGGCATGTTCGGCATGGGCGGAGCAGACGGCTTCGGCCGCTACTCGGTGTCCCACAACGACGCCGAGTCCACCGACTGGACGTCGGTCGTCGACGGCTGGGTGCGGCAGGCGGTCGAGCGCCGGCAGAGCATGCCCGGTTTCGGTCACGGCCAGCCCGGTTACGGCCAGCCGGCCATGCAGCCGGGTTACGGGCAGCCGGCGATGCAGCCCGGTTACGGCCAGCCCGCGTATGGGCACGGTCAGCCGGCCTACGGTCACCACGGCCACTACCAGGGCGGCCACGGTCACGGTCACGGCGGGCACGGCGGCGGCTCCGGCATGGGCGGCGTCGCGATGGGCGTGGTCGGCGGCCTGGCCGCCGGCTACGTGGCCGGCGAAGTGATGGACGAGTTCTTCGGCGACGACGAAGAGGGCGGTGACGAGGGCGAGGACTGAGCCTCCCCTCCCTGGCCGCGGCAACGGCCTGGGATGAATGAATGACGGAGCGGGCGAGCCGGGGGGCCGTCCGCTCCGTTCTCTTTCGCGGGATCGCGGCTCCGGCCGTTCCGCCCGGGACATCGACGGTCGGGACCTGTCCGCTGCCGGGGCCGGGGCCTGGGGCTCACCGTGCCCGTGGCGGCATTGATCATCGCCGTGGGTGCTCTGTTACCCGCCGCGACCGCCTTCTTCATGTCTGCGGCCTCTACAGGCGCCCGCGGCATCGGAACCCGGTTGCCGCGCTCGCATCGGCTCTGAACAATGTCCCGGTGGGAGATCGACTGGTGCACCCTGCGGACAGCGCGGGCTGTGGGCTGATGGCAGCCGCGACGGCCGCCGGGCACGGGGAGCGGGTTCGGCAACTCCTGGAGCACGAGGGGGACGATTCGGTCCGGGCGGACACCGAGCTGATGTTGTGGGCGGCCGACTACGGCGCCTACGAGCTGGTCCGGGGCCGGCTCGAACCGGACACCACGGCGCGCATGCTGGCGATCGCCCGGGCCTGGACCGCAACCGATCCGGTGGCCGAGCTGCGGCGACGGCTCGGTGACCCGGCGGGTGTGGTGCACCGGCACCCGATCACGCTCGACGACGGGGACCGCACCGAGTGTGTCCGGGTGACCGCCGGCGACGGCCGATGGACCGCGATCCAGACGGCCCATCCGGCGATCGTCATCCACATCGAGGAGCAGCTCGGCGCCGGGGTCTCCCGGGACGAGTTGCTGGCCCGCGCTGTGGCGGACCGGAATCCGGAGTCGGTGAACTGGTCGGAGGCCCGGTTCACGGTGACCGGGCGGCCGGACGCCGAAGCCACCCTGCGCTGGGCACTTTCGGTCCTCGACGACCCGGATCCGAGTGCCCGGAGGTTTGCCGCCGATGTGGTGCACTGTCTCTCCTTCGATCAGGAACCGTCCCCGGATCTGGCGTGTGCCGCGCTGGCCGCGCGCCTGCCTGCCGAACCGGACGCCGACGTCCTGATCAGCCTGATCACGGCGTTCGCCGAGTACCGCACCGCCGGATTTCTGCCGGAGATCGTGGCGCACGCCGGGCACCCCGACCCGATGGTGCGGCAGCGGATCGCCGGGATCCTCGGTCTCTCGCTGCCGTTGGGCGCCGATCCACCGGGCGAGGTGATGGACCTGCTGACCGTTTTCGGGCACGATCCGGATCCTCGGGTCCGGGCGTCAGCCCTCCAGATCAGCCGGGACCACGCCTTCGAGCATCCGGTGACGGCCCAGCTCATCGCCGCGAACAGCGACGATCCCGATCTTCTGGTACGGGTGGAGGTGCTCGCCGGCCTGTCCCGCGGTGGCGACGTGGCGGCCTACGAGGAGTTGCGCCGGCTCGGGGCGGAGGCCGGCGAGCACAGCCGCACCGCCATGATCGCCGACGCCGCCCGGGGCTGGCTGCAACGCGCCCGGGACACGCGCTGATCAAAGGCCGGCCGGGCGACGTACCGTCGATACGGTGGACAATCGAGTGGAAGTGCGCGAGTTCCTGACCACGCGCCGCGCCAAGATCACGCCCGAGCGGGCCGGGCTGCCCGTGATCGGGACACGGCGGGTGCCGGGGCTGCGCCGTGGTGAGGTGGCGGCGCTGGCGGGAGTCAGCGTGGAGTATTACGCGAAGCTGGAGCGCGGCTCGCTGGCCGGGGTCTCACCGAGTGTGCTCGACGCGATCACCCGTGCGCTGCAGCTCGACGACGCCGAGCGTGCGCACCTGCTACGGCTGGCGCAGCATGCGAACGGTGTGGGTGGGCGGTGCCGGCCGGAGCGTAAGACGAAACCGAAGCCGTTGATCGTACGGCCGAGTCTGCAATGGTCTCTGGACGCCATCACCACGCCGGCCATCGTCGTCAACCTGCGGCAGGATCTGGTGGCGGCGAACCTGCTGGGCCGGGCGATGTACGCAGATCTGTACGCCGACCCGTCGGTGACGCCGAATTTCGGTCGGTTCATCTTCCTGGACGCGGCGTCCCGCCGGTTCAACCCGAACTGGGATCTGGCCGCCGACATGCTGGTGGCGAATCTGCGGACCGCGGCCGGCAAGGACCCGTGCAACCTGGGCCTGCAGGAGCTCGTGGATGAGCTGTCGGCCCGCAGTGACGAGTTCCGCCAGCGGTGGGATGCCCACAACGTGCGCGTCCACACGAGTGGGGTGAAGTGTTTCCGCCACCACGTGGTCGGGGATCTGGAAGTCTCCTACGAGACGATGGACCTGCGTACCGAAGCCGATCTGAACCTGACGATCTACGCCGCGGAACCGGGCTCACCGACCGCCGACGCGCTGCAACTGCTGGCGTCGTGGGCGGCGGAGCCGGTGCCCGGAGGGGTGTACCAGCAGTGACTCCCTTACCGGACGGGGCTGTGGTCTGGTAGAGGCGTACCGCCCGAGAAACACACCGGAGGACACCATTCTCACCGTCAACGCCATCGCCGCGCCCTCGTCCACCGAACCGCTCGTGCGTACCACGATCGAACGGCGTGACCTGGGCCCGCGCGATGTCCTCATCGAGATCACCTACGCCGGCATCTGCCACTCCGACATCCACACCGTGCGCGGTGAGTGGGGCGAGGTGCCCTACCCGCTGACCGTCGGCCACGAGATCGTCGGGCACGTGACCGAGGTCGGCGCCGAAGTCACCAAGCACGCGATCGGTGACCGGGTCGGTGTCGGCTGCATGGTCAACTCCTGCCGGGAGTGCGACAACTGCAAGGCCGGCTACGAGCAGTACTGCGCGAACGGCAACACCGGCACGTACGCCGCCGTCGACAAGGACGGCACGGTCACCCAGGGCGGGTACTCGACCCACATCGTGGTCGTCGAGGACTTCGTGCTGCGGGTGCCGGAGTCGATCCCGCACGAGGCTGCCGCTCCGCTGCTGTGCGCCGGCATCACCACGTACTCTCCGCTCGCGCACTGGAAGGCCGGCCCCGGCAAGAAGGTCGCGGTCGTCGGCCTCGGTGGTCTCGGCCACATGGGCGTCAAGATCGCGGCAGCGATGGGCGCCGAGGTGACGGTGCTGTCGCAGACCCTCAGCAAGAAGGACGAGGGCCTCGCGATGGGCGCGCAGCACTACTACGCGACCGGCGACCCGGCCACGTTCGAGGAGCTGAAGAACAGCTTCGACCTGATCATCAACACGGTCAGCGCGAAGATCGACATGGGCGCCTACCTGAGCCTGCTGCGGCTCGACGGCACGTTCGTGAGTGTGGGCGCGCCGCCGGAGCCGCTGCCGATCCAGGTGTTCACCCTGTTCAACAACCGCCGGTCGTTCGCCGGTTCGAGCATCGGTGGCATCGCCGAGACCCAGGAGATGCTGGACTTCTGCGCCGAGCGTGGCATCGCCCCGCAGGTCGAGGTGATCAGCGCCGACGAGGTGAACGACGCCTACGAGCGGGTCCTCAAGTCCGACGTCCGCTACCGGTTCGTGATCGACATCGCGTCACTGCGATAAAACCTGCGATCGGGGTACGGGCACCCACGCCCGTACCCCGATCGTCTCATCCGATCACTGCCGCCCGCTGTTCGGCCTTCGTGATCAGGTCGCGAACCAGCTGTTCCGAGCCGTCCATGTTCTCCCAGCCCAGGTCGGCGACCACGACCACCGCGTCGTTCACCGTCGACAGCGCCGCGAAGTGGGCGACTGTCGCGGGATCCTCGTCGCCGTAGCTGATCTTCTGTTCGATCTTCACCAGCATCGAGCCGCTGTCCGATTCGACGACCGTCCAGCGGTGCTGGTTCTCGCCGAGACCACCCGGGCAGCGTTCCAGTGCAGCCTCGATCTGGGTGAACTGTGCGGCAGCCCCACCGGACCGGTGTCTGCCGACGAACTCCACCACCGTCGACGGGGTGCTGCCCGCCTGCTCCCCCGGCACGGTGAACCGCATCGCCACCGCGTCGGTCCGGGTGCCGTCGCTCGGGTACGGGTCGGCGCCACAGGGCCGCAGCGGCCGTACGTGCGCGAAGTCGCCCTTCTCCACCGGCTGGGCCTCGGCGCCGCGGGTGTCGGCCGGCTGGAGGATCGCGGCCGCCGGAATCCCGCTCGTCTGCTCCGAGACGGCGACCGGCGAAGGAACGCCGGCGGGTGTCGGCACGGTGCTGCCCGGAGCCTCGGTCACGGTGCCGGAGGAGCATCCGGCGACCGAGGTGACGAGAAGCCCGGCCCCTACGGCGAATCGCATCGATGTTGTCCTCATACTCACCAACCTGCCCACCATCCGTACCGTTCAACCGTTGATAACGTTGCCCGCCAGTCACCGCGGAGGGGCATCGAATGTCGGAAAATGATCTGCTGCAGGCGTTCGAGATCTGCTGCGCCGGCGGCCAGGCCACCTCGGTGATCGCCCAGCTCCCCGCAGACGGCTCCTGACTCACCCGGATCGGGCGGCTCGGGCTCGGGCGGCTCGGGTGAACTGGTCGTCCCAGCGGCGGGGGAACGGCAGCATCAGGTGTCTGGCGCGCCACGGGGCCGTCTGGCGGACGGCGTTGAAGCCGGCGGCGGTGACGATCCGGGTGGCGGAGGGGAACAACGGCCAGGCGGGGTACGTGTCGACGTGCTGCACGTCGGCGGGCAGATCGGGCGGGCGGGCCGGGGACGCCAGGACGAACCGGGGCTGGAGTCTTTCGGCGGCGGCGCAGTCCCGGGCGTACGACAGCAGGTCGTTGATCTCCGCAGTGGGACCGGAATGCAGTACCAGCCACGAGTCGGGTGGCAGGGCGGGCAGTTCCGGGGCGGGTGGGTCGATCAGGGCCAGCGGGGCGGTCTCGCCGGGCAGCCAGGCGCGGTGGGCGGGGTCGAGGTCTTCGAGGAGCCAGGTCCGGTCGAAGCGGATGGGGTCTTCCGGAATCAGTGGGCGGTAGGCGTCCCAGCGCAGCATCCTGGCCAGGTGGACCGTCGGGGTGCCGGACGGGACCACTGCCGCTGTCAGTTCGCCGGCGAGACCGGCCGGGAAGGCGTCCACCACCAGCAGCGCCGGGCTCAACTCGCGCAGCACGGTCGCCAGGTCGCCGTGGGCCGGGCGGTGCGGTCCCAGGATGCGCGGGTCGGCGGCGAACGGGGACGTCGTCAGGATGGTGGCGGGCTCGCCGGGGTGGCGGGTGTGCAGGTAGGCGCGAATGCGGGTCAGGTGGCCGAGGCCGCCGCCCTGGACGTAGCAGACGATCACCGGGTGGCCGCGAGGACTTTCAGGTAGCCCTCGGTCTCGGCGTCGACGGTGAACCGTTCCCGGACCCGGCGGGCCGCCGCCGCACCCAGCGAGGCGAGGGTCGTGCCGGTGGCCTGGGCGGCCTGGTGGACGGCGGCCCGGCAGGCGTGCGGGTCACCGGCCGGGAACCGGAAGCCGATCGTGTCGTCGACCAGGTCGGCGAGGCCGCCGGCGTCCGAGGTGAGCAGCGGGATGCCGAGG
The DNA here is from genome assembly GCA_035562875.1 of Actinoplanes sp. GTDB lineage: Bacteria > Actinomycetota > Actinomycetes > Mycobacteriales > Micromonosporaceae > Actinoplanes. The sequence continues at coordinate 3,301 of DATMVU010000940.1, read as the reverse complement.
GCCGCGGCTTCGAGGGCCACGTTGGGCAGCCCGTCGTAGAACGACGGCAACGCGACGAGATCACAGGCTGCGTAGACCCCGAGGAGCGAGAACCGATCCTGAAAAGGCAGGATATCGTATGAAATGTCTGGGTGGGCTGCCAGCCAGTGCTCCACCGACGGCTCCAGCTCCCCCGCCAGGATCAGGTGGAACCGGGTCAGGCTCTCCCCCAGCGACAGCGCGTCCAGCAGCAACCGGACACCCTTCTTGCTCTTGAGCTGACCGATCACGCCCAGGGTCCGGCGCCCGTCCGGCACGTTCGCGGCCCGCCACGACGCCGCTCTCCGGCGCTCCGACGGCAGCAGCGCCCACTCGTCCATGTCGATCCCGTTGGCCACCCAGGTGACCGGGGTGTCCCGCGCGACGGCGGAGACGAGCGGTGCAGTCCCGGACGCGACGACACAGACATGAGCCGACGCGCGCAACGCTTCCAGGACCACGCTCTGCCGCCGCAACGAGAACATGCCGGTGTCGAAATCGTTCCCGCGCAGCAGAGTGATCAGCGGCAACTCGGCCCACGCGGCATAAACCGGCGCCGACAGCAGCGGATAGGTCCCACCGAAGGCGACCACGTGCGAATAGTCGCCCATCGACGGCTCCAGCGTCGTCCACAACTGCCGCAGGGCGTGTTCCGGATCCTCCCCGAGCGGCACCACCCGGGTCCCGCCGACAGTCTGCGAAATCGGCCGCCGGCTGAGATGGACCACGTCCACCCCGATCCCGGCCGACCGGATCCCGCGCACGATCCGGTCACAGGAGTTCGCCATTCCGCCGGGGCTCGGCGGATGGTTCTCGGTCACCCACAACAACCGCATCAACTGTCCACCAGCGCGTCGTCACCGTCGTCCAGATAATCCTGGGAGGCCCCGGCATGCGGATCGAAGGCGGCCCGATCGTAGGAGTCGAAAGTCGTGTACCAGACGGTGTCCTGATATGCCTGCGACGAGGAATGCCGGTACCGCCGCCGGCGATGAGCGGACACCGACGCCGGATGCGAGAACTGATTGCGGGCGGCCGCGCATTCCGGGCACAGTCCGCCGTCGGCCACGTGATCGGCGCAGAGCGCCCGCCCGCAGGCGGGACACCCGGCCACCGCCATCTGCCCGCATTTGCCGAGCGTGAAGAACCCGGTGGTCACGGCACAGGGTGTCATCGGGTTCCTCGCAGGGTCCAGCGGAACGGTTCGGTGGCGACGGTCAGGATCCGGTCGAGCTGTTCCGCACCGTTCTGCGGCATCCGGTCCAGCTTGGTGGCGGCGGTGATGCCACGGCGCTGCCCGTCGCGGATGGTGACGGCTATCCAGCGTGGGGGCGGTGACGCCGGCTGTTCGCCCCGGACCGCGGGTGGCAGCTTCCGGCGTACCTTGATCGTCTGCACGTGTTTGAACTTGTTCTTCGTCTTGGTCTTGTTCCGGAGATTGCGTTTGGTGATCCGCCGCTGCCGTTCCCGGTCGACGACGATGATCTCCAGGGTGCTGCCGTCGCGCAGTTCGGCCCGTAACCGCAGCCACGGATCGATGCTCCAGGTCTCGGCGATCGACCGGATCGGCGGCCGAACCGGTAACTGCCGCGGCGGGTGGCTCTTCCCCGGCGCTTTCAGGCCCCGGAAGTCGGCGACGATCGACAGCAGACCCTTCGGGCCGAGATCGGAGCCGATCTCCAGGATCAACGGCACGAGCACGTCCGGAACACGCGCCGGTAGCGCCCATTTCGCCCTGGTCACCGACTCGCCGTGCCGGCCGAGGCTGGCGGTCAGGGCCAGCCACTGGGCCGCGGGCAGTGTGGCGGCGAGAGACCGATCGTGGATGAGGGCCTGGTGCAGCGGAGGGAACCCCGCGATGGCGGCCTTCTGCTTGCGCCAGAACATGATCGGACGCTATCAGTGGGCTGCTAGCTGGTCGTATACGCCGGACAGCCGATCCCGGGCGTGTCTCCAGGTGAACCCGTCCTCGACGTACCGCCGGGACTGCTCGCCCATCTCCCGGCAGAGCTCCGGGTACTCCAGCAGGACCCGGATCGCGCGGGCCAGCTCGGCCGGGCGGTCGGGGGCGACGAGACGCCCGTACTCCCCCAGCACCTCCCGGATCACCGGCAGATCCGAGGCGACCACGGCGGTGCCGGCCGCCATCGACTCCCACACCTTGATCGGGCTGCACCCCTGGTCCAGGTTGCGGGGTGTGGCGGTCAGCGGAGCCACCGACAGTTCGGCGTGCGCCAGCCAGGCCGCCACCTCGTCGTGCGGCAGCCGGTGCTGCCAGTGCACTGTCGTCCCGAGGCGCTCCGCCAGGCGGCGCAGCGGCCGGGCCCGGTTCGGCGACACCGACGAGCAGATCACCAGCGACAGGTCGGTCAGGTCGGCGAGCCGGGCGAACGCCCGCAACAGCACGTCCACACCCTGCCACGGTTGCAGCGCGCCGACGTAGATCAGGTAACGGCCGGGGGCGGTGGCGGGTCGCGGCAGGCCGGCCGGCACCGGGTCGGCGCCGTTCGGGACCAGATGCACGCGGTCCGGTGCGACGCCACGGGCGGTCACCGCGTTCCTGATGACGTACGACGGCACGACCACCGCATCGGCTCCGGTCAGGCAGTGTTCCTCCAGCTCCCGAACCTTGCCGAGAGTCGTCGGGGCGACCTTCGGCCAGGCGTACGGCAGCTCGATCGACGGCAGCCCGTTGGCCTCGTAGACCAGTGGCGCGCCGGTGGCCAGCGCGGGCAGGGCGCTCCACGGGTCCCGGACGTGACACAGTTCGAGGGTGCCGGCGTGCGGTGCGAGCTGCTCGGACGCCCAGGCCGAGAACGCCTGCGCCCGGTCCAGCAGGTTCGGGACGACGTCGGTGAACCGGACGATCTCGACGGCGCCCTCCCGCTGATAGGCCGGAAGGTCGCCACCACCGAGCACACACAGCAGCCCGCCCCGGTAGCGGTCGAACAGCTCGGCGGCCATGTGCCGGATGTGCACCGCAGACCCCTTGGCCGACGGGAACCGGTCGAAGGCGAGATAGGCCGCCCGGTGGGTGTCAGCCATGCCGTCGCTCCCGGTGCCACTCGATCTGCCGTTCCAGACCCTCATCCAGGCCGGTACGGGCGGTCCAGCCGAGCAGCGCAGTGGCCCGGCCGGTCCCGGCCCAGGTCCGGTGCACGTCGCCGGGCGCCGGATCCGTGGTGACCGTCGGCGGGGCGGTGCCGAGCAGCACGGTGATCCGGTCCAGCGCGTGCCGCAGGGTGCTGCTCTCCGGGTGACCGATGTTGACGATGGTGCCGCT
>DATMVU010000939.1:0-7110 GCA_035562875.1 Actinoplanes sp. | reverse complement strand
TGGCGATGTTGAAGACCTCGTCGGTGACGTCGGCGCGGGCGGCCAGGATGTTGGCGCGGGCGATGTCGGCCACGTGCACGAAGTCCATGGTGGCCAGGCCGTCGCCGAGGATCAGCGGGGGCTCGCCGGCCTCGATCCGCTCCATCCAGCGGATCAGCACCTCGGTGTAGAGACCGTGGATGTCCATCCGGGGCCCGTACACGTTGAAGTAGCGCAACGCGACTTAGTCCAGGTCCTTCATCGCCTTGAAGCTGCGCAGCGCCGCCTCGTTGAACGCCTTGGCCGCCCCGTAGAACGTGTCGTTGTTGTACGGGTGGTGCCGCTCGGTGGTCGGGAACTGTTCGGCCAGCCCGTAGACCGACGCCGACGACGACGCGATCACCTTCCGCACGCCCGCCTCGGCCGCCGCCTCGATCACGTTGAACGTGCCGTCGACGAGCACCTCGTTGGCGAGCCGCGGCTCCTCGGCACACTGGGTGATCCGGATCGCGGCCAGGTGGAAGACCAGATCCTTGCCCGCGGTCAGCTCCTTGACCAGAGCGATGTCCCGGATGTCGCCCTCGACCACACGAAGCGCGCTCGACTCGATGACCCCCTCGAGATTCGCCCGCCGCCCCCGCACGAAGTTGTCCAGCACGACGATCTCCGACGCGCCCCCGCGCACCAGCTCGTCGACCACGTGCGAGCCGATCGTGCCGGCCCCGCCGGTGACGAGTGCCCGAGCGCCCTCGATCTCTACAGCAGTCACGCCATGCGCCCTTCATCCAGCTTGATCATTGTTCCGCCTTCGGTCAGGCTGCGCGAGGCGGCCTGCAGGATCTCCAGCACCCGCAACCCGGACCGGCCGTCGGTCAGGGCGGGAGTGCCGGTGGTGATGGCCCGGGCGTACTCGTCGACCATGGTTCGCAACGCCTCCCGCTCGGTCAGAGCGGGCGCGACCATGTCACCGGAGCGGTACGACACCAGAATGTCCCGCCGCTGTTCGTCACCCAGCTCCTCGGGGGACGACACGTCCACCCCGCGGTCGTAGAGCGACAGCCGCTGACTCGGGTTCAGGTCGTCCCAGACCAGGGTGCGCTTCGACCCGCCGAAGATCGCGGTCCGCACCTTCACCGGGGACAGCCAGTTCACGTGGATGTGCGCGATAGCCCCATTGCTGAGCTGCAGCGTCAGGTACGCCACGCAGGCCCGGCCGGCGCCGATCCCGTCCGCCCCGTGCGCGGCCACCGCGATCGGGCGCACCGACGGCGGCAGTACGAAGTCCAGGATCGACAGGTCGTGCGGCGCCAGATCCCAGATCACGTCGATGTCCCGTTGCACGAGACCGAGATTGATCCGTACCGAGTCAAGGAAGTGAAGTTCGCCCAGCTCACCGCCGGCCAGTAGCTCACGGATCCGGAGCACCGCCGGGGTGTAGCAGTAGGTGTGGTCGCACATCAGCGTGAGCCCGCGCCGGTCCGCCTCCTCGACCAGCTGGAGGCCTTCGTCGTAGGTGGCGGCCAGCGGCTTCTCGACCAGCACGTGCTTGCCGGCCCGCAACGCGGCCATCGCGACCGGGAGGTGGGTGCCGGCCGGGGTGGCGATGGCGACCGCGTCGACCGACGGGTCGGCGAGCACCTCGTCCAGATCTGCCGAGACCTGAACGGTGGAGTAGCCGCCGAGCACCCGGCGGGCCCGCTCGACATCGAGATCACAGAGCCGGCGCAGGTGGAACGCCGGGCTGCCCTGGAAGTTGCGGACCAGATTGGGGCCCCAGTAGCCGGCCCCGACGACGGCTACGCCGATCGGAGGATTCACGGAGATCCTTTTCGTCAGAGGTGCGCCCGGACACGGTGGACTGCCGTCGGACGCGGTCCGATCGGAAAGCTATCGATCCTCTGTGGCCGGACGCCAGAGTGCGAAACGATTTACGGCAGGCCGGGGGAGAGGGCGATACCTTCGGCCAACCGGACCGCTCCTGACGGCCACCGGCGAGGCCTCCCAATGGCCAGAATGGACGATCGCGTCAGCTAGCCGACATCGATTCCCGTCGTCGGGTATTACCCTGTGGCCCGCTGTCCGACATCTACGAGTCGGGTATCGCCGGCCACCCGGCATCTACGAAAGGCCCCGCATGACCGTGACTGTCGCGCCCACCGCCGACGTCGACGACCGGGCCACCGTCGGCGCCGGCACCCGGATCTGGCATCTCGCCCAGGTCCGCGAGGACGCCGTGCTCGGCCGGGACTGCATCGTCGGCCGGGGCGCCTACGTCGGCCCCGGTGTGGTCCTCGGCGACAACTGCAAACTCCAGAACCACGCCCTCGTCTACGAGCCGGCCCGCCTCGGTGACGGCGTCTTCATCGGCCCGGCCGCGGTGCTCACCAACGACGAGTACCCGCGCGCCGTCACCCCCGGCGGCCACCTCAAGACCGGCGACGACTGGACCGCCGTGGGCGTCACCATCGGTGCGGGCGCGGCGATCGGCGCACGCGCCGTGTGCGTGGCCCCGGTGACCGTCGGCCGCTGGGCACTCGTCGCCGCCGGCGCGGTGGTCACCAAGGACGTCCCCGAATTCGCCCTGGTCGTCGGGGTCCCGGCCCGCCGGATCGGCTGGGTCGGCCGGGCCGGCCGACCGCTGACCAGCGAGGACGGCAAGACCTGGGTCTGCCCGGAGACGGCCGCCGAATATGTCGAGGTGGACGGACTACTGGAGGAGAAACCCTGAGATCGTACGTTTCTCCGCAGTCCCGCCCCGACCGCGCGAGGTTGGTGGCCCGGCACGGTCACCCCGCGTCCGCCGGGCCGAATGCGACCCGCACCGAACCTCCCGCGTGGTGACTTCCGGTCCGATCCGGACCCCGCCTCATCACCGGAGGCTCACGCGGCGCGCCGGCGGTCGAGGACACGCTCGGTGAGCGCCACCAGGACCGCCTTCACCGACTCGCGGTGGCGGGCGTCGCACTCCAGCAGCGGCAGGTTCTCGGCCAGCCCGAGCGCGTCCCGGATCTCCGCAGAATCGAACCGGCGGGCCCCGTCGAACGTGTTCACCCCGATGATGAACGGGATGTCCTGCTCCTCGAAGTAGTCGATGGCCGGGAAACAGTCCTCGATCCGCTGGGTGTCGACGAGCACGATCGCCCCCAGCGCCCCGTCCACCAGGTCGTCCCAGAGGAACGCGAACCGGTCCTGCCCCGGAGTCCCGAACAGGTACAGCAGCAGCGACTCGTCCAGGGTGATCCGCCCGAAGTCCAGTGCCACAGTGGTGGTGGTCTTGGCGGACACCGCGGTGGTGTCGTCCACCCCGATCGACTTCTCGGTCATCTCGGCCTCGGTCACCAGCGGTTCGATCTCCGAGATCGCACCGACGAAGGTGGTCTTGCCGACCCCGAAACCGCCACTGATGACGATCTTCACGGCCGTCGGGGAGGGAACCTCCACCGTCTCAGAGCGCCCGAACACGATCCCGGATCCTCTCGATCAGTGCCACCGTGGGAACACCGGGCAGGTCGCCGGTGCGCAGCAGCCCCTGGGTGATCAGGTCGGCGACGAGCACCCGGACCACCCCGAGCGGGGTCTGCAGGGCGGACGCCAGATCGGCCACCGACATCGGGCGTTGGCAGAGCTCCACCACGTGGCGGGACTCGAACCGCAAGGGTGCGGACAGGGCGGCCGGGGCGGCGTACAACTGGGTCTCGATCCGCAGCCCGTCCTGCAGCGGCTGGGTCCGCCCGTTGGTGAGCATGAACGGCCGCAGGAGGGGATCCCTGTCGGTCATCGCGGTAACCGTTGGCGGGATTCGGCGATCAGGGCCGGGGTGAGCAGGCCGCCGAAGCGTTCGGCGAGCATCGAGATCTCGTAGCCGACCAGCCCCGGATCGCTGTCCCCGTTCGCGACCACGCCCAGGCAGCTGCCACCCGGGATCACCGAGATCAGCAGGAAGCCCCGGAGCATCTCGACCATCACGAGTTTCAGGCCGTCGAAGTCGTAGCGGCGGGACGCGCTGCGGGCCAGGCTCGCCATGCTGGAGACGATCGCGCCGAGCTGGTCGGCCTCGGCCCGGCCCAGCCCCGCGGAGGCGGCGATCAGCAGACCGTCGGAGGAGACCGCCACGGCGTCACGTACCCCGTCGGTCTGGTGGACGAAGTTGCCGAGCAGCCAGTTGAGCTGATGGCGGTCGGCGGTGGGCGCCTCGACGCTCACGAGATCTCCTCGGGGACGGCGTGCCGGGCCTGGCCGGCTCCGCGTTGGATGCCGTCCCGCAGCGCGGTAAGGCGGGTGCGTACCGCATCGGGTGCCGGCGCGGTATCCGGCCGGGCCGCCGGGTCGGAGTTCCGGGCCGCGGAGTCGGGGTGCCGAGCTGTCTGGTCGGGGCGGCGGGCTGCCGGGTCGGGGCGGCGCGTCCCGGAACGCCGGGCCCGGGGGACCCGCCGGCGCAGGCCGTTCACGGTGTGCTCACCGTGGTCCGGTTCGCCGAGCACCACGTAGTCGATCTCGGCGGGAAGCGGCCGCGGCCCCGGTTCCCGGTCCGGCGCTGCCTGATCGCGCGCTCTCTGGTCAGGGATGCCCCGGTCGCGGGCCGGCGGCAGAGCGGCCGGGGGAACCGGCACCATCGGGGGAGCAGACGCCACCGGGGGAACAGACGCCACCGGGGGAGCAGACGCCACCGGGCGAGCAGACGCCACCGGGGGAGCCGGGGCGGGTGACGGCTGTGCCGCGGGCACCGCCGGTGTATCCCGGAGCAGTGACGCCGGCACCGACACCCGGGCGGTCACCCCGGTCACCGCCGACCGGGCCAGCTCCACCTCGACACCGGTGTCGGCGGCGAGCCGGCCGACCACGTAATGGCCGAGGAACCGGGCCGGGGCGGAGATGAAGTCGCCTTCACCCCGCAACCGACGATTGGACCGGCCCAGTTCCTCGGTGCTCATCCCGATGCCCTGATCGCAGATCGCGATCAGGTAGCCGTCGTCGACCCGCCGTCCGTGGATCTCCACGTCCAGGTCCGGCGGGGAGTAGTTCAGACCGTTCTCGATCAGTTCGGCGAGCATGTGCGCCAGCCCGCTGACCACGGCCCCGGAGACCAGGGCGTCGTCGAGCCGCCGCAGTGACACCCGCCGGTACTCCTCGACCTCGGACACCGCCGCCCGGATCACGTCCGCCAGCGGGATCGGCTGCGCCCACTGCCGGGGGCTGGCCGCGCCGACCAGGACGAGGAGGCTCTCCGCGTTGCGCCGCATCCGGGTGGCGAGATGGTCCAGTTCGAACAGGTTCGCCAGCCCGGCCGGGTCGGACTCCTCCTGTTCGAGGCGGGTGATGAACCCGAGTTGCCGGCGCAGCAGGTTCTGGTTGCGGCGGCCCATGTTGGCCAGCGACTCGGCGGTGGCCCGGCGCAGTTCGGCCTGTTCGGTGGCGAGCCGGTAGGCGGTGCCCTGCACCCGGTCGAACGCGTCCGCCACCAGTCGCGTCTCGGTGCTGGCGCGGGCGCTGACCTCGACCGGTCCGGGTGGTTCCGCGGCCTGCCCGTCGGCGGCCCGGCGGACCGCCTCCGGCAGGCGCTGCCCGGCCAGCCGGTTCGCCTCGACGGCCAGGTCGGCGAGCGGCCCGGCGATCGACTGGGCGGCGATCGTGCCCAGGTAGACGGCGATCCCGGCGCAGATCAGGATGACCGCGCCGAGCCCGGCCAGCCGCAGGTTCGCCTCGGCCAGCAGGGTGGCGGCCCGGTCCCGCATGGCGTCGCCGATGGCGCGGGCGAGCTGGGCCATGTCGTCGAGGACCGGGCCGGTGCTGGTCCACCACAGTTGCGGGTCGGCTTTGATCGCCTGTCCGTCGCCGGAGCGCAGCGCCCGGTCCTGCAACTGGTCGGCGCGCTGGGCGGCCTCGGTGCTGAGCAGGCGGTCCTTGGCGGCGATCGCCTCCGGGGTGGCGTACTCCTCGAACTCCGCGATCGAGGCGTCCAGTTCTGCCCGGAGCTGGACGAACCGCAGGAACTCGCCCTCGGCGAATCCACCCGCCGAGAAGACGCCGCTGAGGAACGCCCGCTGCCGGGCGGTCGCCTCCTTGGCCAGGTTCAGCATCGCCAGGGATTCGGTGCCGAGCCGCATCGCCGCGTCACCGGCGTTGTCCAGGGCGAAGTAGACCTCGCCGAGTTCGCCGATGACGTCGTTGTACTGCTCGAACACGTCGGCCCGTTCCGGGGCGCCGCCGTCCACGTCGTCGCGGATCCCGGCCAGCTCCTCGGCGTGTTCCAGGGCTTCGGCCACCTGCCCGTCGAGGTCGCCGCGCTCGTCCAGGACCCGTTGCACGGCGGCCCGCTGGGTGTCCACCCGCTGCCGCGCACCGGGCACCTCGGCGGCCAGGCCCGCGTTGCCGGCCAGCATGCCGACGGTGACGCCGCGTTCGGTCTGCACCTCCTGGACCAGGGCCTGTACCGCCAGGTCGAGAGTGATCGCGTGGTCGGTGCGGGCGGCCAGGCGGTAGGTCGAGTATTCACCGGCCACCACTACGGACAGCAACAGCAGCATGGCCGCGACCGGAAGTGCCAGCATCCGGATCATCCGGCCACGGATCGAGCCCCGGCTGCGGGCCATCCGTCCTCCTCCATCAATTCGGTGCCACGACGCGGCACAGAATTGATGGACGCCTACCCGGGTTCAATACCCCTATCGAGCGACTGCCGTTCCCGCGCTGCTCGCCCGGGGGTGTTTCCTTCGAACGGGTGTCACTCCCTGCACTTCTGATTCTCGTGATCGGGGTCGAGGAGGACGATCCTGCTGTCGCTCATGTGGATGCGGTGCCGGGGTGCCCGGTCCTGGGATCTTGATCACGAGACCGTGACAGCTCGATGCATTGCCCCATGCCTATATCGACAATAGTCTTTCCCTTACGTGGATCGTCATCCCGGCCGGGATCGGCGATCCCTTCAGCGAGGGGGAATCTTGGATACCGCTGCCGAGAAGTCTGCACTGTCCCGCCGCCGGATGCTCACCATCGCGCTCGGTGGCGCGGCGACCGTCGCGCTGCCCGCACCCGCCTGGGCCGCCGGCGACACGCGCCCCGGGGCGGTCCGCCCACCGACCCTGACCGACAGTGATCTGCTCGTCGCGAACCGGGTGTCCGCCGTGCGAGCAC
>DATMVU010000938.1:0-8854 GCA_035562875.1 Actinoplanes sp. | reverse complement strand
TGCCGACGATCTCCCCGGCGCCGACGGTCAGCGACACGTCGGCGAACTCGCCTCTTCTGCCGAGGCCGGTCACCGTCAGCAGGTCTTTCCGAGGGGCCGGCGCGGGCCGCTCCGGGAACACGTACTCGATGGACCGGCCGGTCATCTTACTGACCAGCTCGCCCGTCGGGGTGTCCGCGGGCAGGTTGGACGCCGTGGTCCGGCCGTCCTTGAGCACGGTGACCCGGTCGCCGATCTCCCGGATCTCCTCCATCCGGTGCGAGATGTAGATGACCGCGATGCCCTTCTCGGTCAACCGCCGGATGATGTGGAACAGGTTCTCCACCTCGTCGTGGGCCAGCACCGCGCTCGGCTCGTCCATGATCAGCAGCCGGGCCTCGTGGGACAGCGCCCGCGCCATGCTGACCACCTGCTTGCCGGCGGCGGGCAGGGCGTGGACCATCCGGCGCGGCGGGATCTCCTCGTGCCCGAGAGATCTCAGGATTTCGCGGGTACGGGTGACCATGGTCCCGCGGCGGACGAACCCGAACCGGCGCGGCTCGTGGCCGATGAACACGTTCTCCGCCACCGACAGGTCGTCGACCAGGTCCAGTTCCTGGTAGATGGTGGCGATCCCGGCCTTGGTCGCGGCCTGCGGCCCGGCGAACCCGGCCGTCTCACCGAGCCACTCGACGGTTCCCGAGTCCGGCCGGTGCACCCCGGCCAGGACCTTGATCAGGGTGGACTTCCCGGCCCCGTTCTGCCCCAGCAGGCAGTGCACCTCACCGGCCCGGACCTCCAGTTGGACGCCGTCCAGAGCCCGGACCCCCGGGAACGTCTTGACCACGTCGGTGAGCCGTAGGACGACGTCACTCATGACGCCTCATCAATGGTCGTACACACGCTTGTGACCTCCAGAAACGCACCGCACCCGCTGTTGTGACAACCGTGTTTCCAGCAGGTGTTGTGTGGGCCACACTAAGTGCCATTCGTGCGACTGTCCATAGCTTCTGTACGACAGGAACCAAAGTTTTGTTCAAGCGAGCAAAAGGTGTCCCGAGCGTCCGCTTCTGATCACTCAGACCAATCCATCGCCGAGAACGGTGCGCTGATACAGCAGCCGCCGCCCGGCCCGAACCCCGACCACCAGACCGGCGTCACGCAGGGTGGTCAGATGGTAGGAGGTGGTAGCGGTGGCCAGCCCCAGCCGGTGCGCCACCTCCCCGGTGCTGTACGGCGCCGCCAGCAGAGTCAGCACCGCGGCCCGGCTGGCCCCGAGCAACGCGGCGAGCGACGGCTTCGGCACGGCCGGCAGCCAGAGGGTGCCGTGCCCCCGCGGGGCGTACCAGAGGGTCCGGCCGGTGCGGGCGGCCGGCAGCGCATACACCTCGGACCCGGCGAAACCGGTCGGCAGCAAGGTCAGATGATGACCGTCCAGACTCCACCGGCCGTGTTTGTGCGGGTAGCGCAGAAGCAGTTCGGAACCGGTCCAGCCGAGCCTCGGATGCAGCCCGCCGAGCATCGCCCGGGCCCCGTGATCGACCACCGCGCGGGCCCGGCCGGCGATCTCCGCCTCGGCCACCGCCCGCAGCCGGGGCCACAACGGACCGATCGCGACCTCGGAGAACTCCCGGATCTCGATCACCAACAGTGACAGCCACGTCCGAGGATCGCGGGCGAAGCCGGTCACCTCCGGCGGCGCGGAGTGCCCCGCCCACGCCGCGGCCACCTCCTCGGCGACCACGTCGAGCGGGCTCGCGGCCACCTCGGCGAGTTCCTCCGCGAGGGTGGGCCGTGCGGTACGGGGCGGCGGCGCGAGGAAGTCCGGGGCGTGACCGTGCGGCCCGAACAGCACCGCCCGGAACACCGGCCACCGCGACAGCATCGGCCGGACCCGGGCACACCACGCGGCCTCCGGCGCGCCCCGGCCACCACCGCGCAACACGAGGGCACTCGCCACGACCTCGGCCAGCGGCGAGTGCGCGAACCGCAGACCGGCCAGATCGGCGCTGCCGAACTCCCATTCGATCACGGACCATTCGAGCACGGTCGAACGGATCGCCGTGCGCCCCGCGGCTGTCTACTGTGCCGGGTCATGGAATACACCCGCCTGGGCCGGACCGGTCTCACCGTCAGCCGGCTGTGCGTCGGCACCATGAACTTCGGCTGGCAGACCGACGAGCAGGGCAGCCACGCGATCCTCGACCGGGCCGCCGGACACGGACTCAACTTCGTCGACACCGCGAACATGTACGGCGGTGACGGCCTCAGTGAACGCCACATCGGCGGTTGGCTGGAGAAGTCCGGCCGCCGCGACGACATCGTGCTGGCCACCAAGGTCTACGCGCCGATGTCCGACCGCCCCAACGACCGCGGCCTGTCCGCCCGGCACATCATCGCCTCGTGCGAGGCCTCGCTCCGCCGGCTGCGCACCGACTGGATCGACCTGTTCCAGATGCACCACATCGAGCGGACCACCCCGTGGGCGGAGATCTGGCAGGCGATGGAGACCCTGGTGCACCAGGGCAAGATCCGCTACGTCGGCTCGTCGAACTTCGCCGGCTGGCACCTGGCCCGCGCCCAGGCCGCCGCCGACGACCGCCACTTCCTCGGCGTCGTCTCCGAACAGTGCCGCTACAACCTCCTCCAGCGGCACGTGGAGCTGGAGGTGCTGCCGGCCGCCGCCGAACTCGGCATCGGCATCCTGCCGTACTCCCCGCTGCACTTCGGCGCCCTCTCCGGCGCGCTCCGCAAACAGCGCGACGGCGTACCCGGCCGGGCCGTCCTGCACCTGGCCGAGCGGGTGGAACCGCACCGCGCCGCCATCGAGCGTTTCGAGGAGTTCTGCGCCGAACTCGGCCGGGAACCCACCGAGGTGGCGATCGGCTGGCTGCTCTCCCGGCCCGAGGTGACCGCCCCGATCCTCGGGCCCCGCACACCGGAACAGTTCGACCTGCCGCTCGCGGCACTGGCCGAACCGCTCGACGAGCCCACCCTGGCGACGCTCGAGGAGATCTTCCCGCCGATCGGCAACGGCGGGCCGGGCCCCGAGGCGTGGGCCTGGTGATCAGACCAGGCGGTGGGTGTGCGCCCAGATGACGGCCTGCACCCGGTCCCGGGCCCCGATCTTCGCGAGGACCCGGCCGACGTGCGTCTTCACCGTCGACTCGGACAGGAAGAGGGTGCCGGCGATCTCCGGGTTGGAAAGGCCCTGACCGATCGCGATCAGCACCTCCCGCTCCCGTGCGGTGAGCGTGCCGAGGACCCCGCCGGCCGCCGGGTCGGGGGTGCGCCCGCCCTGGTAGTGGTCGAGCAGCGTCCGGGTGATCCGGGCGGACACCACCGCCTCACCGCCGGCGACGGTACGGACCGCCTGCACCAGCTCGGCCGACGGCGCGTCCTTGAGCAGGAAACCGCTGGCCCCGGCGCGCAGGCCGTTGAAGGCGTACTCGTCCAGGTCGAAGGTGGTCAGGATCAGCACCCGGGTGCCGGGACAGTGCGCGACCACGTCCCGGGTCGCCTCGATCCCGTCCATGATCGGCATCCGGACGTCCATCAGCACCACGTCCGGGCGCAGGTCCCGGGCCATCAGCGCGCCGGCCCGGCCGTCGCCCGCCTCGCCGACGATCCGCAGGCCGGGCGACGCCCCGAGCACCATCGCCATGCCCTCCCGGACGAGTTCCTGATCGTCCACGAGCAGCAGCGTTATCTCACTCATCGGGTCCCTTGCTCGACGGGGGCGGGCTCACGCGTCCGGCCCTTACTGGCGGGGTCGGGCTCACTCGTCCGGCCCTTACTAGCGGGGTCGGGCTCACGCGTCCGGCCCCTTATTGTGGCTGGGGCAGGCTGACCTGGACCGACCAGCCGATCGGGTGGCGGCGGCCGGTCTCCACGGTGCCGCCGTAGAGGGACGCGCGTTCGCGGAGGGCTTTCAGGCCCTGCTCACTGCCGACCGACGGGGCCGGAGTGGTGCCGCGGCCGTCGTCGGTCACCTCGATCCGGATCGGGTCGGTGCTGTAGTCCAGGTCGACCAGGACCTCGGTCGGGTTCTCGGCGTAGCGCAGCGCGTTGGTCAGCGACTCCTGCACACTCCTGAAGATCACCCGCTGTAGTCCGGGTGAGACCGGATCGGTGCCGCGGCGGCGCAGCGTCACCGGCAGGCCGGCGATCCGGAACGTCTCGATCATCGTCTCCAGGTCACCGGGAGTGTCGGTGCTGCCGTCCCGCAACACCCCGAGGAGACGGCGCATGTCCTTCATCGCCTCCCGGCCCAGGTTCGCCGACCGCTCCACGGCGCGGCGCGAACGGTCCGGGTCGGAGTCAGCGACCGCTATCGCGCCGTCGGCCAGGCGAACCATGATGGTCAGGTTGTGGGCGACGATGTCGTGCAGGTCGTGGGCGATCCGGGCGCGTTCCCGGGCCGCCGCCAGCTCACCCTCCTGCTCCTTCTCCCGGGCCAGCCGGGCGGCCCGGTCCTCCAGCTCCGCGACGTGCAGGCGGCGGGCCGCCACGCCGGCGCCGATCAGCAGCGGAACGAACACGAGGACCGGGTAGAAGAAGACGAAGCTCTCCAACCCGTACTCCCTGTCACGGTGGTACGACTCGAAGGCCAGCACCATCAGTGACCCGGCACCCCCGGCGATGGTGAACACGAGTGACCGGTGGACGGCGAGCGAGTACATCACCACGGCCAGCGGGATCATCTGGGTGTCCACCGACACGAGGTCCCCGGCGACCACCACCACGAGCACCCACCACGGGTGTGAACGGCGCAGGATCAGCGACAGCGCGACGACCGCGTTGACCGCCATGTACTTCCAGACCGCAGGATCCGACCCGATGTACTGCACCGAGGTGCCGACTCCGGTGACCAGGCAGAACAACACGAGCAGACCGGTGCCCCAGTGCGGATGCCGGGCCCAGAGGGCGCGCAGCTGGGCTTGACCGGTCGCCACGGCTCAGGCGTCCCGGCGGGTCAGGGCCAGGCAGCCGGCCACCGCGGGCACCGCGAGCCAGGCCGTCAGGGCCGGGAGGGCGCGGGAGAACGGTTCGGTGAACACCCCGGCGGCGGCCTCCGCGAACGACAGACCGGTCAAGTCGGTGCGCAGCAGCATGCCGATCAGGGTGAACACCACTCCGGACAGCAGCACCCCACCGAGCGTCACGGTGACGGCGGCGGCCGTGTCACGGACCGCGATCGTCACGGCGAACGCGAACAGACCCACCAGCACGCAGTATCCGATCTCCACACCGACTCGGCCCAGGATTATGCCCGGCGCCGTCGCGGCCGGTGCACCCCGGTACAGGAACGGGAGGGCGGCGGCGTACCCGGCGAGCATCGACAGGCTCGCCAGGACGGTCGCGACCACCGTGACCACCAGTGCTTTGGCAGCCATCACGCGCAGTCGCCACGGGGTGGCCACGAAGGTCACCCGGATCGCGCCGGTGCGGTACTCGGAGCTGAGCACCAGCACCGACACCACCACGATCGCGACCTGCAGCACCGCCGCGGCCGGCCCGAGCACCTCGGCGAGGACCTCACCGCCGGTCATGTCCTGAGCGAACACCGGATCGGAATAGACCAGGGCCCGCAGGGCGGCGGTGGCCACGGCCAGGGTCAGCCCGGCGACCGCGCAGATCCGGAACGAGCGGAGGGTACGGATCTTCAACCACTCGGCGGCGAACAGATTCATCGGGTCAGCTCCAGGTAGGCGTCCTCCAGCGAGGCGGGAACGGTGGTGATCTCGTAGAGCAGGATGCCGTCCCGGTGGGCCAGCACCGCCACCTCGTCGGCGGTCATCCCGGTGATCTCCAGGGCACCATCCGGGCGCCGGGCGACTGCCGCGTCCCGGCCCCGCACGAGCCGTTCCAGCTCGTCGCCGTGGTCGGTGCGCACCTGCACGGTGCGGGTGGCGTTCCGGGACACCAGCTCGGTGACACTCGCGTCGGCGAGCACCCGGCCGTGCCCGAGAACGATCAGCCGGTCGGCGGTCTGGGCCAGCTCACTCATCAGGTGACTGGAGACCAGGATCGCCCGGCCCTCCCGGGCGAGCGACCGCAGCAGGGTGCGGATCCAGATGATGCCGTCCGGGTCCAGGCCGTTGGACGGCTCGTCGAGCAGCAGCGCGGCCGGGTCGCCGAGCAGGGCGGCGGCCAGTCCGAGCCGCTGCCGCATGCCGAGCGAGTAGCCGCCGATCCGGCGGCCGGCGGCGGCGGTCAGCCCGACCGTCTCCAGCACCTCGTCGGTGCGGCGCCGGCCGATGCCGTGGGTGCGGGCCAGGATCCGCAGGTGGTCGCGCCCACTGCGGCCCGGGTGGATGGTCTCCGGGTCGAGCAGGGTGCCCACCGTGCGCAGTGGGGCGTCCAGCGCGGCGTAGGGGCGGCCGTCGAACAGGCAGTGGCCGGAGGTGGGCCGGTCCAGGCCGACCATCATCCGCAGGGTGGTGGACTTGCCGGCGCCGTTGGGGCCGACGAAGCCGTTCACGACTCCGGAATCCAGCCGGAACGACACGTCGCTCACGGCCGTGACCGGCCCGTACGTCTTGGTCAAATGGTGAACTTCGATCACGGGAACGACGCTACGGACGCGGTCGCGGCCGCACATCGGACCGCGGTGCCCACCCCGGGTGGTACCTGGGTACCACCCGGTCAGAGCGCCTTCCCGGCGCGGTGGTCCACTCGGCCCCGGTCTCCACCAGCCAGCCGGGCACGGTCCCGGTCATCGCCCCGCCTTCCACCGCGGCCGGGCGCCCGGAATCGGTCACGGTTGCTCTCCGGTGGCGGCCGGGCGGTCCGGATCCGACGACCAGGCCGACCACGATCCGGGGTAGAGCGCGGCCTCGATGCCGAGGGTGGCCAGCGCGGCGATCTGGTGCGCGGCGGTGACACCGGACCCGCAGTAGACCCCGATCGGCCCGGTCAGCCCGGCGAACCGTTCCCGCAGTTCCTCCTCGGCCCGGAAGTAGGGCACGCCGTCGCGCAGGTTCCCACCGGTGGGCCGGTTGATCGCGCCGGGGATGTGCCCGGCCCGCGGATCGATCGGCTCGGTCTCACCCCGGTAGCGTTCCCCGGCCCGAGCGTCGAGCAGGGTTCCGGCGGCGGGCAGGGCAGCGGCCTCGTCCGCGGTGAGCGTCGGCAGGTGCCCGGCGCTGAGCACCACATCCCCGGCCGGTCGCGGCGTGGGCGTCCCGGTCTCCTCGGAGTGCCCGGCGGCCTTCCAGGCGGCGAGCCCACCGTCGAGGATCCGCACGTCGCTCACCCCGGCCCAGCGCAGCAGCCACCAGGCCCGGGCCGCGGCGAGACCACCACTGTTGTCATAGACGACGACCGCACTGTCCCGGTTGATCCCCCACCGCCGCGCCGCGGCCTGAAGGTCCTCCACCGCGGGCAACGGATGCCGCCCGGCCCCGGGCGCGTGCCCACCGGCCAGTTCGGTGTCCAGATCGGCATAAACGGCACCGGGAAGATGGCCGTCCCGATAGTGCTCGGCCCCGTGCGGGTCCCCGAGCGCCCACCGCACGTCGAGCAACACCGGCCGCGTCGTACCGTCGGCGAACCGCCGAACCTCGTCAACGGTCACCAGCACCGCTTCCCGGCTCGAGCCCGGCCGCCCCGCTCCCCCATCCGATCCGGACGCGGCGGGATCGCCTGCGGCGGGGAGAGTACCGGCGACCGTGGGCAGGGTGGTGGCCAGATCGGCGTCGGTCAGGGAGAGGGCCGGGGTGGCTTCGGTGACTGCTCGGTGCACGCGGGCCACCACCGCCTCGGCCAGGGGCGCCGGGACTCCGTGCAGGCGGGCGAGCAGGACGATCTCGCCGTCCAGGTAGTCGGTCTCCGGGACCGCGGAGCGGGTCAGGCTCTGCCGGGTGGAGTTGCCGGCCCGTTCGTGGCCGGGGATGCCGACCGGCTGGAAGTCGCCGCCGTCCGGGATGATCGGGACGATTCCGGCGGCGGCGTACACCGCGCGGGCCTCGGTGCGCAGGGCCTTGGTGGCGGCGTCGCGCAGCGGGCTCGGCGGGTAGAGGGCGTCCAGGCTGTTGACCAGGTTGCTGATCAGTTTGCCCGCCTTGTGACCGGTGATGTCGTCGACCTGGTGTGCGATGAACCCGGCCCGGTGCAGGTCAGCGGCGACGGCGGCGGCCACCGGGTGCCGGCCGTGCGGGTAGCGGCCGAGCCACAGGATCGCCGGGACCGGGGAGCCGTGGTTGACCACCTGGCCGGGGGTGACGAAGGTGGCCGGCACCCACACCACGGCGCCGATCACGGTGGCGAACGAGCGCAGCGCGATCCGTTCGGTCTCCAGGCCGTTCTGCAGGGTGACCAGCGGCAGCGTGGTGGCGGCGACTCCGGTGGAGCCGTCGGCGCGTTTGACCGGCTGCCAGGCCCAGTCGGCGACGGCGGCGGTGCTGTCGGTGGTCTTGGTGGCGAGGACCAGCACGTCGGTGTCGGTGAGGGTGATCTCGGACGGTCCCCCGGCGACCGGCGGGCGCAGACGGTGCTCGCCGTCCGGTCGTACGTAAGCAAGGCCTTGCGCTCGTAAAGCGTCGAGCTGGGCCCCGCGCGCGATCAGGACCGTGTCGATGCCGGTCCGGTGCAGTTCCGCGGCGAGGGTGGCGCCGACCGCTCCGCCTCCGATGATCACATAACGACTCACTGTTCATCCTCCGTGGCGATCGCTGGCAGCTCGGCGCCGAGTTCGAGGCGCTCCAGGAACAGGATGATCGTCGCAGCCACGGTCCGGTGGGTCACGTCGTTGAGGATGTCGTGCCGGCCACCGGCGATGGTGACGAGCCGCCCGGGGTACCGCGAGCGGGCCGTGGCCAGCGGGCTGACCGTGTCTGCGTCGCCGTGCAGGCCGAGCGTGGGAATCGTCACA
>DATMVU010000937.1:0-9255 GCA_035562875.1 Actinoplanes sp. | reverse complement strand
CCGCGCCACCCAGGGAGAAACCGCCGATCATGGCGATCAGGCCGGGCCGTCCGGTGCGGGTGGCGCCGTAACCCAGTGCCCACAGGCAGAGCAACGCGGTGACGAGGCCGACGCGGACCTGGGTGGACGGCAGCATCTCGTGCTGTTCGCCGGCGGAGAGGGCGAGCACTCCGAGGGCGCCGGTGGTGCAGACGATGGCGGCGACGTCGCGGCGGCGCAGTTTGGAGCCGAGGAAGAGCCAGGCGGCGACCGCGGTGACCGCGAGTGAGCTGGCCAGGACTGATTCGACGACGTAGACGGCCAGGTGCTGGAGAGCGGCGATGGCCCCGACCCAGGCGACGATGTCGAAGCCGATGCCGACGAGGTAGAGCGGGTGGCCGAGGGTGCTGGCGGTGCTGTGGCTGCGTTTGGCACCGATGGCCTGCAGGATGGAACCGGTCGCGTAGCTGAACGCGCCGAACACCGCCATCCCCAGCGCGAACCAGTTGGCAGAGGTCATCGCCCACCTCCCACAAGATCACGCCACGAGCCACGAGATCACGTCGCGAGCCACAAGATCACTCTGGGTCAATCAGGGTGTCACGCTCAGATCATAGAACTCATCGACGATCCTTTCGACCCGGACTTCACCGCCTCCGCGATCCGCCGCAGATCGCCGGGTCCACATCGGTGGTCGACGGGCAGGGTGAGCATCCGGTCGGCGAGGTCGGCGGCGAGCGTGTCACCACTCCAGAACCCGTCCCGGTCCTGCCGCCAGTGCACCGGCGCGTAGATGCCCTGACCGGCGAGCGCGGCAAGCAACTCATCACGATCAACGGCCGACGGGCACATCAGCTGTACGCGGAACCCGCCCGCTTTCACCCCGAGTGCCGCGGCGACTTCGGCGGCGTTCAGCGCACTCGACGACCGTACGCCCGAAATATCCAAGAGCGGCAGCAACGCCGTGGTGACCGCACTCGCCGGCCCCGCACTGCCCAGCAGTCGCCCCTCCCCCGTGGTCTGCAGTCGCCGGAAATACTCCTTGGGCACCGGCCGCCCGTCCAGCCACGCGCCCTTGAGCAGCATCGCGGCGAGTTTCAGTGACGCGCCCTCGGACGGCGGCCCGGCGGGTTCCGGCAGGTCCAGCCCGCGCGGCGACCAGAGCAGGCCGCCGTCCGGGACCGGCAGGGTCTTGCGCAGCGAGGCGACCACGTAGGACGCGGTGCTGGCGCAGGCCCACGAGCTGAACGGGTCGTGCGAGTGGTCCTCGATCACCGGAACCTCGGGATGGGCGAGCATCCAGCTGTTCCAGGGTCCGCCGTCCTCGCAGCCGAACAGGTTCTGGGCCAGGACCACGTCCCCGTCCACCGCCCGCAGTGTGCCGAAGTCGGGTCCGGCACCGCCGGGCAGATGCCGGTACCAGGAGATCGGCATCCGATGGGAGAGGAATTCGGCGACCCCCATGCAGAAGTACGAGGGAACGTGCAGCCGTCCCGGAAAAATGGTGAGCAGCGAACTGAGCGCCCCGGCCGCGGTCGCGAACAGTGACCGTCGTTCGGGCAGCCAGCCGGGCAGGCCGCCCCGCTCGTCGCTGAGCAGGACGGCTGGATCCCAGTGGAACTCGGAGCCGATCTCCCGAGGTGACTCAGGCGGCACGGCTGACTTCCTCAGGAGCGGGCGAAGCAGAGGCCGGAGCCGGTGAGACGGGGGCCGCGGACCGGCTGATGTTGTGCGAGTCGACGTGCACCGGCGGTTCGCCGCGGTTGACGGTGATCGCGGTCCGCCAGAGGATCCGCAGGTCGAGCAGCGGCGACCAGTTGTCCACGTACCAGCGGTCGAGCTTGAACCGCGTCGGCCAGTCGATGTCGTCACGCCCGTTGACCTGTGCCCACCCGGTGATGCCCGGCTTGACCTCCAGCCGCCGGGCGTCCTCGGGCGAGTAGCAGGCGACCTGCGGGAGCACGTCGGGGCGCGGCCCGACCAGGTTCATCTGACCGCGCAGCACGTTCAGCAGCTGGGGCAGTTCGTCGAGGCTGGTGCGGCGCAGGATCCGGCCGCACCGGGTGATCCGCGGATCGTTCTCGACCAGGCCGAACGGGTCGTCGATGCCGAGTTTCGCGCTGAGCGCCACCGAGTCGTGGACCATCGAGCGGAACTTGAGCATCCGGAACGGGACGCCGTCCTTACCGGCCCGGTCCTGGACGAAGAGGACACCTTTGCCGTCGGCGATCCGGATCCAGGCGGCGACGGCGAGGATCAGCGGCGCCAGAGGTAGAAGCATGAGCAGAGCGGTCAGCCGGTTGAGTCCGTTCCAGACAGAGCGCACGGTTACCCCTTTTACAAAGACTCGACGTTCGCGCCGGCCAGGCGGTGCCGGGTGTCCAGCACGTAGGCGGCGTTCTCCAGCAGCAGGTCCAGGTCGAATTCGTCGTGGTCGGCGAGCAGCACGACGGCGTCGGCACCGGCCGCCTGTTCGGCGGTGAGCGCGACCATCTCGACGCGGCTGTCGACGTGGGCGTCCTCGACCACGTGCGGGTCGGCGGCCAGGACCCGCGCACCCATGTCCAGCAGCAGCGAGGCGACGCGGCGGGCCGGTGATTCACGGGCGTCGCCGGTGTTCTTCTTGTACGCCAGCCCGAGCAGCAGGATCGTCGACCCGTTGACGGCCTTGCGGCGTTTGTTGAGGGCGGTGACGAGACGCCGTACGACGTAATCGGGCATGTGATTGTTGATGTCGTTGGCCAGCTCGACGAAGCGGAAGCTCTGCCCGAGGGTCCGCTGCACCCGCCACGACAGGTAGGACGGGTCGATCGGCAGGCAGTGGCCGCCGACTCCGGGTCCGGGCACGAACCGCATGTAGCCGAACGGCTTGGACGAGGCGGCGTCGATCGCCTCCCAGACGTCGATGCCGAGGTCGTGGGCGTACACCGCGAGTTCGTTGACGAGGGCGATGTTGACGTGCCGGAAGGTGTTCTCCAGCAGTTTGGCCAGTTCGGCGACCTTGGTGTCGGCGACCGGTACGGTCCGGTCGACGACCGAGGCGTAGAACGCCTGCACCATGGCCAGCGACGCCGGGTTGATGCCGGACACCACCTTGGGCGTGGTGACCAGGTTGAACTCGCGGTTGCCGGGGTCGATGCGTTCCGGGCTGTAGCCGAGGTGGAAGTCGACCCCGGCGATCAGGCCGGAGCCCTCCTCCAGCAGTGGCCCGACCAACTCGGTGGTGGTGCCCGGGTAGGTGGTCGACTCCAGCGCGACGGTGGCGCCGGGCCGCAGGTAGCGGGCCAGCAGCCGGGCCGACTCCTCGATGTAGCTGAGGTCCGGGGTGCCTTCGCGCAGCGGGGTCGGGACGGCGATCACCGCGACGTCGAAACCGGCGCACGAGCGCGGGTCGGACGACGGGTGGAAGGAGCCGCCGGCGAGGACCGCGCGCAGTTCCTCGGCGGAGATGTCGTCGACGTACGACTCCCCGGCGGCGAGCCGTTTGATCCTTTCGTCGTCGACGTCGAACCCGACGACGGTGTGCCCGACCTCGGCGGCGCGGACCGCGAGCGGCAACCCCACGTAGCCCTGACCGGCGATGACGACCCGCATGGGAACTCTCTCCTCTTGTCGCGTTCTCGGGAACCGGGTCTTGCGCCTGCTCTTCACGAACGCCGCGCCGGTTCGGTCGCCCGTCGTTTCTGTCCCGCGATGACCGGATGGGGCAGGGCCGGGCTCTCGGACAGCCAGTGCAGGACCGCGATCAGCTCCTCGCGCTGCGCGGACGCGTCCAGCAGCGACAGCACCGCACCGTCCAGCGGCGGAACCGGGGCCTGCGAGATCAGCGGGTGGTTCGGCCGGTGATCCGGCTCGTCCGGTCCGAGCAGCACCTCGGCGAGCTTCTCGGCCGGCCGCAGCCCGGTGTAGACGATCTGGATGTGCTGGTCGGCGGCGTCGGCGATGCGCTTGGCCACGTCGGCGATCCGGACCGGCTCGCCCATGTCGAGGATCAGCACCTCGCCCTTGCTCTCCAGCGCACCGGCCTGCACGGTCAGCCGGACCGCCTCCTGCACGGTCATGAAGTAGCGGGTCACGTCCGGGTGCGTGACGGTGATCGGTCCGCCGGCCTCGACCTGGGCGGTGAAGGCGGTGAGCACCGAGCCGCGGGAGCCGAGCACGTTGCCGAACCGGACGCTGCAGTACGTGCCGGTCGCGGTGGCGTCGGCGGCGGCGGTCAGCCGTTCGGTGATCCGCTTGGAGTAGCCGAGGACGCTGCACGGGTCGGCGGCCTTGTCGGTGGAGATGTTCACCAGCCGGTCGACGTTGTGCTTCATCGCGGTCTGCAGGATCTGGTAGGTCCCGATGATGTTGGTCTTGAGAGCCTCGGACGGGTGCATCTCCAGCAGCGGCAGGTGCTTGAGGGCGGCCGCGTGGAACACCACGTGCGGCTGATGCTCGGTGAAGACCTCGTCCAGGCGCTGCAGGTCACGGATGTCGGCGACGACCAGGTTGCGGTCGTCCAACTGCCCACGACCATCAAGACTGAGCTGTACGGCGTGCAGCCCCGACTCGTCCCGGTCCAGCATCACCAGCTTGGCCGGGTTGAACCGGGCCACCTGACGGCACAGTTCCGAACCGATCGAACCGCCCGCTCCGGTGACCAGCACCCGGCGGCCCTCGAGGTATCCGGCGACCGCCTCCAGGTCGATGCCGACCTCGCGGCGGCCGAGCAGGTCGGCGTGGCTGACCGGGCGGATGTCCTCGACCCGCACGGTGCGGCCGAACAGTTCGACCACCGGCGGGACGACCTTGAGGTCCACGTTGAGCGGCTGGGCCAACTCGGTCAGGGCCCGGATCAGGTCGGCGCTGGCACTGGGGATGGCCAGCACCACGGCGTCGGCACGGTACCGGCGGACCACCTCGGCCATGTCGGCGCGGGTACCGGCGACCGGCACTCCCATCACCCGGAACGTCCGCTTGGCCGGGTCGTCGTCGAGCAGGGCGACCGGGACGTACGGGCTCTGCGGGCTGCGCAGCATCGCCCGCAGGACCTGGGTGGCGCCCTCCCCCGCGCCCATCACGACGACCCGGGTGCCGTGCTCGGGTGACGGTCGCAGGCGGTTGTCCTGCAGCAGTCGCACGGTGTAGCGGACGCCGGCCATGAAGACCAGCGCGATCAGCCCGGCCGCGATGATCGCCGACCGGGGCACCAGCCGGCCCAGCAGGGTGTCCAGCAGGAACACCACGGGGGTGGTGACCAGTGCGGTCCGGACCAGCGCGGCGATCTCCTCGAAGCAGCCGTACGACCAGCGGCCGGTGTAGAGGCCGAGCTGGAGGCCGGCCGCGGTGTGCACGACGGCGGCGGCCGCGGCGAGCATCACCAGTCCGGTGAAGTCGACCTCACCGAGGTGGCCGTCGTGCCGCAGCAGTGTCGCGATCAGCAGCGCGGCGGTCAGCGCCACCGCGTCGGTGAGTGCCCGGGCCGCACGCCCCGGAACGGCCCGGCGGTACCACGCGACCGGGCGTGGGCCCGGGCCGCGCCACTCGCCGGGAGTCGCGTCGGCGCTCGGATCGCCGGACGCTCGTCGCCGTACCTGCATGGATTCCCCCTCGTACGATGCCGGCGCGACCCGGCCGTGGATCCTTAAACTCGAAATCAAGGAAATGTCAGCGCACGCAAATGCATTTCATCGTCCAGAAATGCATTGGGCTTTCGCGAAATTAGACTCGCAGCACGAGGTGGCGGGTTCACAGTAGCAATTGTCATAGCCTACGTGAATAATGTTCACATTCACTGATCGGCACTTTTCACGCATACTTTCGGGCGCCTCCGGCCAGCCATTCGGCGGAGGATGTCATATCGACAGTGAATAGTCCTCACCTTAGGCGTGACATCTGCGACTTCCGCGCCGGGCAACTTTGCGGCAGCGTCTTCGTTGCGGATTAGGCAAGCGTTCTGTCGAGAATGCGACCGGGGGAAAGAATGAGGGTGCTGCACGTCATCGGCACGCTGGAACCGCAGGCCGGGCATCAGTTGCGAACCCTGGTGCGCCGACTGCCGTACGACAACGAGATCGTCGCGCTGTCGCCCGGCGGCGTCGCACCGGACGAGGTGCCGGTACACCGGATCATCGGCGTCCGTGACCACGACGCGGCTGTCGTCCGGCACCTGCGGCAACTGATCCGGGACGGCCGCTACGACCTGGTGCACACCCACCTCTACCAGGCCAACGTGCAGGGCCGGGTGGCCGCCAGACTGGCCGGGACACGGCACGTCATCGCCACCGAGCACCGCCTGGACGCCGTCGCCCGGCCGCTCTACCTGGCCACCGAACGCCTCGGGGGGATCACCATCGCCGGATCGGCGGCGATCGCCGACCGGCTGCGGGCCTGGGGAGTGCCACAGCGGCGGATCACCACCATCCCGAAAGCGATCGACACCGCCGAGTACCGGTACGACCCGCAGTTGCGCGCCACCACCCGGGCCCGGCTGGGTGTCGCGACCGGGGTGCCGGTGATCGGCGGGGTCGGCCGGTTCGACCCGGACAAACGGTTCGACCTGCTGATCCGCGCCGTCGCCGAGGTACCCGGGGCGGTCCTCCTGCTGGTCGGGGACGGCCCGGCCCGCGCCGACCTGGAACGACTCGCGGTCATCGAAGGCGTCGCCGACCGGGTGCTGTTCCCCGGGGCGGTCGCCCGTCCGCGGGAGATGTACTGCGCGATGGACGTCTTCGCCTCACCCGGCCGGGCATCGTTCGGGCTCGCCGCCCTGGAAGCCGTCGCGGCCGGGCTGCCCACCGTCTACGGCTCCTGTGAGCCGCTGACCGCCACCGCGGTCCCCGGCACCCACCGGCTGTCCCACGACCGGGAATCGCTGCCCCGGGCCCTGCGCACCGAGCTGCTGTGCCTGGCCGAACGCCACGGTGCCCGGCTGGAGGCTCGCTCGGCCGGGGACCGGTACGACGCCGATCACGTCGCCGCGGCGGTCGGCAGCCTCTACGAGCGGATCGCGCCCCGGCCCGGGAGACGGTTCATCGCACCACTGATGGCGTACCGCGGCCGTTTCGGTCTTTTCGGTCGTTTCGGCCGAAAGAGCAGCTTTCCACTACCCGGCGGAAGTGTCCGGAACGCATGAACCGGCGCAGCAGCAGATAACCCAGCCAGGCCCCGAGAGTGTTCGACAACAGGTCGTTCACGTCCGCCCAGCGGTTACCGTCCAGAGTGAACAGCAGGATCAGCTGGGTCGACTCGATGGCGAGGCTGAGCAGCAGACCGGCCAGCACCACCCGGCTCTCCCGGCGCACCCCGAACACCAGGTGGAGGACCGTGGCCAGGGGCATCGTCATCAGCGTGTTCAGCACGAAGTCGAGCGGCCGCATCTCCAGCACCGGGACCAGGATCAGCCGGTACAGGTCCGGCCCGTCGACGCCGGCACCCCAGGCCAGGTGCATCGGCAGCATGGTCGCGCCGAGGACGGCCACCGCGTACCACCCGGCACCCCAGCCGACCAGCAGCCGGCGGGTGGTCAGCAGCCCCCGCCGGTGCAGCAGCACCCCGAAGACGATCATCAGGAGGACGCCCAGGGGAAGCAGGACGGGCAGCGCGGGAACATCGATCTGGTGGCTCGGCATCCGTTCCCAAACTACCCGTCCCCCGCCCGCAACCGGCGGCTCAGCGCAGCCAACCCTGCTTTCGAGCGATCCGAATGGCGTCCAGGCGGTTGCGTGCCCCGGTCTTCGAGATGATCGCGGACAGGTAGTTCCGGACCGTGCCGCCGGACAGGTACAGCCGGCCGGCGATCTCCTTCACCGACTCGCCCTCCGCGGCCAGCCCCAGCACCTCCAGCTCCCGGGTGCTCAGCCCCCGGTCGGTGTTGAGCGAGGCGGCCTGCAGCATCGGCGACACCACCCGCTCGCCGCGGGCCAGGCGCCGCACCGCGTCCGCCAGCGACGCCGCAGAAGTGTCCTTCACCAGGAAGTTCAGGCCGCCGTTCCACCGCCGGGGCGGGAGCATGCCCCGTTTCGACGGGTCGCAGAGCAGCAGCATCGAACACGACGGGACCGCCGAATGCAGCTCGTCGGCGATCGGCAGGACCTGACTCACCATGTACTGCGTGTCGATCACCACCACCGCGGGCCACAACTGCGCGGCTCGCTGTGCCAGGTCGCCACCGATCGGCAGGGTGTCGACGTAGTGCATGTCCGGCTCGGTCTCCAGGAACGCTCGGACCGGGACACCGAAGTACCCCTCGTCTCTGACCACCACGACCCGGATCATCACACCACCCTCGTTGATGGACCTGTGTCGAACCTTTTTATCGCCCCCGGCCCATTGTGCGGACCGGGGGTCGACAGTTCATCCGATGATCCGGGAAAACGGCCGCCCGTCCAGCTAGAAACAAATTTGTGCCAATAGTGATCTTCACCGTCCACATACTTAACGTAACGGGCCGGAACACTCTGCGCACCTAGCCGTAGCCGATCGAACGAGTCAGGTTTGCCGGATCAACGAATCGGGGGGCCGAAATGACCAGGACATCGATCATTCACCCAGCCGAAACCCAGGACAAGTCCCGCTATTTCCGGATCGAACGTACCGTCCGCTGATCGATTTTCGCCATTCCGATCACCTGATAGTGACCATGATTCCCTCTTCGCAACCAGACCGTCATCCGGAAGCCGGGGATTCACGAGAAGCCATCGAGTCCGAAAGTGATTATGCAAGACCCTGGCCGGGTGACCCACCCGCGGGGCCGTCCCCCAGGCCCGTCCCCCGGCCCGTCCCCCGGCCCATCCCGGCCCGGAACGGGGGCTGGCCGTCCGGCCCGGACGGCATGTACGCTCCCCGGCAATGGATACCTTCGTGAACGGAACGGGGGTCTCGTCCACAAAAGGTGAGTGCTGATGCGCCCACCCGGACGAACCCGTCTCCACAGCTGGCTGCACGTGCGGGAGTTCGCCGTGCCGGCCTCGATGATCACCGCTGCCACCGCCCGCCGCCTCACCGGTGACTGGGCCGGGGCGTGCGCCGCCGCGCACTTCGACGTGGACCTCGACCTGCGAACCGTCAACCGCCGGCACGGGCGGGACTTCACCGGCCGGCTCCGCACCGACCTCCGGCGGCTCGCACCCGACCTGCTGCGCTGGCACCTGCCCCGCACCATCACCGACGGCCTTCTGCGGCCCGGCCTGACCATGTCCCTGATCCGGTACGACAGCGATGTCGAGCTCGTCGCCCGGACCGCACCGAGCTGGGCGGACCACGGTCAGCGGATCAGCCTGGCCCTCTGGGATC
>DATMVU010000936.1:0-12256 GCA_035562875.1 Actinoplanes sp. | reverse complement strand
CAGGTCGTCCGGATCGTGAACATCTTCATCGGGTCGTCCGATCCGGCCCGGCTCGCCCCGCCGGCGCTCGGGCCGTTCTCGGTCGAGGTGCCCGGGGTGGGGCTGCTCTACGGTCTGCCCGCCTTCGACGGCAGCCCGGTGAAGATCGGCCTCGATCACGGGCCCGCCGACGGGCTCGGGCCACAGACGCCGGTGACCGCTGCCGAGGCGGGTGAACTGCTCGCGCTCGCGCGCCGATTCCTGCCCGCGGCCGACGGTGACGTGGTCGACTCGGTGGCGTGCCGGTACACCATGGCGCCGCGCAACCGGTTCGCGGTCGGAGCACTGCCCGACACCCCGCAGGTGCTGGTGGCGGCGGCGTGTTCCGGTCACGGTTTCAAGTTCGGCCCGGCGATCGGGGCCGCGCTGGCCGACCTGGCACTCGGCAAACAGCGCCCCGACCTGGACTTCCTGGCGCCGGGCGCGCTCTGATGGCGACGCCCGCCGGACGCACCCGTCAGCCGAAGTTGACCTGGAAGGGCTGGCCGTGCCCGTGGAAGACGGTGCCGGACCGGCGCTCATACCACTGGGCCAGTTGCTCGCCGGCCTCGATGACGTGCGCCTGCATCTCCCGGCGGGCGGTCTCGACGTCCTCGGCTTCGAGCGCGGCCAGGAT
Organism: Actinoplanes sp.; assembly: GCA_035562875.1. Lineage (GTDB taxonomy): Bacteria > Actinomycetota > Actinomycetes > Mycobacteriales > Micromonosporaceae > Actinoplanes. The sequence continues at coordinate 11,601 of DATMVU010000936.1, read as the reverse complement.
CCGCTCGTGCTCGGCGAAGTTGTCGTCGCGGTGGCGGGGATGCTCGTGCAGCACCAGCGCGGAGACGTTGCGCGGGAACGCCTCGTTGATCTCCCGGATCACCCGGGCGAGGCGCTCGTTGCCGGCGATCTGGTGGATCATGATGTGGAACCGGTCGTTGGCGGCGTGCGACGCCGTGTCGGGTGGCGTGTCCCCCGGCCGGAGCAGCTCGTTGACCTGCCGCAGCTCGGCCAGGCCGTCGCGGGTGATCCGGCGGACGGCGCGGGCACAGGCCAGGCCCTCCAGCTCGGCGCGAACCTCGTACGCCTCGCGCACCTCCCAGGGCGCGGGAACCCGGACGACGGCGCCGCGGTTGGGCACCACGGCGATCAGGCCGCCGGTCTGGAGCTGGCGCAGCGCCTCGCGGACCGGGGTGCGGCTCACGCCGAGCGTCTTCGCCAGCTCCGCCTGCCGCAGCTGGGCCCCGATCGGAATCTCGCCGGACATGATCCGGGCGCGGATGGCGGCGGCGGTCTCGTCAACGAGAGCGCTCGATGCGGTCGTCAGTGCGGGGTCCATGGTGGCCTCGTCGGAAAGCAGTGTCAGGGGGATCCGGGCCGTCACCTTAGCAATCAGAACGGCTCCGATTCTGGATCCAATCACTCTATCTTCGTATCCCGAAATCACCTATGGTCATACCACGAAAGGAGCCACCCGATGAGCGTGTGCCACACCACAGCCTCACCGGTCCTGCGCTCGCACCCGCTGGACCCGCCGACCACCGTCGAGATCAACCTGGCGGTCGACGCGGCCCGCTCCGACGGCCGCCTCGGCGAACGGCCCCGCTTCTGGGGCGCCACCCTCGACGAGACCCATGCTCGCAAGGTCGTCGCCGGTGACGCCTCCGGCGTCCGGCTCGGCCTGGTCGCCATCGCGACCGGTGGATCGGCTGCCTGGGAGATCGACGTGCTGATCACCGGCGACAAGGCGGAGGCCGTCGACTGGCGCGCCGTCGACCCGCGCCGCCCCGGCATCACCTCCGACGAGGCCCGCGCGGCCGCCCAGGCCTGCCGGGACAGCGAGCTGTTCCGCGAGGTGATGGCCCGGCGCGGCATCCACGACGTGTCTCTGGTGATGATCGACGCCGAGTCGATGGGCGGCTTCGAGGGGAAGTACGCCGGCCGCCGGGTCACCTGGGGCACCGTCTGGCACCGCACCGAGGTGGAGGACAACGGTTACGCCCGCCCGGTGCAGGGTGTCGTCCCGATCATCGACATGAACACCATGGAGGTCCTGGAGGTCGAGGACCACGGGGTCATCCCGGTCTCCGAGGAGGCCGGCCTGCTGACCACCGGCGCGTTCGGCCCGGACCGCGAGGGCCTGAAACCGATCGACGTGGTGCAGCCCGAGGGCCCGAGCTTCTCGGTCGACGGGTGGAAGGTGGACTGGCAGGGCTGGACGTTCCGGGTCGGGTTCACCCACCGGGAGGGCCTGGTCCTCTACGACCTGGAGTTCCAGGGCCGGTCGATCCTCAAGCGCGCAGCCTGCAACGAGATGTATGTGCCGTACCTCGACTCCAACTCCACCCAGTACCGGAAGAACTTCTTCGACTGGGGCGAGTACGGCGCCGGCCCGCTGACCAACTCCCTGGCGCTGGGCTGCGACTGTCTCGGTGTCATCTACTACTTCAACGGCATCCACCTGGGCGGTTACGGCGAACCGGTCAGCATCGACAACGCCATCTGCATGCACGAGGAGGACGACAGCATCCTCTGGAAACACAACGACCTGCGCCGCGGGGTGTCCGAGGTGCGCCGCAGCCGCCGGCTGATCATCTCGAACTTCCAGACGGTGGCGAACTACGACTACGGCTTCTACTGGTCGTTGTACCAGGACGGCAGGATCGAGCTGGAGGTCAAGCTCACCGGCATCCTGTCCGCCTCGGGCATCAACGAGGGCGAGGAGGCGCCGTACGGCCGGATCGTGTCGAAGAACGTGCAGACCCCGATCCACCAGCACTACTTCGGCATCCGCCTGGACACCGCGATCGACGGCGAGCTGAACCGGCTGGTCGAGGAGCACGCCGAGGCGGAGCCCGATCCGGCGCTCAACCCGTACGGCAACGCGGTCCGTTACGTCCGCGAGCCGCTCACCACCGAGACCGCCCAGCGCAACGACCCGAGCATCGCCCGGCACTGGCGGATCGAGAGTGCCGACCGGACGAACCGCTACGGCGAGCCGACCGCGTACCGCTTGGCCATCCCGAACACCACCCGCAGCTTCGGCCTGCCGGAGTCGGTGATGGCCCGCCGCGCCCCGTTCATCCACCAGCACGTGTGGGCGACCCCGTTCGACGAGTCCGAGCAGTTCATCGGCGGGCAGTACCCGAACCACGCCGAGCCCGGCGAGGACGGCGTGCACGTGTGGCAGGAGCAGCAACGGTCGATCGACGGCGTGCCGCTGGTGGTCTGGCCGGTCCTCGGGGTGCACCACCTGCCGCGCCCCGAGCAGTGGCCGGTCATGCCGGTCGAGGCGATCCACCTGGTCCTGGAGCCGGACGGCTTCTTCGACCGCAACCCCGCTCTGGACATTCCGGACCCCGCGGCATCCCGCGGCGGCAGTTCCTGCTGCTCGTAAACATCACGTTCATATTCGGGACACACGCCTGCGACGAGCGGGCCGCAGAATTGGATCCAATCTCCTCCGAATGACATCCCAAATCGGCAGACTTTAATACACCCCCCGGAGTGCCACATGGAAATCGGCAACCAGGCAGTCTCCCGCCGCACTCTGCTCCGCGGCGCCTCGATACTCGGAATGGGTGCCGGCCTCACCGGCCTCCTCGCCGCCTGCGGCATCGCCGCCGAAGAGGGCGAGAAGAGCGGAGCCGCCAAGACCGGCGGCACCCTGACCCTGGCCATCGACGGCACCAGCGCCGTCAACGACCCCGCCTTCTACACCACCCTCGGCGACTGGATGATCGTCGACTGCATCTGTCGCGGCCTGACCTTCATCTCGTACGACACCAACGAACCGAGCCCCGACCTGGCCGAGAGCTGGACCGTCTCGGACGACGAGCTGACCTACACGTTCAAGCTCCGGCAGGGCGTCACCTTCCACGACGGCACCACGTTCACCTCGGCCGACATCATCGCCAGCTTCAACCGGCAGTTCGACGACAAGGACAAGACGCTGCCGGAGGGCTCGTCCCGGCCGTTCAAAGCGGTCGGCGCGAACCTGAAGGAGATGACCGCCCCGGACCCGAGCACGTTCGTGATGGTCCTGCTCAAGCCGGACCGCACCCTGCTCGGCCGGCTCTCCGACATCGGCGCCCGGATCATCAGCAAGGCCGCCCTGGAGAAGTACGGCAAGGACATCGGTAAGAACCTGGTCGGCACCGGCCCGTTCCAGTTCGCGTCGGCCACCTCCGGGCAGAGCGTCACGCTCACCGCGTTCGAGAAGTTCCGGCTCGGCAAGCCGCCCATCGACCGGCTGGTCCTCCAGCAGGTCACCGACCCGTCGACGATCGTCAGCTCGCTGCTGTCCGGCGACATCTCGGCCACCCAGTTCACGCCCTACTCGGCGCTGACACAGCTCAAGGGCGACAAGTCGGTGGCGGTGTACGACACCCCGAAGAGCTTCGACGCGTTCATGATGATGGACGTCCGCCGCATCCCCGAACTGGAGGTGCGCAAGGCCATCAACCTGGCGATCGACAGGCAGGCCCTGATCGCGCAGGCGTTCTTCGGCGCGGCGGTGCTGCCGGACGGTTACACCATCCCACCGAGCCAGGACGCGTATGACGCCTCGCTCGCCGATCTGTCCAAGACCGACGTCGCCGAGGCCAAGCGGCTGATCGAGGCGGCCGGCGCCACCGGGCGCACGATCCGGCTGATGGCCGCCAGCGACTCCTGGCACCCGAAGGCCGCGCAGATCATCGCGCAGAACCTGACCGACATCGGCCTCAAGGTGGAGACCGACTCGGTGGATCCGGCTGCCTACTTCAACCGGCTGCTCGCCCCGGACGACAAGTTCCACGACCTGATGATCTGGGAGCGCAACGGCTACTACCCGGACGCCGACGACATGATCGGCGCCCTGGCCCGGCCGTCCGGGGTCTACGGCGACTTCATCTCCGGTTTCAACACCCTGGCCGGTGCGGAGGCGTACGCGGACCGGCTGTTCGACGCCAAGAACATCGTCGACGCGACCGCCCGCAAGACCGCCTACTCCGGGATCCAGCGCGAGTGGGCCGAGAAGTACATGACCCTGACCATGCTGGCCTGTGCCTCGAACCCGGTGGTGAGCGGCACCGACGTGAAGAACATGAACTGGAAGGCCCTCGGTTCGCACCGCTGCTACATGGAAAACGCGAGTGTCTGATCAGACCACCACGGCCGGCTTCCGCTCCGCGTTCGCGGCGCGGAGGCTGGGCCGCGGCCCTCTCGCGGCGGGGTCGTGGATCGTCGTGGCGCTCTTCGTGCTCGCCGCGATCCTCGGGCCGTTGTTCGTCTCCGCCGATCCGGCCCGCGGCACCAACGACACGCTGCTGCCGCTCGGCGCCGCCGGGCACCTGCTCGGCACCGACGATCTGGGCCGCGACGAACTGGCCCGGATGGTGTACGGCGCCCGGCCGCTGCTGCTGGTGGCGTTCCTGTCCACCGCCCTGGCCGCGGTGCTCGGCATCGGCTTCGGCCTGATGGCCGGCTACCTGGGCGGCAAGGCCGAGTGGCTGATCATGCGGTTGATGGACCTGGCGCTGGCCTTCCCGTCGATGCTGCTGATCATCCTGATCGTGTCGGCGTGGAATCCCGGCGTCGGCAGCCTGGTCACCGGCATCGGGGTCGCCCTGGCACCCGGACTGGCCCGGCTGGCGCGGGCACTCGCGGCCCGGGAGGCCGGCCGGGACTACGTGCTGGCCGCCAAGCTCGGCGGCACCCGCGGGCCGCGGATCCTCGTGCAGGAGATGCTGCCCAACCTCGCCGGGCCGATGCTGGCCCAGGTGGTGATGACCCTGTCGGTGGCCGCCGGGTTCGCCGCCGGCCTCTCCTACCTCGGGCTGGGCATCCAGCCCCCGACACCGGACTGGGGATACATGGTGCAGGCCGGACAGGAGTTCCTCTACACCGCGCCACGTCTCGTGGTGATGCCCGCCACGGCCACCCTGCTGTTCGTGGTGGCCTGCAACTTCGTCGGCGACGACCTGCGCGACGCTCTGGACCCGCGGGCGAACCGATGAAGGGGACCCCGTGGCTGATCCTCAAACGCCTCGCGGCGGTGCCGCTGGTGCTGCTCGGCCTGAGCACGATGGTGTTCATCGCGATGCGACTGCTGCCCGGCTCCCCCGCGACCAGCCTGGCGGCCGGTGGTGCCTCCGGGAACTCCAGCGCCGCCGAGATCACCGAGAACGCCGAGAAGATCAACGCGGCGCTCGGGCTCGACAAGTCACTGCCGGAGCAGTATCTATCGTTCCTCGGTGACCTGGTCACCCTGGACCTGGGCACGTCGTTCTACGGCGGCAACTCGATCACCGGGCTGCTCGGCGAGGCGCTTCCGGCAACCATCGAACTGACCGTCGCGGCGATGCTGATCGCGGTCCTGATCGGGATGCTCACCGGCATCGTCGCCGCCCTGCGCAAGGACACCTGGATCGACACCACGACCAGGGCCGTCGGTACGGTCAGCTTCTCCCTGCCCTGGTTCGCGCTCGGTGTCCTGTCGATCGTCGTCTTCGGTGTGTGGTTGCGCTGGCTGCCGGTGATCGGACGGCTCCCCAACGAGCTGGACTACCAGCCGTTCACCAACTTCGTCCTGCTCGACGCGATCTTCCAGGACCGGCCCGAGCTGATCCTGCCCTGGCTGGAGCACCTGCTGCTGCCGGCCGTCACCCTGGCGCTGTCGATGGCCGGGTTCATCACCCGCATCGTCCGGGCCTCGGTGCTGGAGGTGCTGAACGACGACTTCGTCCGCACCGCCCGGATGAAGGGCCTGTCCGGTGGCGCGATCCTGCGCCGGCACGTGCTGCGCAACTCGTCGCTGCCGATCGTCACGGTGCTCGGCCTGCAGTTCGGGTCACTGCTCGGCGGGTCGGTGATCACCGAGACGGTCTTCAGCTATCCCGGCGTCGGCAACCTGCTGATCAACGGGATCCTGCAGCGCGACTACCCGATCGTGCAGGGCGCCGCCCTCGCCATCGCTCTGCTCTTCACCCTGGTCAACGTCGTGGTCGACCTGCTCTACCTGGCACTCGACCCTCGCCTGAGGAAGGCCTGACTCATGCACATCGTCCTCGTCCACGGCGCCGGCGGAACCCCCACCACCTGGTCCGAACTGGTCCCGCTGCTCGGCGACCGCCCGCACACCCTGGTCACCAACCCGATGTCCTCGCTCACCGGCGACGTGGCGCACACCCGGAGCGTGGTCGAGGCGGCAGGCGGGCCGGTGCTGCTCGTCGGACACTCCTACGGCGGCGCGGTGATCACCAACGTGGGCCGCTCCGAGCAGGTCAAGGGCCTGGTGTACGTGGCGGCGTTCGCCCCGGACGAGGGCGAGTCGGTGAACGGGATCGTCGAGCGGTACCCGCCGGCCGAGGTGTCGAAGTACATGCGGCGCGGCCCGAACGGTGAGTGGAAGTCCGAGCACACCGAGGAGTACTGGAACGAGATCGGCTGGGACGTGCCGGTCGAGCAGCGGCACATCTGGGACAGCGAGGCCCGGCAGAGCGACAACCGGATCTTCTCCGAACCGACCGGAGTGCCCGCCTGGCAGACCAAACCGGCCTGGTACCTGGTCGCCGCCGAGGACAAGACCCTGCCGCCGGGTATCCAGCGCGACATGGCGGCCCGCGCCGGAATGATCACCAGCGAGGTGCCGGGCAGCCACTTCACCCCGCGGGTCCGCCCCGCCGACGTCCTGAAGGTCATCGACCAGGCACTGGACGCGCTATGAGTGACGCCCTCCTGGAGATCCGCGGCCTGACCGTCGGGTTCGACGTGCCCGGCGGGCGGCTGCCGGCCGTCGCGGGCATCGACCTGACCCTCGGCAGGGGCGAGATCCTGGCCCTGGTCGGCGAGTCCGGCTCCGGCAAGTCGGCTCTGTCGATGAGCCTCGTCGGTCTCAACCGCGGGCCGCGCACCCACATCGGCGGCGAGGTGCTGTTCGGCGGCCGCAACCTGGTCGACGCGGGCGAGAAGGAGCTGCGCGAGGTGCGCGGCAAGGACATCGCGGTGGTGTTCCAGGACGCCCTGGCCGCTCTCAACCCCACCCAACGGGTCGGTGACCAGGTCGCCGAGATGATCCGCACACACCGCAAGATCAGCCGGAAGGACGCCGGGGCACGGGCCGTGGAGTTGCTCGGCGAGGTCGGCATCGCCAACCCGGCGCAGGCCGCCCGGGCCTACCCGCACCAGCTCTCCGGCGGGATGCGGCAGCGCGTCATGATCGCCATCGGACTCGCCAACGACCCGGCGGTGCTGATCGCCGACGAACCGACCACCGCCCTCGACGTCACAATCCAGGCCCAGGTGCTGCGGTTGCTCAAGCGCCTGCAGAGCGAGCACGGCACCACGATCGTCCTGATCACCCACGACCTGGGCGTGGTCGCCGAGGTCGCGGACCGGGTCGCCGTCATGTACGCGGGCCGGATCATCGAACAGGGCACGCGCGACGAGGTGCTCTTCGATCCACAACACCCGTACACCATGGGGTTGCTCTCCTCGGTCCCCCGCGTCGACGGCCCGGCCGTCTCGCGTCTCCCGGCCATCGCCGGCAGCCCCCTCACCGGCGTCAACCGTCCCGACGGCTGCGCTTTCGCCCCACGCTGCACCGTCGCGCACGACGCCTGCCGGTCGTCGCCGGTCTTGAAGGAGAGGTACGGCGGGCCGGCTCATCTGGACGCGTGCGTGCTCGACGAGGCGGGGCGGGCCCGCGCGCGGGGCGCCCTCGAGGAGGTGGCTCAGTGAAGCCGACACCGTTGATCGAGGTCGAAGACCTGCGGGTGGAGTTCGCCGGCTCGGCCGGGCGCCGGGTCCGCGCGGTACGTGACGTGGACCTGACCATCTACGAGGGTGAGACGCTCGGCCTGGTCGGTGAGTCCGGCTGCGGCAAGTCGACACTCGGACGGGCCATGGTCCGGGTCACCGAACCGACCGGCGGGGCGATCCGCTACCTGGGCTCGGACATCACCAAGCTGCGCGGCACGGTGTTCCGCAAGACTCGTGCCGATCTGCAGATGGTGTTCCAGGACCCGTTCGGTTCGCTGAACCCGCGCCGCAGCATCGCCGACATCGTGGCCGAGCCGCTGCTCCGCGCCCGCGGCACCGCCAAGGACGAGGCCCGCCGGATCGTCGACGACCTGCTCGACCAGGTCGGACTGGGCCGGGAGGCCGGGACCCGCCGGCCGCACGAGTTCTCCGGAGGCCAGCGGCAGCGCATCGGCATCGCCCGCGCACTCGCCCCGTCCCCACGGTTCGTGGTCGCCGACGAGCCGGTCTCCGCACTGGACGTGTCGATCCAGGCCCAGGTCATCAACCTGCTCTCGGACCTGATCCGGGAACGCGGGCTGACCATGCTGTTCATCTCGCACGACCTGGGTGTGGTCCGGCACATCGCGGACCGGATCGCGGTCATGTACCTGGGGCAGATCATCGAGGTGGCGTCCCGGGACGACTTCTTCGCCGGCCCCGCCCACCCGTACGGCGAAGCGCTTCTCTCCAGCGTCCCGGCCCTGTCCAAGGAGCCTCGCCGGGACCGCATCGAACTCACCGGCGAACTACCGGACCCGGCCGATCCTCCGGCCGGCTGCACGTTCCACACCCGGTGCCGGTACGCGACCGACGTGTGCCGTACCGAGGCTCCCGCCCTCCGGGAGGTCCAGCCGGGCCGGGAGGTCCGCTGCCACCTGCCGTTGATCCCTGTGAAAGGCACCTCATGATCATCGACGCGTACAACACCACCCAGGACGTGCGAGGCCGCTCCGATTACCTGACCGGGGCCCGGCCGGGGCAGGCGCCGCCGCCGTACACCCCGTTCGACCCGAAGCGCATCCTGGACCGGATGGACGCCGCGGGCGTCGACATGGCGATGGTCTGCTCGCTGGCCCAGCGGATCGAGAACGACTTCATCGCCGGCCTGGTCAAGTCGTACCCGGACCGGTTCATCGGGTTCGGCCAGGTGATGCCGCAGGCCGACGACGCCCTCGACGAGATCGCCCGGATGAAGGACCTGGGCATCTCCGGGCTCAAACTGCACCCGTCGATGCACGGCTACCACGTCGCCGACCACGGGCTACTCGACCCGGTGTTCGAGAAGTGCGCCGAACTGGGCATGCCGGTCCTGATCAACGCCCTGGACGATGCGTTCTGCGCACCACTGGCCATCGAGGAGATCGCCAAGGGCCACCCGACGGTGCCGACGATCATCGCGCACATGGGTGCCGTCTGGAACGTGCCCGAGGCGATCATCGTGGCCGAACGGAACCCGCACATCTACCTGGAGACCTCGGCGACCCTGATCGCCGACGTGCGGCGGGCGTACGCGCGGCTCGGCCCGAACCAGATCCTGCTCGGCAGCGAGTGGCCGGGCTCCGACTTCGACCTGGAGCGGATGAAGATCGCCAAGGCGATTCCGGATGACGCGGACCGTGCTCTGGTCGAGGGCGGCAACATGGCGCGGATTCTGGGCCTGTGATCACCCCGGTGACGGCGCCTTCGTCGTTCTCCAACGGCGATCTCGAACTTCTGCGCCGGGCCGAGGACATTCTCGGCCGGGTGTGGGTGCACGGCCGGCACGAGGTCGCCACCGCGCTCCGGGCCGCCGACGGCTCGATCCACACCGGCGTGCACGTCGAGGGTTCCTGCCGGCGCAGCTCGATCTGCGCCGAAGGGGTCGCCCTCGGCACCGCCCGCGCGGCCGGCATCACCCTCGGCGAGGTGGTCAGCGTCGTGTCGGTGCAGATCAAACCGGCCGACACGTTCCGGGTCATCGCACCGTGCGGCGTCTGCCGCGAACTGATCAGCGACTACAGCCCGGACGCCACCGTCTGGCTGACCGCACCCGACACCGACGAGGTCATCGCCGTCCGCGCCCTGGACCTGCTCCCCGAGAAGTCCCGGCGGCTCTGGTGACCACCGAAGGAGACGACATGAGTAAGCCGAACCGCTGGGAAGAGATGACCTGGCAGGACGCGGGCGACATCACCGAGCGCACCGACGCGGTGATCATCCCGGTCGGCGCGATCGAACAACACGGCCCGCACCTGCCGCTCAACGTGGACACGGTGATCTGCCAGGCCGTCGCCGAGGAGGTCTCCCGGATCACCGGCGTCCCGGCCATCCCACCCCTGAGCTACGGCGTCTCCGGTTCGCACGGCGACTTCGCCGGCACCATCGCGCTGCGCCCGGAGACCCTGATCGCCGTGGTCGAGGACGTGATCGACTCGCTGCACGCCAGTGGCGTCCGCCAGTTCATCCTGCTCAACGGCCACATCTGGAACAACGGCTCGCTCGACGTGTCGGCCGAGAAACTGCGGGTCCGGCACAAGGACTCGCGGATCCGCGCGCTCGGCTACGTCACCATGTACCCCGGCCCCGAGGTCAACGGCCGGGTCCAGTTCGGCCGCGGGCTGATGCACGCCAACTTCTTCGAGACCTCGGTCATGTTGCACCTGCGCCCCGAGCTGGTACGGATGGAGAAGGCCACCTCGCACCGGGACGTCGACTCGTTCTGGGACTACCGGATGGACCAGGTCAGCGAGACCGGCGTGTGGGGCCGCGACGTGGCCGAAGCCAACGCCGACCACGGGAAGTCCGAATTCGAACGCTGCGTCGCCACCACCGCGGCAGCCGTCGCCGCCGCCGTCGTCGAACCGTGGCCGTCCTCCGCCCACCGTCCTGCCTGACTTCGTTCCGAGAAGGGACCCTCCCGTGGAGATCTTCGACATCACTCTCCCGATCCACCCGGAGATGCTGCACTGGGGCCGCAAGCCCGAAGTGGAGATCGTCGAATCGCTGGCCAACGGTGACGCCTCCAACGTCACCCGCTGGCGGCTCGGCGCCCACACCGGCACCCATGTGGACGCCCCCGCCCACTTCGTCGACGGCGCCACTCCCGTCGACAAACTAGACCTGCACTCCCTCGTCGGCCCGGCCGTCGTCGCCGACCTGACCGCCGTCACCGGCGACATCACCGTCGACGATCTGATCACCGCCGGAGTCGCCGGGCACAAACGGGTCCTGCTGAAGACCTCGAACTCGGCCGGACCGCTGAAGGAGGTCGACCGGGCGCCGTCCTGGGTCGGGCTCTCCCCCGAGGCCGCCCAGTGGCTGATCGACCAGCGGGTCGAGCTGATCGGCATCGACTACCTGACGATCGAGAGCCACACCCGCACCGAGACCTGGGACGCCCATCATGTGCTGCTCGGCGCCGGGCTGATCATCCTGGAGAACGCCGACCTGGACGGGGTGCCGCCCGGCGACTACGAGGTGGTCTGCCTGCCGGCGAAACTGGTCGACTCGGACGGGTCGTTCGCCCGCGCCATCCTGATCAAGCGGGACGCCTGATGGCCGTCGCTGTCGCGGCTCCGCACGCGGCAGCGGTGGCGGCCGCCGAAGCCGTGATCGCGCG
>DATMVU010000935.1:0-3647 GCA_035562875.1 Actinoplanes sp. | reverse complement strand
GTACAGCAGGGCCGCGCCGAACCCGAAACCGGTGCCGACCACCTCCCGGGCGGTCAGCGGGACCGGGTGTGTCACCCGCCGGGTGAGCGTGACGGCGGCCTCGCGCTCGATGGACCGCCGCAGCAGACGGGCGGCCAGGCGAAGGCTGAGCACCGCCACGACGGCGATGACGAGACCGGCCACTCGTACCGCGACGGTGTCGCTGTGCAGTGCCACCCCGGCAGCGATCGCGGCTGCCATGGTCGCGGTCCCGAGATAGCCGTGCACCCGGCGCCGGGCTCGGAGACGCTGCTGGAGCAGCGGCGATGATGCGCTCATGACTCAACACTATGAGACATAGGTTGAGACATAACAAGCTCGATCACGCCTCGTTGTCGCGGATCGCCGCAGCGAGCTGGTCGAAGGTGCGTTCCAGCACCGCCCGCCGTTGCTCCTTGAAACCGGCGACCGGCTCCAGCCCGTCGATGCTCGCCTCCCAGGCCGCCAGGTAGGTCGCCTTCCAGGACTCGACGGTGGCCGCCCCAGGCAGGGTGACACCCACCCAGTTCCGGGTGGCCAGCAGGTGCAGCACCTCGAGATTGCAGGGAACGGCGGTACCCCAGTACTCGTCGGCCTCCAGCTCGACCGGATCGCCGGCCATCGCCTCCTCGATCTCCCGCACCAGCCGCGCCGTCAGATCCGACAGATGATCCGCGGCCGTGTCGCTGTCGAAATTGCCACTCCCCCAGGTACCCACGCGCACACCATAGAACAGGGGATAGGGTGGAGAGTGGACTCGACACATGAGCAGATCTTCCAGCGGTACATGTACGCGGGCGCTGTCTCCCGCGACGCGGACACGGTGGCCGCACTCTTCACCGACGACGGCGTGTACGACGCACCGCTCGCCCCCGACGGTCATCCGCTGCACCGGCGCCTGGTGGGGCGGGACGCGATCCGGGCCGGAATCGGCGCCTACCACCGGCAGCCGGCCTACCGGGCGGCGATGAACCCGGCCCGGACCACTGTCGTCCTGCACGACACCACCGACCCGGACGTCTTCGTCGCCGAACTCGACGTCGTTTTCGACGACGACGGGCGGCGGACCAGGATGTCACTGGTGCAGATCTTCCGGGTCCGGGACGGCCGGATCGTGATGCTCCGCGACTACTTCACCGAACAGCCGTCCCCCGACACTGCCGAGGGCGACGGCCGGTGAACCCGGGCGGGCCGGTGACCGGCACGGCACCTCCGGTACCGGGAGTGCGGCTTCCGTAGGATCTCGCGGATGGGGTCGACGGTGCTGTTCGGGGACGTGGTGGGCGGGCCGGCGGAGGACGTGGCGTGGGGGCCGCGGCTGCTGCGGGACGGGCTGGACGGCGCGCTCGACATCCTCCGGATCCACTCGCCCGCTCCGACAGCGGCTTTCAGCCGCCGGGACACACTGCGGCCGGGGTACGAACGGGCGGCTCACGCCGTACGACAGCAAGGTTTTGAACCTGTCGTGCGACCGCAAGGGGGCAGCCTGGCGGCCTATCACCGCGGCAGCGTGGTCGTCGACCATGTGCACCGGGAGCCGCCGGTGACCCTGGATCCGGTGGACCGGTTCCGGCGGTTCGCCCGGATGCACGCCGACGTCCTGATCGGTCTCGGGGTGGACGCCCGGATCGGGCCGGTGCCGCACGAATACTGTCCCGGGGAGTACAGCATCAACGCCGCTGGGATGAAGATCGTCGGGTCGGCACAGCGGGTGACCCGGGACGGCTGGCTGTTCAGCACGGTCATCCAGGTCGGCGGCACCGAGACGCTGCGGGCGGCGTTGACCGGCGCGTACCGGGAACTCGGTTACGACTTCGACCCGGCCACCGCCGGCACCCTGGAGGACGTGGCGCCCGGCCTGACCGTCGAGGCTGTCACGTCGGCGGTGCTGGCCGCCTACGCAGTGACCGGGTGACCACCAGCGGCCAGCAGGCCTGCGCCCCGGCGGCGACCCGCTCGGCCAGGCCGACATGGTCGCCGGTCGTGAGGGTCACGGTGAACCAGCCGACCAGCCCGAGCAGCATCAGCGCCGCCCCGATCGAGACATCCGGCCGCAGGACCGCTGGCCGGGGTTCGTGGCGGCGCCAGGCCGCGGCGGGCCAGACCGCCAGCAGCGCGAACGCGATCCCGGCCACCACCGCGTGCGCCGGCGCCGGGCCGCTGACGGGCAGCGGGAACACCGCCACCAGCGCGGTCGCCACTCCCCCGAACGCCAGCAGGACCCGGCCCGGGACGGCGGCCGCGGTCAGCCCGGACGCGGTGACGACGTGACAGATCCCGACGGCGGCCAGGGCGGCGGTCATCAGCCAGCGGTCGGTGGCGCCGAGCCCGGCGAGCGCGCTGATCGTGTCCACGGTGCTGTCGAACCCGGCGGGCTGCCGGTACGCGGCAGCGGTCCAGCCGCCGATCAGCAGGACCGGAGCGGCCGCCGAGGAGATCGTCGACGCTTTCACCGGGCCGCTCGCCCGAGGAGCCGGCCGGTGGCCCATGTTCCGTGGATCGGGAGGCCGCCCGGAGTGGCGGGGCTTTCGTCGGCGAAGGGCCACCAGGAGGCGAAGACCGTGCCGGCCGTTCCCGGGATGATCCGGCGGAAGTCGCTGTTCAGGGCGGTGTTCAGGGCCTCGTCGTCGAGGAGGTCCCGCCGGACGAAGAGCGGGTCGGTGACGTAGCCCTGGGTCGGGATGCCGGCACGCAGGGCGGCCGGGGTGGGCAGGATGTCCTCGATGCCGATGCCGCCGTACCGGGGACGGGTGCGTTCGGTGACGGCCACGAGCAGGTCGATGAGGTGACGGGCGAAGGTCACCTTCTCGCGGCGGGTGCCGTCCGGGCCGTCGAACGGGCCCGCCGGCATGATGATCTCGACCGCTCCGGAGTCGGCACGGTGGAGCCACATCCGGCGGCGGCGGTCGCGGAAGTGGTCGTCGCCGTCGGGCCGGGCGCCTCGTTCCCGCAGGAGTTCCCGGATCCGGTCGAGGACCCGGTCGTCGCCGGGTTCCGGGTGGATCGACACGCTGAGATGGGCGCCGGGCATCAGGGCCTCCGGGTGGTGCGGCGGGCGTCGCGCCAGGCTGTCCAGGCGGTGCGCAGGCGTGGTGAGGTGCGGGGTTCACCGTGGCGGCGGGCGCGGAGCTGGTCGATCAGCCACTGTGGGGCGGCGGCCTGTTCGACGGCGGCGCTCTTGGTCAGCAGGGTGCCGGTGCGCACGGCGTGGCGGCCGCGGGCCATCGAGGTGAGGCTCAGGTCGGCGATGACCGGGTTCAGCCACATCCAGGGCCGGCGGGCCGCCCACCGCCAGTAGCCGGTCAGCTCGGCACGGGCCGCCGTCCTGATGTCGTCGGCGGTCATCGGCGGGAGGATCTCCCGGGGCTCCCGCCCGAAGACGGCCCGGCCGAAGGTGACCAGCTCGGCCCGGGTGATCCCGGACAGGATCCGCTGCACCAGCATCCCGTGCGTCCAGGTCGGATGGGCCGCTTCGCGATCGTCGAGCCGATCCCCGTCGACGTAGACACATCCCAGGGTCCACCGGTCCCAGCGGGGATGCAGCTCGGCCAGGACAGCCTGCCGGGTCTCGTCGACCGGACCGCGGGTCACCGCGACCAGGTCGAGGTCGCTCACGCCGGGGATGTGGT
>DATMVU010000934.1:0-12353 GCA_035562875.1 Actinoplanes sp. | reverse complement strand
GCCCATGGCGGCACGGCTCGGGTCACCGACCGGGCCGGCGCCGAGGGCTCCGGCGTTGTTCGCCGCAGCCACCGCCGCGGTGAACGCCGGGGGTGCGCCGGCCGCGGTGAGCAGCCGGCCGAGCCGGGGCAGGTCGCCGCCGCGCAGGGCCCGGACGGCCCGGTCCACGTCGCCGCCACGCGGGCCGGGCCAGGTGACCGGGTCGCCGGGCTCGACGACTAGCAGGCGCAAGCCGGCGGCTGCCGGGTTCCAGGGCAGCCGGTGCACTGTGGTGTCGGCGCGGGCCACTATCGCCTCGCCGGGGCAGGTCGACAGGGCGGCCAGGTCGGCGGCCCGGTCCTCGACGAACACCGATGATCCGGCGGCGGTCACCGCAGCGGGACCGGGTATCCCGTACAACTCGGTGAATGCCCTGGTGGTGGCCGCGGCAACGGCCGATCCGACCGGGATGGCGAGGTCGAAAGGCAGACCGGTGTGCACGACCAGCGTGGCGCCGCCGGTGCCGAGCCCGGCGGCCCGTAACCGGAACGCGGCCCGGACCGCGGGGCGCGCCCAGCCGGGCACCCGGATGGACTCCGGCCACTGGTCCGGTTGCAGGGTGACACCTTCGGCGGGGCGGTTGCGGGAGCGGATCTCCAGGACGCCGTCGTCGCGGGTGCTCGCGGCGACGATCGCGCCCCACGGCACCGGCACCGCGAGGGCCGCGGACGGGTCGGCGAGCAGGCGGAGACCGCCCTGGGCGCTGGTCACCACGTCCGGCTGGCGGCCGAACATCTTCAGGTAGGTGTAGGGCACCATGCGCAGGTCGGCGGGGGCGTCGACCCGGGTCATCACGTCGGTCACGGGGTCACCTGCGGTTTCTGCGCGAGGACGCGATAGCAGTTTCCGCCTTCGGTGCGGGCGATCACCGCGCCGAGCAGCTGGTCGAGGATGTTCCCGGCGACCAGCAGCGGGACCGCCGCGACGAACGCGGCCTGCCGGGTCAGCCGCCGGGCCCGGGTGCCGGGGCGGGGTGCCCACGGCCGGTCCGGGTCGGGGAACAGGCTGTTCACCCAGAGCAGGACCGCTCCGGCGAAGTCGCACGGCTGATGCGCGCGGCCGAGTTCCACGGCCACCGGCTGCAGGCCGCGTTGCAACAGGGCCGCGGTCAGATTCCGTACCGGCACCAGGTTGAGGTGTTCGGGCTGGAAGTAGGGGACCCAGTAGCCGCGCAGCAGGCGGGCCAGCCGGGTGGCCGGGTTGGGGACCTCGATCAGCAGGTGGCCGCCGGGGGCGACGACCCGGGCGGCGGCGTCGAGTTCGGCACGCGGGTCGCGGGTGTGTTCCAGGTAGTGGTGCATGCTGACCACGTCGTAGCTGTCGGCGAGTTTCTCCGCGAAGTCGGGGAACAGGCCGCGGTAACCGGTGCTCACCCAGCCCCGGCGCTGAGCGTCGTCGATGGAGTCGGAGATGTCCAGGCCGTCGAAGACGGTGTTCGGGAAGACCCCTTGCGCGTACGTGCAGAAGTGGCCGTGGCCGGTGCCGACGTCCAGCCAGTTCACCGGGACGGTGTGCAGGCCCACCAGGTCGGCGCGGCCGATGTAGGAGGCGATGGACAGTCCGAAGGCGTGTTCGGTGCTGTCCTCGCCGAGCCGGTCGTAGACGTCGCGGTAGTAGAAGGCCAGGCCGTCGAGGCTGAGCCGCGGGTTCTGGAAGACGTGACCGCACGAGTCGCATTCGACGAGCGTGAACCGGCCGGGTTTGCTCTGGACACGGTCGCGGGTGTGGGTGCGGACGGTGAGTTCCGTGCCGTTGCACCACGGGCAGTCGTCGCGCGGCGGTTCGAAGAAGTGCCCGGTGCCGTTCGACAGTTCGGCGGCGTACTCCAGTCGGGCCTGTTCCCGTAGTCGAACTCTGGCCCGGTCGTGGCGGGACTGCCAGGTGCCGCGGACGGTGTGCAGCCAGCGCCACGGTTCGCTGATCAGTCGCAGCCACGCACGGTTGCGGTCGGCGGGGCGCAGCGGGGTTCCGGCGAGTACCAGGTAGGGCTGGAGGCTGTAGACGGCGAGTGCCGCGAGGCCCCACAGCGGCGCGAATGCCACTGCCGCCGCGAGGAACACGTACCCGACGACGGCTCCGGAGAGTGCGATGGCGACGATCGATCCGGCCGCCCGCATCCGTGCCTTGCCGGCGGCGGGATCGGCCGGGACCGCACGCAGGCCCGGTGCCACGGCGACGTCCATGCCGGTGGGGGCGTACTTCTTGAGGCGTGCGGTGAGCCGGATGATCTCCGCCGGATCGAGGTCGGTACTCGGGGTGACCTCGGCGCGGGCAGCGAGGTCGGTGGCTACCAGCAACGCGTGCCCGGCACCGCGGCCGACCGCCAGCCGATCGGCCCGATAACGGCCCGGGTCGACCTCGCGGGCCAGGGCGTAGGCCTCGGCGACCGGCAGATCCACCGGGACCAGGTCGACTACTTCCAACCCCTGATTGCGGGCGTACGCGTGAGCAGCGTCCCGGGTCTCCCCGTCGACGACCACTCCCGCCAAGGTGAACAGCGCAAACTCCCCCGGCTCGGGATCGGTGGACGGAGGCAGCACCGGCAGAGCGGCCAGCCGGCCCCGTTTCGCCAGGGCGCCGAACACCAGAACCACCATGATCAGAACTGCGGGCAGCAGGCTCAGCACAGCTTCTCCAGACGATCGGCCGCCGCGGAGGCCCCGCCCGCGGCGGTGAACGACGACTGCACACGGCGCGCCGCGGCACGGTGGTCGTTCTCGGTCAGAACCGTGTGTAGTGCGGCCCGTAGCTCGGCCGCCCCGGACCGGGCGAACCGCACCCGGATCCCGGCTCCGGCAGCTGTCACCTGCCCGGCGATCACCGGCTGGTCGTCGCGGATCGGCGCGACCACCAGCGGCAGCCCGTACGCGAGCGCCTCGCAGACCGTGTTGTGTCCGGCGTGGCAGACCACCGCATCCACGTGCGGCAGCAGATCCAACTGCGGCAGGTAGGGCTGGACCAGCACGTACGGCGGCGGGTCGGTCAGGGTCCCGGGTGGCGCCGCGATGATCAGCTGGATGCCGAGGGGTTCGGCGGCTTCGACGACGGCGGCGAAGAACCGCGCCCCCGCGTCACCGTTGACGGTGCCCAGTGACACCAGCACCCGTTTCCGCGGCTGGAGCGCCGGCCAGGGGAAATCGGTGTGGCCGGGCCGGTTGCCGAAGGCCGGGCCGACGAACGCGTAGTGGTCCGGGAACCGGTCGGCGGAACCGATCAGTGCCGCCGAGGTGAACGCGAGGACCAGGTCGCCGGAGAACCGCAGATCGGTCTCGGGGACGCCGGTGTCGCGGCACAGTTTCGCCATCCGCTCCCGGATCCAGTCCTCCACCTTGGGCATCGCCGCGTACGGGCCGGTGAATTCGCCGGACGTGGTCGCGCTGGTCGCCCAGGTCAGCCTGCGCCGCAGCGCGACCAGCGCTCCGGCGATCATCTGCTGATCGGCGACGAGCACGTCCGGGCGGACCGCGTCCACGGCGGCCTCCACTCCGGGCCGGGAGGCGTCCGCGAGGGGGACGAGGAACTCCTCCCACAGGAATTTGAGCGCTCCCGCACCCCGCAGTCCCCGCCACCGTTCCCGGGACCGGGCCAGCAGCGCGTCCAGGGCCGGATCACCCGCGTCGTGCACCTCGGCGTCCGCACCGACCAGCTGCCGCAGCGTCTGTTCCCGCCCGGTCCACGCCACCCGGTGCCCCCGGACGGTCAGCTCCCGGGCGACCGCGACGGCCGGATTGACGTGCCCGGTCAGCGGCGGCACCGCGAACAGAAAGATGCTCATGCGGTCACCGCCCGCTTCGCGAGCCATTCCAGGACCAGCGTGCGTACGAGCGGAGTAGCCTCCCGTAGCACCGTGTGCGCCTGGCCGGGGACGATGTGCAGGGTGCAGTCCGGCAGGTGACGGCCCAGCTGACGGCCGGCGTCGGCCAGGTCGGAGTGTTCGCCGTAGACCGCCAGCACCGGACAGCCGATGGCGTTCAGGTCGGGTCCGCGCAGGGCCGGGTTGGCCGCCACGTCGTCGATCAGTGTGGTGCCGTTGAGCAGGCCGTCGGCGAGGCGGGCCGCCCGGGCCAGCTTCCGGTCACCGAGTTCCTGCAGCTGGTCGGCGAGCGCGTCGTGGGCCAGGCCCAGCGCCGTCACGGTCAGGGTGTTGCTCATGTGTTCGGTCCAGTCGCCCGCCCCGTCGCCGACGGTGTGCGCCTCGATCACGACCAGCCCGGCGACCAGCTCCGGGCGGCGCAGTGCACACCGCAGCGCCACCACACCGCCGTAACTGTTGCCGACCAGATACACCGGCCGGTCCACCCCCAGCTCGGTGAGCAGCGCGGCCAGGTCGTCGACGGCGTCGTCCACGGTGTAGCCGTCCAGTGGCCGCTCGGACCGGCCGTGACCCCGCAGGTCGTACATGATCGTCTCGGCGCCGAGCGCGGCCACCGGCCCGGCGAGGGTGTAGTAGAAGCTGGACAGGTTGTCCAGGATCAGCCCGTGCAGGAACACCACCACCGGCGGCTCGCCCGGGAACCCCGGGGCCGGGCTGATCCGCTGCACATGGAACCGCACGTCCCGGGCGACGACGTCGGCCATCGTCACACCCTCGCGAACGTACCGGCGATGTAGTCCACCAGCCGGCCCACCGTCAGGGACATGATCTCGTCGAGTTCCATCCCGGCGATGAAGGCGGCGAAGTCGACCCGGTCGCCGTACCTCTCCCGCAGGTACTCGCCGAGCGCCACGAACTCGATGCTCTCCAGGGCGAGATCGTTGTCGAACCGGGTCTCCCGGGTGATCTCCACCGCGAGCAGGACGTCGTCGCCCATCACCTCGGCGAGAGCCACCCGCAGGTCGTCGAGGATCTGGCTGGTGTCGGGGGCGGTCACGCGGTTCCTCCTTGGATCGGCGGTTCGGTCGTCCGGGCTTCGTCCGCGGGCCGGACCGGTTCGGTCGTCCAGGCTCCTTCCGCGGGCCGGACCGGTTCGGTCGTCCAGGCCACGATGTAGCGGTTGCCGGGACCGTCCAGCAGGCGGTGCCGGACCGGCCAGCGGCGGCCGTCGACGGTGACCACACAGCCGGTGGCGGTCGGTTCGGAGACCTCGAAACGGCGGGGCCGCCCGTCGAGGCCGGTGCCGGTGGCCTTGGCGACCGCCTCCTTCGCCGTCCACAGCCGGGTCAGCGTCTCGGCGTCCCCGGTAGCGATCAGCTCCCGCTCGGCGGCGGTCAGCGCCACGCCGGCGATCGGCCGGTCCACGACCGGTTCCAGATCGATACCGACCGGTGCGTCTCGGCTCGCCACCGCCACCGCCAGCGGGCCCGAATGCGCCAGCGAGACATGGAAGGGTTCACCGCCGGGGCCGCGCGCCCACGGACGGCCGTCCGGGTGGTTGCCGACCCGGATCTGGCACGGGAACAGCTCCCCCGGACCGTCTCCTCCCGCGCAGATCAGTTCCCGGACCGCGTCCTTCGCCGCCACCCGGCCCAGCAGCCACCGCCGCTGAGCGATCGGTGTGCGGTCGGCGTACTCGGCCCGTTCGGCGGCCACCAGGTAGCGGCGCATCACCAGTTCGCGGGTGGCGGTGTCCGGCCAGCGTTCCCGCACCAGACACCAGCCGCCCGGCTGTGGCTCACCCGCACCCACCCGGCCCGGATGCTGTTTGAGCTGCCACATCCGATCATCGGTGGAGAACCGGTGCGTCGCCCAGTCGGTGAGCGTCACCCGGACCCGGCCGTCCGCGCCGACCAGCTGGGCGTCGGCGCGCATCCGGTCCGCGGTCAGCTCGGTGATCCGGGCCGTGCAGGACAGCCGCTCCCCCGCCACCGGCGGCGGCCCGAACCAGTGGACCCCGCTGATGCCGATCGGGAACACCACCTGGTCGACGTCGGCGCTCACCTGCATCCAATGGCCGATCAGTTGACCTGCCGCGTCCAGCAGGGCGCCCGGAGCCCGCAGCGCCGTCAACCCGCCCCGCAAACCGTCGGCGGCCAGCACGTCCAGGCTTGTCACGCCCGCGAACTCGGGGCCGTGGAACATCCAGTTGTCGGCGTACAGACTGGTGGCGTCGACCGGGGCCGGGCGCTCGTCCCGCAACGGCCTGCGGTCCACCGGAGGCGGGGCCGGATAGTCCGCGGCGAGCAGGACGACTCCGGAGGCGTACCCGTCAATCGTGATCCTGACCTTGCCGTTGCTCTCCGGGACCGCCCGGATTGTGGCGGTCGTCGGCGGGTCCACCACCAGCCAGCGCCGGACCCGCACCTGCTCCAGGCCGACGACCACACGCCCCGGGAGGATCTCCCGCGCCGCGTCGGCCATCAGCTCCAGCAGCCCGGTCATCGGCACCACCGGGAACCGGTCCGACGGCTCCGGCCAGCCCGCGGCCTGCGGAATCAGACTGTGGTCGGTGAGCCAGGGCATGGCTTCCAAAGAGCATTCGACGGTACGGACGACGCCCGGCCCACCCGTCCCCGGCCGAGCCGCGCCTCGGGGTGCCGGCGTGGCCCTGGGTGGCGGCGTCACGTGCCAGGCTTCGGCGATGGCCTGGGCTGCCGCCGCGGTCTCGGTGAGGGTGGCGGCCAGCTCGGCGAGGATCGGATCGCCGGTGGCGGGCAGTGGGAACGCGAGCCCGTTCGCCGGGAGCAGGGCCGGCACCTTCCCGGCCAGCTCGACGACGGGTGCGCCGAGTGCCAGCCGCACCGGATCACCGAGCTTCCGGCCGGCCGGGACGACGGGCTGCACCGTGGCCGGCAGGCGGTCCCAGCGTGGCGAGCGGCCCTCCGTCCAGAGGGCGGCGGCCACCCGGCGCAGTTGGGCGACGCCGCCACGGGCCGGGACGTGGGCCGCGATGGTCAGATGGTCACGGCGGCCCAGGGTGTCCGCGACGAACCCGGTCAGACTTCCCGGGCCGACCTGGACGAAACCGCGAACGCCCCGGCCGTGCAGCTGCTCCAGCAGTTGCCGGAAACGAACCGGTTCCAGCAGGTGGCGGACGAGAAGTTCGCGGACCTCGCCGGGCTCCTCCGGGTACCGGTCGAGTGTTGTCGCCGACCACACCGGAGTATGCGGCGGATCCAGCGGCAACACCGCGAACGACGCCCGCACCTCGGCCAGGAACGGCGTAGCCATCGGAGTGTGGAACCCGGACCGGAACGCCAGCACCTCGCCGGGCACCCCGGCGGCCCGCAGCCGGTCCAGAACCGTCCCGATCGACTCCGGCGGCCCGCAGAGCACCGACTGATGCGGGCAGTTGTCGTGCGAGACGACCACCGGGGGCCGCACCGCTCCGGCGAGGGTGAGCGCACGTTCGGCGCCGCAGCCGACGGCGGCGTAGTCGACCTCCGGGATCGCCACCGTGCCGGGCCGCAGCGAGTCCACGAACTTGTCGATCGCATCCGCGCGGTAGCTGCCCGCGGCGACCATCGCGGTCCACTCCCCCAGGCTGTGACCGGCCACCAGATCCGGTGTCACCCCCAGTTCGCCGAGTGCCCCGGCCAGGAAACGCCCGACCGCCACCACGTCGGCACCCCGGGAGTGCAGTTCGGTACCACCGGTGAGACGCGGTCCCGGCATGTCGAGATGCCGGGCGATGTCGTCGAGGCGGGGATCGAAGTCGGGCTCGAACCCGGGGAAGAGGAACGCCAGCGTGCCGTCCTCGGCGAGTAGCGGCTCGGTGGTGAACCAGATGTCCTCCCGGCCCCGCCACGGCCGTCCCCGCTCGACCACCTTCCGGGCCAGCGCGAGCCGGCGCGGGGTGGGCGCCACGATCGCCAGACGGCACACGCCCGGCTTCTGGTGTGGGGGGTTCGGGTTCGGTTCGAACCCGGACTCACCACGCACGAACTCGCCGCCGGTCGCGCGGGCCAGCGACTCGCCGTCGGCCGCGCGGGCCAGCAGTTCGCCGTCGGCCACCGCGAGCTGTGCGGCCAGCGCCGCCCGGCTGTCCGCCGCCAGCAGCAACAACGGCTCCACGACGTCCCCGTCCAACCCGGCGGCGCTGGTCCGGGCGGTTCCGTTCCGTGCAGTGGGAGCCGCGGAACGGGTGGGAGCGTCCGGTGCGGCGGCGGACTCCAGGACGATGTGGGCGTTGATGCCGCCGAAGCCGAAGGCGTTCACACCCGCCCGGCGGGGCAGGCCGGCGGGCCACGGAGTGGCGGTGGTGACCGGGTCGCAGCGGGTGGCCGCCAGGGCCGGATGCGGGTCGTCGACGTGCAGGGTCGGCGGGAGGATGCCGTGGTGGACGGCCAGGGCCGCTTTGATCAGGCCGGCCATTCCGGCGGCGGGCATCGCGTGGCCGATCATCGACTTGACGGTTCCGAGGCCGATGCGGGGGCCGTCGGTGCCGAAGACCCGGGCCAGGGTGGCCAGTTCGGCGGCGTCACCCACCGGGGTGGCGGTGCCGTGCGCCTCGATCAGGCCCACCGCACCGGCGGCTGCCGGGTCCAGGCCGGCCGCTGACCAGGCACGTTGCACTGCCAGGACCTGGCCGTCGGCGCTGGGGCTGACCAGGCTGGCGGACCGGCCGTCACTGGCGACACCGACACCACGGATCAGGGCGTAGACCCGGTCGCCGTCCCGGAGCGCGTCGGCGTGGCGTTTCAGGACCAGAACCCCGGTGCCCTCGGCCATCAGGGTGCCGTCGGCGCGCCTGTCGAACGGGCGGATCCGTTCGCTCGGGCTCAGCGCCCGGAGCTGGGTGAACACACTCCACAGGGTGGGGTCGTGGCAGACGTGCACCGCCCCGGCGAGAACGGCGTCGCAGCGGCCGGTGGCCAGTTCCCGGACGGCGGCGTCGACGGCGAGCAGACCGGACGCGCAGGCGGCATCAACCGTGTACGACGGGCCGCGCAGGTCGAACCGGTTGGCCAGCCGGGCGGCGGCGAAATTCGGGACCAGACCGATCGCGGCGTCCGGGCCGGCCGGGCCGAGGGCGGTCAGGAACTGCTCCCGGACATTCGTGAGCTGGCCGGCGGACAGGCCGGGAACCAGCTCCCGCAGCGTGGACACGAGCTGGGTGACGGTGCGTACCCGCTGGTCGAGGCGGGCCATGCCGGGCGTCAGGTAGCCGCCCCGGCCGATGATCACCCCGATCCGGGACCGGTCCGGCAGCGCGTCCACCCCGCCCGCGTCCTCGATCGCCTCGGCCGCGGCCCGCAACGCCAGCAACTGGTCCGGGTCGGTGCTGTCGACCACCGCGGGCATGATGCCGAACCGGGTCGGGTCGAAGGCGGCCACCTCGTCGATGAAACCGCCGCGCCGGCAGTAGAACCGGTCCGCGACGGGTGGCCGGTGATAGGCCTCCGGATCGTAGAAGGTCGCCGGATCCCACCGGGACACCGGAACCTCGGCTGTCGCGTCCACTCCGGCCACGATGTTCCGCCAGAACTGACCGGTGTCCGCCGCACCGGGGAACACCGATCCGATCCCGACGATCGCCACCGCCTCGTCGCCCGGTACGCCGGAGGCAGACCTGAACATCCCGGTCGTTCCGGCTGCCCCGGTCGTATCGGCTGCCCCGGTCGTCCTTGTCGTCCCGGTCGTCCCGGTCATCGGGAGGCGGCGGCGTCGAAGGAGCTCAGCGGGCCGGCCAGGAAGCCGATCTGGCACTGGTCGGCGCGGCCCCAGGCCAGTTCGGCCAGCAGCGCAGCCACCCCGTCGGCCGGGTCGATCAGGTCGACGCCGCGGCGGGCATACTCGCGGGCCAGTTCCGGGGTGACCATGCCGCCCGCCTCCGGCGCCCACGGCCCCCAGTCCACCGACAGCACCCGCCGGGCGATCCGGCCCTGCCAGGTGCGGGCCAGAGTGTCGAGGGCGTCGTTGGCGGCGGCGTAGTCGGACTGGCCCCGGTTACCGAAGACCCCGGAGACGCTACCGAAAAGGATCAGGTGCGCCAGCTCCGGCGGTGCGGCTGCGGCGAGGGCCCGGGCGCCGTCCACCTTCGTACCGAAGACCCGGCTGAACGACTCCGCGGACTTCTCGGCGAGCAGCCGGTCCTCGCAGAGCCCCGCCCCGTGCACGATCGTGTCGAGCCGGCCGTGCCGCGCCCGTACCTCGCCGACCAGCCGGGACAGGGCCGCGGAGTCACGTACGTCAATCGCGGTGTAACGCACTGAAGCCGCCGGCCCGGCGAGCCGTTCCAGGGTCAGCCGGATCTCCCGTTCGGCTGCCAGGCGACGGGCGGCGGCACCGATCTCGGCCGGGTCCCGCATGCCCCGCTGGACGAGCAGCCGCCGCAGAGCCGGTTCACCGTCCGCGGCCCGCACCTCCCGATCAAGATCCTCCACACCCAGCGGGGTACGCCCGACCAGCTCCACGTGGCATCCCGCCACCCTGGCCAGCACGCCGGCGACAGCGGCGGTGATCCCGCGCGCGCCTCCGGTGAGCAGCACCACCGACTCCGGCCCCAGCCCGGCGTCCCGGCAGGCGGCGACGACGTCCACCGCACCGGC
Source organism: Actinoplanes sp. (assembly GCA_035562875.1). GTDB lineage: Bacteria > Actinomycetota > Actinomycetes > Mycobacteriales > Micromonosporaceae > Actinoplanes. The sequence goes on along the minus strand of DATMVU010000934.1, from coordinate 1,886 downwards.
AGCCGGGCGGTCCCCGGAGGTGGCCGGTGGACGGCCGGTCACGTGCAGGGTGGTGCGGGTGCCGTTGGTGTAGCCGACGACGACCGGGGCGTCCGGCGTGCCGAGTTCGTCCAGCAGATGCCGGGCGATCTTCCGGGGCGCCTCCTTGAGATCGACGTCGACCGCACGGACCAGCACGTCCGGGTACTCGCGGGCGATCGTCCGGACCAGCCCCCGCAACCCGGCTCCGGCGGTGGGATCGGTGGCCGGTTCCCCACTCCAGCCGTGACCGAAAGTGCCCGCCGAACCGGTCACCACGACCAGTTTCCGGACACCACCGAGCAGTGCCCGGCGCAGCATGCCGAAGACGGCCGGAACGTCGGGCGCCGGTTCCGGGCCGATCCCGGCCAGGTAGACGAGCCCGTCCCGGGTCGGCACATCGGCACCACTGTCGTGCAGCGACGCCGAAGCCCCGTGCTCCTCGAGAAGATCCGCAAGCTCGAGCCCGATACCCCGCCCGTCGGCGACGATGGCGACCCCGTGGCCGGCGAACACGGCGGGCGACACCGCAACCGGATGCTCGATCGCCCCCACCTGAACGGCGAACCGCTGCAACACCGGCCTCGCCACGCTCCCACCACCCGAATCCCCAGCCGGGCCTGCCTCACCAGCAAAAACGGCCTCCCCCTCCGGAGCCGCCTCACCGGCAGAAACCGTGGCCACCGTCGGGGCTGCCTCACCAGCGGAGACCGCCCCGCCCTCCAGGCCGGTCACCACTGTGGAGACCGCCACCGGCTCGGATACGGGAGTGGGTGCCACCTGTTCCGGACTGCCGGTCCGGGACTGGATCCAGTCGACGATGCCGCGGATGGTCTTGATCCGGGCCAACTCCTCGACCACCGACTCGTCGACCTGCCCACCCACACCACCGAAACCCAGACGATCAGCCAACTCACCGATCAACTCAGTCCGCTTGATCGAATCAACCGACAGATCCGCCTCCAAATCCAAACCAGGATCCAACATCTCCGACGGATAACCCGTCCGCTCACTGACCGTCGCCACCACCAGGGACAGGACGTCGGGGCCGGTCGCTGCCGGCGCGGGGAGCGAGGCCTGCGCGGAAAGCGAGGCAGTTGCGGGGAGCGATGCTGCTGCGGGGAGCGATGCAGTTCCGGGGAACGAGGCCTCCGCGAGGGGCGCGGCATTCGTGACGGGCGAGGGCGGCGCGGCGAGGGCGGACGACGGGCCCGGAAGCGCTCCGGCCGTGGCGGATCGGGAGCGGGGCGCCGTGGAGGTCAGGCCGGAAGGCCCGGACCGTGCCGGGAACTCGGAGATCGGCGGGATCTGCGCGCCCAGGTATCCGAGCATCACCTCGCGTTGGGTCGCGACCAGTTCCCGGGTGCCTCGAAGGAATTCCAGGACCGCGGCGTCCCGGTCTGCGGAAGCGGAGGGCGCGGCTGGGGCGTAGGCGAACGGCGAGGCGGAGGGCACGGCCGGGGCGGAGGCGAACGGCGAGACGGAGGTCGGTGAAGAGGGCAAGGGTGAAGAGGGCAAGGCGGCGGAGGTGGAACCGACGGGAACGGGAGCAGCGGGCCGGGACGGCGTGGCGGCGGATGCGGGGACATGGGTGGAGGTTGCGGCGGTGAGTGGGGTTGTCGCCAGTACCTCGGCAGGGCGCAGGCCGCCGGGTAGAGGGGCTCCGTCTGCGGTGCGGACCATGTGGCCGTCGATGGTCCAGCCGGGGCGGGGCGGGACTGCGGTGGTGGTGACCACTGCTGCGTCCCGGCCGGCGAACAGGGGTTCCGGGTCTACCGGGACGCCGGCTACGGACAGTTCGGCTAGGACTTTCAGCAGGCGGGGCAGGCCGGGGTCGCTGGGGCGGTCGAGGGCTACGGCCAGGTGTG
>DATMVU010000933.1:0-5378 GCA_035562875.1 Actinoplanes sp. | reverse complement strand
CGTCACCACCTGGCCGGACGAGGAGACGGTGATCGCCGTCGCCGCGGCCCGTCTCCGGGTCGACCGTCCGGCGGTCCACGTGGCCGTGCCGGGCCGCTCCCAGACCCCCGGTTTCCCGGTGCTGCGGCAGCTGTCGCAGGCGGTCGGGGCCGCGGTGGAGGCGCAGCGGTCCTACGACGAGGAGCACCGGATCGCCGTCACCCTGCAGCGCAGCCTGCTGCAGTCCCGGCTACCCGAGATCCCCGGCCTGGACGTCGGCGTGCTCTACGAGCCGGCCGGTGCACAGACCGAGGTGGGCGGCGACTTCTACGAGGTGACGGTGGTCGGCGACCAGCTCCTGGTCGCGATCGGTGACGTGGCCGGGCACTCCCTGCACGCTGCCACGGTGATGGCGGAGATCCGGCACGCGGTCCGCGCGTACGCCATCGAAGGTCACCCGCCGGGCGAGGTGCTGGAGCTGGTCAACCGTTTCATGCGCGCGGTCCTGCCCACCGACTCGGCCACCCTGTGCCTGCTCACCCTGGAACCGTCCACCGGCCGGATCCGGATGGCGTCGGCCGGGCACCTGCCCCCACTGGTCCACGTCGACGGCGTGGCCCGTTTCCTGGAGCCTCGCGGCGCCCTCCTCGGTCTGGCCGCCCCCCGCCGCGCCGAGGTGGAGTACGTCCTGCCTCCCGGCAGCACCCTCATCCTCTACACCGACGGCCTGATCGAACGCCGCGACGCCGACATCGACGTGGGCCTGAACGCCCTGGCCGCACGGGCCACCGAGGTCGAACCGGACCTGAACGCCTTCTGCCGGCGTCTGCACACCCAGCTAGCCGGCCCCGGCGACCAGGCCGACGACATCGCCGTGGTGGCCGTCCGCCGCAACCACTGACCCCTTCATCTACGCCTATAGTTGTCTGCAGAGGCAGAAGGCGAGGACACGGGTGGAGATATCGCGGCTGGTCCTGGGAGTCCTGGTCGCCATCGCACTGCCCGGGAGCATCTCTGCACTACGCGACCGGCTCCCGCTCGCAGCTCTGGTCTCGCTGTTCCTCTCCCTGTACGCGGTGGTCCCCGTACTGAATGGCTGGGAAGCCTTCGCCGTGACGTTCTCAGCGGTGATCGCCGCCATTTGCACCCTTCTCCTCCGAAACCACCTCACCAAAGACGCGGAGTCCGGAAAGAACGAACCGGCTACCGCACCATTCCCATTCCGAACCTCCGGCCTGGCCGCACTCCTCATTCTGGTGTCCGCTTTCCCGATCGGCCTCACCCTGGTCGCCTACTACGGAAACGACGCCATGGCCCACCTGATGGAGTCGACCGGCGGCAACGCGACTGCTATCGTGTTGTTCGGTCTCTTGGCAGCGGTATTCATCGGAAATGACGTCGCCTACCTGTCAGTTCTTCCCCTGATCAGAAAACTCAGGACCGAAAAAGACGGCGGCGCCGCACTCGTTCCGCAGGGACAACACGTGGGCTGGATCGAGAGATCGGTCATCTTCAGTTTTGTTGCAGGAGGGCAAGCCGATGCGGCAGCCTTGGCGGTAGCGGCCAAGGCTCTGATACGCCTACCGCAGGTGCAGGATGAGAAGGAGGGATCAGCCGTGGGTGAATACATCATCGTCGGCACCCTGGCCAGCGTCGTCGCATCAATAGCCGCCGCGGTAATCGTCCGGCTGGCGCTGGGGCTCCCCGCACTATGAGGGACATAGCGAGCCACCCGTATTTCCAGTCACTGGCTGAGCTGCACCTGTCCCCCGACGACTTCGCGATTGCCGGCAGCGGCCCACTATTCGCGCATGGTCTCATCGACGACCTGGGCGATCTCGACATAGTCTGCCGAAATGAAGCCTGGACCACGGTGTGCAAACTAGGCGACGTGATCGACGCGCCACTGTTCAACATCAAACGGGTCCTGCTTTTCGACGAAACCCTGGAGTTCCTGAACGGCTGGTTCCCCGAAATCTGGACCACCGACGAAATCATCGACGGCGCCGATCTGATCCAGGGGATAAGGTTCGTCCCACTAGCCGTGGTTTTCAGAACGAAAAGCATCCTCAAACGCCCACGCGACCTGTTACACCTGGAAATCCTCAAGAACTCGTCCGCGGGCACCCCCGCCCTGCGCCGAAAGTCCCCCACCCGGGACCCACTCCACAGAAACACGAAGGACCCCGGCGCCCGTCTCCGAGGCCCGTCAGCAAAACCCTGATCCGGGCCTTACCCCCGGAACTTGGCCCTTGATCATCGACTGCCGAACCTCGGCTACGGTGCAAGCGACGGCGAAATCCTTCGAGGTGTACTGGGCGGCTCTGTCGCGATTTTCGATCGGGATACGTGGTCGGCCTGGCCGGGCGGCGTGGTCAGATCGCGGTGGCGAGTTCGGCGAACGCGGCGGCCAGGCGCTGCCGGGACGCCATGTCGGACCACGAACGCGACCGGACTCCGATCCACTGTGCCTGAACGCGCGGCCGGGCAGCGCCGAGGCCAGTCGAGCCGTCAGACGATGAGTACGACCGCGCGGTGTTCAAGCGGATCCCCGCAACGAAACCGGTCAAGGCCTTCAGCGCCAACCACACGCCCGGGCCGTTCACGTCAGCCCGGGCCGTTCACGTCAGCCAGGTGGCCAGAACCTTGCCGTCCTGGCTGATGGTGATGCGGGCGCCCTGACCCACTCCGGCGCCTGCCGGGTGCTCGTATCGATACCGCTCGGTCTCGTCGCTGGGGGCAACGAGTTCCGCGGCCAGGTGCGGGGCGTTCGGATCCTGGATCCGGGTGTTGGCTGCGCCGTTCGCGTAGACGAACTTGACCTCGATCGATCCGGCGGGATAGATGCCCCGGGTCACCTGCGCGCGGACGTCGATCGCGTAGGCGGGGTCGCCGAGTTCCTCCGTCCTCGGCTCATCGGCCTCCGTGACCGTCACCTTGGCTTCGAAGGTCGCGGTTTTGATCAACTGTGTGGACCCCATCGGCTGGGCGCCGGCGCCGGAGGCCGCGGTCGCCCCGCCAGCCGGTTTGTCGGTCGCGGCGGCCGGTTCGGCGCTGGTGGTGGCAGCCGGTTCGGTGCTCGCCGCGGTGGCGACCGGAGCCGAGCCGGTACTGGTAGCCGGCTGGTCCGTGGTTTCGCTGGACGAGCAGGCCGCGAGGCCGAGAACGATTGCGCAGCCACCGGCGAACGCGCCGATTTTGGCCAGTACAGACATGGTTCATTCCCTCTCGGACAAGCGTGCCGCGATGGCACAAAATGATCTTCGACGGGATCGGCCGGCGATTGCCGGGGCACGCGCTACCGCGGCACAAATCCGGGAGAACGATGACTGTCATGGCCAGCGGGCATCGGGCGCGCGAAGTGGTAACCCTGGGCTGTGTCGCAGCCCAGGGCCGACAGCGCGGTTGCCTGAGCCTCGGTCTCGATGCCTTCGGCGGTGGTTCTAACTTTCCTGCCTTTGTTTTCGCTGCCAGTCGACGGGGCGGCTAGACGAGGCCGCTCCTTTGTAGAGCTTCTCGTACTTCTGGACGCGTCTTCCCGCAGGCCACATCAGCGGGCAGTCCGGGACGTATCCACTGGCCCGTTCGCCTAACTCCTGACGGCGATCTGATCGCCGTGGCCGGGCGAAACGCGTCTCCCGATCAAACGACGCAACTGCGCCTCTCGTAGTGTCCGCGACGTAGGTTCTGGATGAAGGCGTATCCGGCGATGACGGTCTGGGCTGTGCGGGCGGCGCGTAATCAGCGCATCGGTCGGAGTCGCTGTTTGAGCCGGCTGTGATCGGCTTGTTCGCAAACTGTTCGAGGTGATGCCACGCTGCCGAGACCAGGTCGGCAAGCACCGCCGGGTAGACGGCTGCGGCGTCGGTCACGACCTCGGCCGGCACGACCTTCAACGCCTTCAGGACGCGGGTGAAGAACCGGCAAGCCGCCGCCCGTCCCGCCGGGTTGAAACCAGCACGTCGATGACCTGGCCATGCTGGTCGACGTCGTCGAAGCCCTGACCCGCGAGTGCCTATCAGGGGTCCAGAGTTCGTTGCGGCAGACTGCCGGGATTCGGGGCAGCGCGTCGTGACGGTACCGTTCTATGATCTCCGATGTCGTCCGCTGTGGACCGGACGGCGACTCGGGGAGGAATCGTGCGGATCACCGCGGTGGGCACTGCCCTGTTGACGGCGGCGTCGGCGTTGTTGTGGGCCACGCCAGCCCAGGCCGCCACCACAGGCGTCGTCTCGGTGGTACAGACGACGAAGGTTCGGTACAAGGCCGGTAACGGCCAGCAGAACCAGGTGGTGATCACCCGGTCCGGCAACACGATCACCGTCGACGACCGGGTGACGATCAAGGCCGGCGCGGGCTGCAGAGCGGTCAAGGGCGACAAGACCCGGATCCGCTGTACGCCCAGCAAGGCGCCGACCCGGGTCCAGGTGTTCGCCGGTGATCGTAATGATCGGGTGGAGAATCTATCCGACCTGGGCATCTCCATCGACGGCGGCAACGGCAACAACGTCTTGATCGGTGGCCCGCGCGCCGACCTGATCGTCGCTTACAACGGGACCAACAAGATCTACGGCCGGGGCGGAGCCGACGATCTACGGGGCGGCGGTGGCAAGGACCTGATCTGGGGCGGGGCCGGCGCCGACCATATCCTCGGTGACGACGGCAACGACGTCATCTCCGCCGGTGCCGGTGCCGACTACGTCTCCACGGGTGTCGGCAACGACCGTGTCTACGGCGGGGCCGGCAACGACCACTTCAACATGTGGGACTATCGGGAGTACGGGTCGGATAACGACTATCTCGCCGGTGGCTCCGGATTCGACCTGGTCAGTTATGTGACCTACGAGACCTCGATCGCCGCCGACGCCGACGGTGTCACCGGTGACGACGGCGGTAAGGGCGAACGCGACACTATCGCCACCGATGTCGAGTCGATCTACGGTGGTTCGGCCGCCGACCGCCTCAACGGGACCGCGCGGGCGGACAGCCTCTGGGGTTACCAGGGCGACGATCTGATTTACGGCTTCGGTGGCGACGACGTGCTGCAGGGCGAAGGCGGCAAGGACCGGCTGTACGGCGGCGCCGGCAGCGACTTCGTCTCCGGCGTGGACGGTGGCGATCCCGCCGCGAAGGACCTGATCGACGGCGGTGCCGGTGACGACTACTGCTTCGTGCAGGGCCCCGACACCCGCGTCTCCTGCGAGCGCTGAGACATCCGAATACAGATACAGAGGAACACTTTTTCAACCGATCCATCTGGCTCTGTTGCGTTGTTCGATCGGGAGACGCGTTCAGCCCGGCCAGGTGTCGTGGTCAGATCGCCGTGGCGAGTTCAGTGAACGCGGCGGCGACTCGCAGGCGAGGGTGTTCGTCGACGGCGAGTTCGTAGTGTCCACGGC
>DATMVU010000932.1:0-3027 GCA_035562875.1 Actinoplanes sp. | reverse complement strand
CTCCTGGGTGGTGAAGGACCGCAACCGCTTCTGGGGCATGGCCGGCCACACGGTGGAGAAGGTCCAGGAGATCTACGACTTCGTCGCAGGCCTGGACAGCCACCACGCCTACCTGCTGCTGATCGACGACCACGCGATCGGGATCTTCCAGACCTACCAGCCGGCACTCGACCCGGTGGCCGACTGCTACGACGTCCAGCCCGGCGACTTCGGCCTGCACCTGCTCCTCGACGCCGGCGACACCGACCTGCCACACGTGACGAGCGCCGTCTTCCCGGCCCTGCTCCGCCACCTCTTCACCGACCCCACCCGAACCCGCATCATCGCCGAACCGGACATCCGCAACGACCGGATGATCACCCGCCTCCAGCGTTCCGGTTTCACCCTGGGCCCGATCATCGACCTGGGTCACAAACAGGCCCGGCTGACATTCCTGGACCGCTGTCGTTTCGAGGGTGGATTACCGGGGTGAGTTGCAGAAGACCGGGGGCAACACCACCGGCTTCCAGGTTCCTGACGAGTTCGTGGCCGCGCTCGGCGGGGGTGGGCGGCCCAAGGTCGTCGTCACGGTCGGGGAGTTCGAGTTCCGGTCGTCGATCGCCAAGATGGGCGGGGCCTACTGGCTCGGGGTGAGTGCCGAGCGGCGAGCGGCCGGTGGGCTCGACGGCGGGCGGGTGTACGACCTGACGATCACGCTGGACGAGGTTCCCCGTACCGTCGAAGTGCCTGCGGATCTTGCGGAGGCCCTGGCCGCGGAACCGGACGTCACAGCGTTCTGGGACACCGTGTCGTTCAGCAATCAGCGCTGGCACGCCGATCAGCTGACCTCGGCGAAGACCGCCGAGACCCGGGCCCGCCGGCTGGCTAAGTCGCTGGACCTGCTGCGTTCCGGCAAGGCCCGCTGACCGCACCCGTCACAGCGGGCGGAACGCCACCTCCGGGTCGAGCAGCGTCACCCAGGACGGCCGGTAGGCGGGCAGCCGCCCGTCCATCTCCTCCTGCAGGTTGGTGCGCCACGGCCCGGACACCCCGTCGTCGTGCCACCACAGCGGCCACGAGTCGTAGCGGCGCTCCACATTGACCCCGGTGGCACTGGTCTCCACCCGCAGGAACAGCCACCGGCCGTACCGCGGATCGGATTCGGCCCGGCGCAGTGCCCGGACCAACTCGGTGAGCCGGCGGAACGCCGAGTACCGCTCCTCGCCGGGCCGGTCGGCCGGCGAACGGTCACCGGGCTGGGAGCTGAAGCTGGTGGCGTCGGCGTAGGCGAGCAGCGAACACCGGCCGTCTCCGGCCGGGGCCCGGTCCTGCAGCCAGCCGACCAGGGTGTCGAGTTCGGTGGTGGTGGGCGGCGCCGGCCGGGACAACTCCGGCGCGTCCTGCATGGCCGCCCACACCAGGCGGTCGTGTTCGCCCTGGCTGAGTTGCCGGACCCGGCGCATCGGCGGGCGCCGGCCGGGCCGGATCCGGGGGACCGGGCTGCCCGGCACCAGTCCACCGCGGCGGGCCCGGGCGAGAGCCGCGTCCACGTCCGGCGGGGTGTCGGTGAGGATCTCGGTCAGCAGGTCGGTGAAGTGCGCGGCGGTCACCGCGGTCCGGACCGCGGCGGCCAGCAACTCCTCGGCTGCCTGCCGGGGACCGAACCGGCCGAGGGCGGTGATCGTGCTCTCCGCGGTGTGCAGCGGCCCGGTCATCTCGGTCATCCCGTCGGCCAGACCATCCGGGTAGCGGACCCGGGACCAGCGGCCGCTCTCGTGCCAGACCACAAAACCGAGCCGGTCCCCTTCGGCGAGCGGGGCGAGGGTGTCCCACGGCAGCCAGTCGGGGGCGCCGGTGAGCAGGTCGAGCGCCGGATCGCGCCGGGTGGTGGAGCTGCCGTCGCGGCTGTGCCCCCAGAGCACCGCGCGCCGCCCGTCGAGCAGTGCGAACCGGGCCCAGCTGCCGTCCTCGTCCTGACGGCCGGCCCCGTGTTCGTCGATCGACCAGATGTCCGGGCGGCCGAGCGCGGCATGGGTGGCGCTCAGTGTCGCCCAGCGAGTCCACAGGAGTCCGGGAGCGGGCAGGTCGACGTTGCTCAGCATCCGTCCACTGTGCCAAATAATCGGGCGGCCTGGCATCGCCCCCCTACGATGCGAACGTCTTCGATCAAGGGGGAGTTGAATGCCGATTCGACGATCGCGCCTTCTGACCGCCGGTGTGCTGAGTGCCGCCGTAGCGGTCGCGGGTGCCGTCGCGGTCCCAGCAACCGCGCAAGCGGCGGGGAAGACCGCCACGACCAGCGCGACCGAGCGTCGCCGCCTGGACAAACTGCCGACGCCGAAGCTCGGCTGGTACAAGTGCTACCAGATCGCCGAGTGCGCGACGGTGAAGGTTCCGCTCGACTACGACAAGCCGAAGGGCGCGAAAACCGAGATCGCGCTGCTGCGGGTCAAGGCGGCGAACCAGAAGGCCAAGATCGGCAGCCTGTTCGTGAACCCGGGCGGCCCGGGCGGCTCGGCCACCTCGATGGCGCTGGACGCCCCGCTGTTCCTCAGCGAGTCGGTGCTGGAACGGTTCGACGTCGTCGGTGTCGATCCGCGCGGCATCGGTGCCAGCGCCAACATCAAGTGCTTCAAGTCGGTCAAGGACCAGACCGCCGTCTTCAACAAGATGAACGTGGCGTTCCCGCTCGGTAGGACGCAGGAGCAGCGGTACATCAGCGGCGCGAAGTCGTTCGGTAAGGCCTGCTCGTCCACCGGCAAGACGCTCGCCGGCGCGATGTCCACCGCCGAGGTGGCCCGCGACATGGAGCTGATGCGCCGGGCCGTCGGTGACAAGAAGCTGACCTACCTGGGCTTCAGCTACGGCACCGCCCTCGGTCAGTATTACGCCAACATGTTCCCGGACCGGTTCCGCGCCATCGCGGTCGACGGCAACATCGACCCGCGGGAGTGGGCCGGCACCGGCGCCCGCGGCAACAAGATCCTCGACGCCCGGATGAAGTCGTCGAACGGGGCCACCAAGGCGCTGTCCGAGATCCTCAAGCGC
>DATMVU010000931.1:0-5308 GCA_035562875.1 Actinoplanes sp. | reverse complement strand
GCGCCTTCAGCACCGCCGCCTTCTGTGCGAACGTCTCCGGGGCGCCGTTGCCGAAGTTGCAGCCGTCGGCGTACTTCGCCACCAGCTTCAACGTCACCTTCTCGCCGCCGCCACCCAGCCACAACGACGGGTGCGGCTTGCGGACCCCCTTCGGCTCGTTGATCGGCTTGTCGATGCGGTAGTGCCTGCCCTCGAAGACCGGTGCGTCCTCGGTCCACATCCTGTGCACGATCTCCACGGCCTCCCGGAAGGCGACCATCCGCTCGGGGACCTCGGCCCACTCGTAGCCGTACGCCTTCCACTCGTGCTCGTACCAGCCGGCACCCAGGCCCGCGTAGAGCCGGCCGTGGCTGGCCACGTCCACCGTGGAGGCGATCTTCGCGTACAGCGCCGGATGCCGGTAGCCGTTGCAGCCGACCATCTGGCCGATGTTCACCCGGCTGGTGTCCCGCGACAACGTCGACGTGACGGTCCACGCCTCGAACACGGTGTTCATCGTCGGCTCGGGAACGGTGTGGAAGTGGTCGTACACCCAGACGCTGTCCCAGGGCCCGGCGTCGGCCAGCTTCGCCACCGCCGTCATCGCCTCGTACTGCTCGATCGGGTCCTCGATCTCGACCAGATCCATCCGCCAGCCCTGCGGCACGAAAACCCCGAAACCAATGCTCATGTGTTCAACCTACCCACCCCGCGAGGCCTGGAAAAAATCTTGGCGGAAGGGTTGGCACTCGGTCGGGGGTAGTGCTAAAAAATTATCTGTCGGTGCTGCTCAGAGACAGATGACCACCGACCTCGGCGAGTTTTGTCAGCCGAGCGCCACGTACCGCCGGACCGTCCGGCGGCCACTTCGAGGAGGTTGATCGTGGTGCTGACTTTCGATCCTTTCCGCGAGCTCGACCGTCTGGCCGACCGCATGCTCGGTGCCCCCGCGATCCCCGGCACCGCCGCCGTCGCCATGCCGACGGATCTGTACCGCTCCGGTGACCATTTCGTCCTCCACTGCGACCTGGCCGGCATCGATCCCGGCTCGATCGCTGTCGACGTCGACGGCCGCGTCCTCACCATCCGGGCCGAACGCTCCGCCCGCACCGACGCCGACGTCCAGTGGCTGCGCCGCGAACGTGCCACCGGCACCTTCGAACGCCGCTTCACCCTCGGTGACGGCCTCGACCTGTCCCGCATCGACGCCACCTGGAACGACGGCGTGCTCACCGTGACCATCCCGCGCGCCGAAGCCGCCAAACCGCGCCGCATCGAGATCACCACCGGGCACCCGGCGGCGCTGCCCCACATCCCTGGCCGCCCCACCGACACCGCCACACCGACAAGCGATCCGGTCCGGGAGAAACCCGCCATCGCTCACCCTGACCACGCCGCCCACTGACCCAGCGGCCGGGCCGCACCGGATCGCCGGTCGGCCCGGCCGCCTTTCATCTCCGGTACCGCCATGCCCGCGAGTGACCCGATGCCGGAGAGATCCGGCCTTCCCGCCCCTCCCTGCGGCTCGGGCCGCTGACTCGTTGACCGGGCGTGCCGGATCGTCGGTCAAGTCCAGCCGCGTGCCGGGTTGTCGGTCAGCCGGGCGTGCCGGGCATTTCCTTCTCTCACCTGCACGGTAAGGGTGCCGTCGAGGACGGCCGGGGCCGGTCCTGCCGGATCTCGGCGCTGTGATCCGGATTGAGGGACCGGGCGTCGACCGGCCACATTCGGCTACTTCGATCGGGTTCCGTTGTGGCGGAACGACCGGATCCCCGGTGTCCCCATCTGAAGGTGGAGTGGATTGTTGGCCCGGCTCGGTCGGAGGGCGTTCTCGCTCCCTGAGCCACTGGACATCTCCGGAATATGAGTACTTCCGATCGTCGGGGCTGGAGGCGGGGCGTGGCCGAAGTGGGCATGAGTTCCAGGCGAGGCCGACTGAAATCGGTGCCGGGGCCTCGATCTGATCGTCTGGTCCAGGTCTCGGGTCGTGCCGGCCAGGTTTCTATAGTGGCGGCATGACCGAATGGGTGACAGTTCTGGTTCACGAGAGTGGCGGCTCCAGCCGCGGCATCCCGCCGCTTGCCGTTTGACTGGCTCGGCGGGGAATCGACTGGATTCCGTTCCAGGCCGGTGAGGTCCGGGGTCACCTGGCCTGTGGAAGGGATCCGGATACCGGAGGATCCCGGGGCCGGTACACCTGGCAGATCCAGGCGAGCGCACTCCGCCGCCTGGGACTCCATCCGGCTCAGCCGTCATCGCATGTGGTCGGGCCGGTCCCGCCGCTCTGGTGGAGAAATCTTCACCCCTGAACGCCGCCGCCGTCATTCCCGGTGACCGGCACCGGCACCGGTGCCGGTCACCGGTTCGGCGAGGCGTGGGCTGTTCGGTCGGCCGCAGGGCCCGTGGGTCTGGGCCTGGCTGGCGGGGCACGGGTTCGGGGAGCGCGGCCTCCGTAGAAAGGTGGGAAACCGGCTACGGACGGTGGAGAGAACGGGCGGCGCGGGGGATGTCGGGAATCAGTGGGTAGGGGAGGGTTGCGGCTTACCCTGGAACGTCGCACCCCCCGGAGCCCGCCATGTTCGACCGAGCCCCTGCCAACCGCACCTTTCTCCAGTTGGCGGCGATCGCCACAGTCGTCTTCATCGGCGCTGCCGTTCTGGCTTTGAGTGTTTCTCCGTCGGGAATTCTCGGGCTGGCTGCCTTTGCCCTCCTGCCGTTGGCCTGGTTGACCGTTTTCTGTAGCCTCGCCGGTTTGGCCCTGGCCTCGATCAGATACTGACCAGGCGGAGGTAGGCGGGCCCGGCGTAAGCAGGCGGCTCCGGCCGAGGTAAAGCGGAAGGCGGACCCGGCTGAGGAGGGCCGATCCGGGTGGAACCTGGCTGGCGCCGGTGGGCCGGACCCGGCCGGCGGCTGGCCCGAACGGCAACCGGACCCAGCCGTCCGACCTCGACTTATGTTGACTTGATCAAGTCTGTACTTCGCAAGAGTTGATCCAGTCAACGCACCGGATCAACTCTTGCGTGCGGAACCGAGGTGCCGCCCCGACAGTGGTGGGTTCAGGACCCCGGGGTGGGTGAGGACGGCTTGAGCGAGGAGAACCGGTCCCAGACCCGGTGGGCGCTGAGCGCCGCCACGATCTCCTCCGCCCCGGGTTCGGTGAGGATTCCGGGGGCGCCGGGGTTGATGCCGGCCGTGGTCAGAGTCTGCCGGCCGTCGCCGGTGACGGCGATGGGTTTGGCGTGGCGGTACGCCTCCTGCAGCAGTACCGTCACCCGCTGGTCGGTGGTGGCCGAGGTGACCAGCACCAGGTCGAACTCGACGGATCGTGCGGTCTGGAAGGTGCGTTCCACCCCTTCGCCTCCGGCCGGCGCGATCAGGCGTACCACCGCGCCGTGGGCTTTCAGGGCCTGCTGCAACGCCGAGACGTCGGTTGCCGGGGTGCCGATCACGCCGACCACCCGGCCGGTGACGGGCCAGGTCCGGCCGTCGATCTGGGCGAGCGCGGGCGACGGCGTCACTGCGGCCGGCGGCGTCCCGTCGGGGGCGGGCAGGCCGAGACCGGCCGCGATCCGGGCGGTCAACTCGGTGTCCACCTTCGCCAGGACGGTCAGCATCCGTTCCCGGATGGGCTGCTCGTAGCACTTGCTGAGTTCGAAGGTGAACGCCTCTGTGACGTGGTCCTGCTCGATCGGGCTGAGGCTGTGGTAGAAGAGCGCCGCCTGGCTGTAGTGGTCGTCGAACGATGCCGGGTTGGCGCGGATCTTCTCGCCGTTCACCGGTTTCGGCAGGTGGACGTAGCCGCCGTCGGTGGACGGGCCGGGTCGGTCCTGGGGTGACGCGGCGCCGGCCTGCACCGGGCCCTCGTCGCCGGAGAGGCTGTTCGGCAGGTAGGGGGCGATGCCCCGGTGGACGGCGCTCTGGTGCATGCCGTCGCGGAGGTTGTCGTTGACGGGGGCGTGCGGGCGGTTGACCGGCAGCTGGGTGAAGTTGGGGCCGCCGAGCCGGCTGAGCTGGGTGTCCAGGTAGGAGAAGAGCCGGCCCTGCAGCAGCGGGTCGTTGGTGACCTCGATGCCGGGTACCAGGTTGCCGATGTGGAAGGCGATCTGTTCGGTCTCGGCGTGGAAGTTGTCCGGGTTCCGGTTGAGGACCAGCTTGCCGATCGGCTGGACGGCGGCGAGTTCCTCGGGCACGAGTTTCGTCGGGTCGAGCAGGTCGATGCCCTCGAAGGTCTCGTCGGGGGTGTCCGGCATGACCTGGATGCCCAGCTCGTACTCGTAGTAGAGCCCGGCGTCGATGGAGTCGGCCAGGTCGCGGCGGTGGAAGTCGGGGTCCATGCCAGCGGTCAGCTGGGTCTCCTCCCAGGTGAGCGAGTGCACCCCGGCGATCGGCTTCCAGTGGAACTTGACGAGTGACGTGTCGCCGTCAACGTTGACGAGACGAAACGTGTGGACGCCGAAGCCCTCCATGGTGCGGTAGGAACGCGGCACACCCCGGTCGGACATCGCCCAGAACACGTGGTGGGTGGCCTCGGTGTGCAGGGACACGAAGTCCCAGAACGTGTCGTGCGCGGTCTGCGCCTGCGGGATCTCCCGATCCGGGTGCCATTTGGCGGCGTGGATCAGGTCCGGGAACTTGATCGCGTCCTGGATGAAGAAGACCGGCATGTTGTTGCCGACCAGGTCGAAGTTGCCCTCGCCGGTGTAGAACTTGACCGCGAAGCCGCGTACGTCCCGGACCGTGTCGGCGGATCCACGGGAGCCGAGGACGGTGGAGAACCGGGCGAACACGTCGGTCTCCCGGCCCTTCTCGGCGAGGAATCCGGCGCTGGTCACGGACGCCGCGGTCCCGTACGAGGTGAAGGTGCCGTAGGCCCCGGAGCCACGGGCGTGGACCACTCGTTCCGGGATCCGCTCGTGGTCGAAGTGGGTGATCTTCTCCCGCAGGTGGAAGTCCTCGAGGAGGGCGGGACCACGCGGGCCGGCCTTGAGGGAGTGGTCGGTGTCGGGGATCCGGACACCGTGGGCGGTGGTCAGATGCTCCCCGCTCTGGAGGCCTCCGGTGGCGCCGTTGAGCGGGCTGGTCTCGGCGGGTTGCTTCTCGGCAGGACCGGGAACGGTAGGTTCCATGACTTTATGATCCGATCTGTATCAATTCGGGGTCGAGCCGAGTGAATACCCCGGCTATCCCGGTCGGAACGTCGTTCCCGGGTACGTTTGCCTCGTGACGACCCCACAGTTGCTTTCGGCCTTCGGGGGCCACTGGACCGGCGACGGCACCGGCGTCACGGTGATCCTGCCGCCGCCGGGGACGATCGCCTCCGGGGAGGTTC
>DATMVU010000930.1:0-1600 GCA_035562875.1 Actinoplanes sp. | reverse complement strand
GCAACGTCGCCGCACCCGGTGGCGGCACCGCACCGCCACCGCCCGGCGGCACATATGGCATCAGACCGCCTCCACCACCGCCGCCAGGAGCAGCCGGCGCGTTCCCGCCACCACCAGGAGCCGGTCCACTCGGCGCGGACGGGGCCGGTGCCGCGCCCGCTCCCTGAGCAGGAACCACCGGAACCTGCCCACCACCTGGCGACGGAGCCGCAGCCGAAGAAGGATGCGGGCCTGCGAATTTCTCCAGCGGGGGTGTCGGAGACACCGCGCCCGATGCACCCATACCCGATGCGAGCCCCGACTGGAAGCTACCCGCCGCACTCGATAACGGATTCGGGTTACTCGTCAACGGATTACTGCTCAAGGCCTCCGACATCGACGAAGCCGGAGCCGTCGCCGCATCCTTCAACGAACCCCCACTCAAACCCGACGGCACCTGCGGCGGCCGCATACCACCTATGCCACTACCCACGCCGCCGCTTCCCACGCCGGAACCGGCCGTGGGCATTCCGGTGGTTGGGAGACCCATCCCACTGGGGGGTGTAGACATCGTTGGCTGTGTGGTCAGGCCGTTGTAAGCGCTCCGCAGGGCGTCACTTCCTTCTTCTCCTTGGTGGCGTGGGTCAGCTAACTCATCGCTGCTCCCGGCCGTGCTGCCACCAGTCCCAGGGGTCCGCTCTTTATCTGCGTCTGCACTCGTCTCCCCAGCATCCTTGTCGTCGTCGGGCGCACCTTTTCCAAGCTCCCGAGGTCGATCTTTCTCCTGTTCGTTGCTGGCTGGAGTTGCGCCTTGTTCGTTGTCCTTACCAGGCATCGGCCGTGGTGGTGGAGCGGCGGCGATGTCTCCGAGTGCGACGGACTGTACTGTGGCCGCTTCCGCTTTGTACCGTTCAACAGAGAACGGTGTCTTGTTCTTTTGCGCTGTCTCCCAATCGTTTTGTGCGGCATCACCTATCGCGGTGAGTGCCATTTTCAAGCCAACGACGGTGCTCTTGTACTCACCCGCCGTGACCGCCTTCGAACCGAGATGATCGGCCACGGCGTAGGCGTGGCGCATCATCTCGGTGAGCCGGTCGACCCGCGCGACGCCGGCCTGCCCCTGCAAAAGGTCTGGACTCTCGCGCCGTTTGCGTTTGAGCGTGTCGCCGTAGTCGGAAAACCTATTCGCCGCGGCCCGGTGCTCATCAGCGACACTCTGAATGTCGTTCTCGGAGATGCTCGGCCAGAACTCACCGATTGCCATCTCAGCGCCTACGCCAGGCGGACGCTGAATATCACCCGCGCCACCGAACGATCCAGCAGCAGGCATTGTGTTCTCCTCACCCCGAGCTACTACCGGTCCAGCCCGCACACGGTCCACGCCTGTTCGTAAGCCGCTCCGGCGTCCTCCGGCTCGTATTTCGGGGGAACCTCGGCAAGACCGCGGGGCCGGACCTTGCCGTAACCAGCCATCGCGGAATAGAACGTGTCGATGACTCCACGTACGGCGCGTTGAACAGATTCACTTGCGTGAGGGTTCTCGGCCAACGCGTTCTCAAGAGCAGCCGCCGCAGGTAGGAGGTCCATCCCCCTTGTATCAGGGTTTGGGATGGTCGCATTG
>DATMVU010000929.1:0-1586 GCA_035562875.1 Actinoplanes sp. | reverse complement strand
TCTACCTGTACCTGGCAGCAGCGATCGTCACCGTACGTCAACTCATCCAACGAGCACGGATCCTCTACCGCTGGGACACCCGGCCCACCACCCGCCGACTCAAGTGACGCCTATTGCCGGTCGCTCTTACTGCCCCTGCCGTTCGCATGATCCGGGGGGTGTTGTCGCCGGGCCGGGTGGCGTCGGCGAGACCGCTGATAGGGACCCGGCCGCCCGATCCTGGGTAGGTCTCTCCGCAACGTGGCTGCCGGCAGTCCGACGCTCTGCCCAACGGCCGAGCCCATGATGGACATCGTGGGAGGCTCTACGGCGACGTCGGACTGAACAGCGGAGAGCATCCGCTGACATTCGAGACCTGGTTCCGGTGAGCCGAGGGCGGCTACCTTCGTCAGCGTGCGTAATCCCTTTCGGCGGCGGATGCCTGCCAGCCCTTCTCGGACACCGCGGACGCTGACTCTGGCGGCCCGGCCACCGGTGGTGAATCCGTATCTGGCCGGTGGGAATATCAACCCATTCGTTGCGGGGATCTATCACAACGACGGCTACGAACCGCGGAGCGCCCGCACCGTCCCCGTGGACGACGAGTGGACGTTTCTCGCCGGGTCCGAGAATCACCTGTCCGGGGTGCTCCGCGCTTGGCCCGACGGCATCACGTTCCACGGTGTCGGGATCACTGTGCGGGGCTTCGCCGTGCACGACGGGGCAGCCCCGATCCGGGGCGCCGACAGTCTCGAGTCGCACTGGCGGGAGAAGGCCCGGTGGTTGGTCTACGCGACTCCGGAATGGTGGCAGGGCCCGGAGTCGATCAACGTCCACGCGACCGACGGCACCGATCGGGATATCGCCGCGGACCTCTCCGACCCGGACGACTTCCGGCGCGCCCAGGCGATCCGGTTCTCCGCCGACAGCCCGGCCGACCAGGTGCGCGCGCTCGGCTACCGGACGATCGCCCGGAACGACGACGGGTATTTCGAGGTGCTCGCCGATCCGGACCATCCGGGCCTGCCGATGGTCGCGTCGGCCGCCGGTGGCGAATACTGCTATCTCATCGGCTCCGGCAGCGACCTGTGGGTGTGGGACCACTCCCCGACCACACCGGCCGACGCCCCCGGCCCGGACTGGCGGATCCCCGGTGGCCCGGTGACGAAGTTCCACGGCACCGTCGCCGAGCTGCGACTTTTCCACACGTCCCCGAGCCCGGCCGAGCAGCCGGGCCACACCGGCGACCGAGGCCACCACTGGGCCCACCCGTTCCCGCACTTCCACCTCGGCCCGTCGGATCCGGCGGTATGGCCGATGGTCGCCCCGGAACGGTCGTGCCGCTACGCCGACCGGCGCAACCGGGACTGGCACGGTGCCGTGCGCCACTGGGTGACGGCGGCCCGCGACTACGCCGGCGACCCGTCCTCCTGCGACCAATGCCTCTTCCCACATCACGGCTACCCGCCGCCCGACCGTGATTTCTAACAGGTGTCGCGGCGTGTCGATCTCGTGACTACCGGTCGGCATGGTGTCCGGCATGGACACCACACGGGGGAAAACGATCGGCTGGCTCGGTCATCCGACGACCATGGCCGCGCTGGCGC
>DATMVU010000928.1:0-2883 GCA_035562875.1 Actinoplanes sp. | reverse complement strand
GATTCCGGGCAGGATCACCGCGAACTCGTCACCGCCCAGGCGCACCGGCAGGCCCGGCCCCGGAACACAGCGCCGGAGCACCGCGGCGAACTCGACGAGGACCCGGTCGCCGGTCTGGTGGCCGAGGGTGTCGTTGATCTCCTTGAATCCGTTCATGTCGATCACCAGGACGGCCGTCCGCCGGCCGCGGGACAGGGCCCGGTACGACGTCCGGCGGAACATGGTCCGGTTGGCCAGCCCGGTCAGCCCGTCGGTGAGCGCCCGCTCGTCACTCTCCCGCTGGACGAGCGTCTGCCGGTAGAGGACGAGCACGCTGAGTACCGCCCCGCCGATCGCGAGCCCGCCCCACGGGAAGAACCGGCCGTCCGCCCAGGCCTGCCCCAGCATCAGCACCTGCGCCACGGCGACCGTGACGAACGGCAGGTACCGGCCGGCGGCGAGGGTGCGGCGCGGATCCGAGAGCGGGGACGTGGTGCGGCCGGCCCGGGTCTGGGCCAGGGCCGCGGCGGCGAGCAGTGCGTCAGCGGTGATCCAGGCGACGAACTGCCAGGAGGACTGTGTGACGGTGCCGTCGTGCCCGCTGAGGTAGCCGTGCACGGCGTCGCCGGTGAACAGGACGAGGGTTCCGGCGGTGAGCAGTCGCAGCGGCTGCTGGGCGGCGTCGTCGGCACCCCGCAGCAGGGCCCGGACGGCACTGAACAGCAGGGCCAGGTCGCCGAGCGGGTGCACGACGGCGCTGATCAGGAGCTCTCCGGACAGACTGGACCGTTGCAGCAGCGGGCCGATCGTGGAGTACCAGAGGACCACCGACCCGCCGGCCATCACGGTCAGCGCGTCGATCGCCGCCTTGACCCGGTCCCGGCGGCTGGTCGGGGCCAGCGGGAACCGTTGCAGGGCGATCAGCAGTGCCACCACGAACACCACGTGCACGGCGTCGTCCCAGCGGGTCTCCCCGCCGACCCCGAGGACCATCAGCAGCGGTACGGCCACCACCAGGGTGGCGAAGCAGGCGGCGACCGCGCCCCACGCCTGCCGCAGCCGGGCCGGCAGCGCCGGTGCCCGGGCCGCACGGACCGCGGCGGCCAGGCCGAACACACCGAACACGAACCGGGCGGCCTCGGCGGACTGCTCGTACCAGGACAGGCTGGTGAACAGGTTGAGCACGGACGGGAACAGCACCGCGAGGTAGAGTAGGCCGAACGCCGGAAGGATCGCCGGCACCCCCGGTGCGGAACGACGGTGCCGGGCCGGCGGTGTCCTGCGAGTCGGCAAGAGCCCTCCTCAACTCCGATGATGCCGACGCTCATCGGTTCCGCGGGCCGCCACTTGAGGATCCCCCGGGTGGCTACCAGATCCGGACGCGGCTCCGGCCGGTGGTGAGGGCGGCGACCGGGCCGGCCGGGAACGGTTCGCCGGCCGGTTTGTGGTGGCCGGTCACGTCCACGTCGATCCGGGCCGGGGTGCCGTCCGGTTCCTCGAAGTCGGCGTCGGCCAGGCGCACCCGTTCCAGGTCGCTGCCGGTGACAGCGGCCAGCCGGGTGATCTCCGGCAGGTCGGTCACCAGCAGGACGGTGTCGCCTTCGGTGACGATCACCGCGGTGCCGGTGGTCAGGACGCGGGCATCGGTCTCGCCGGTGAACGGGGCCGCGCCGGGGGCGTAGACGTTGTCCCGGGTGTAGACCGGCTGTTTGACACCGAGGAACCGCTGGTGGTCGCCGGGACGGTCGACACGCTGCCGGAACTCGGCGAACGACGCCGGGTGGTCGTCGTATCCGGCGAGACCGCTGATCGGCGGGCCGGCACCCTCGGCGACCGGGCCGTACGCGTTCGCCGGGTCGGCACCGGCGAACACGTTGCCGATCCAGCGGTCGTCCCCGCCGACGATCACCCCGTAGCCGGCGACCTGGGTGCTGTGCGGGCGGTGGTAGGGCGTGGCCCGGTCGAGCACCTGCTCCAGTCGTACCGTGCCCAGAATGAGGTTGTTGACGAAGGCGCCACCCTGACTGAACAGCTCGAGCGCCGCGGGTGAGCCGAGAACGTTGTGGTCGGCGAGGTAGGGGCCGTGGCTGACCTCGACGAACAGGTCCCGGTTGTTGGCGTGCAGGACGTTGCGGGTGATCCGGGTGCCCTGGGTCTGCCAGTCCAGCCAGATGCCGAGGGTGGTGTCGTGGATGTGGTTGTGCCGGATCACCACGTCGATCGCCGCGTGCAGCTTGATGCCGCCGATCTCGTAGCCGTAGAACTCGCGCTTGGTGGCGACGTCGTGGATGTGGTTGTCCTCGATGGTGGAGAACACGCAGCCCAGGTGGCCGACGATGCCGTTCTGCCCGCAGTCGTGGATGTGGTTGCGGCGGATGACGTGCGACCCGACGTGTTCGCGGTCCCAGCCGATCTGCCGGGCCGCGAAGACCGATTCGAGCTGGTACTGGTAGCCGGGTTTGTCACCACGCTCGGTGGCGAAGTTGTGCCCGGTCGACGCCTCCTTGCCGATCGAGATCGCCGAGCATTTCGCGTCATGGATGTGGTTGTCCTCGATGATCCAGCCCTTGGCCCAGTTCGGGCCGATCAGCCCGGGCTGGTCGGCGGTCGGCGGGGTCCACGGGCAGGCCGCCTGCGCCAGCTCGAAACCCCGCACGGTGATGTAGTCGAGGTGATGCACTTCGGGATAGAACACCGATCGCCGTACGTTGATCTCGACGAGTTCGTTGTTCGGATCCGCGTCCCCGAAGTTCGCCGAGATCGTCGTCGCCGCCGCGCCCACCTCGGCGAACCACACCCGCCGGGTCCGCTCCGGATCGACGATCGGCACTGTCGTCCCGGTCCAGGCGTCGACCGCCTCGGTGCGCAGCGGCGGATCGTCGACGTCTCCGCGGGTGGCCACCT
>DATMVU010000927.1:0-22830 GCA_035562875.1 Actinoplanes sp. | reverse complement strand
ATGATGCGCCCGTCACGCCGATCGTGGGAGATGGCGTGCGTAATCCTCGATCCGGCTGGGCACAGGAGCACGGGTGGAACGGATCCGTGTCGCCTCACCGCCGCCAACCGCCCGCCCGCTGCACCAGTGGACGCTCACCAGCACCACCGAGTTGCGGGTGTTACGGGCCGCACTGCAGGACGCGCTGGTCCTCGTCTCACACGACCCGGACGAGGTGATCGACCGGATCGTGCTGGTCGCCACCGAACTGGCCACCAACGCGATCCGGCACGGCCTGCCGCCGACTGAGATCCGCCTGCTGGAGGACGGCGATCAGATCATCCTCGACGTCGCCGACCACGACCTGACCTCGATCCCGGAGCCGGCCGGTGAACGCCCGCTGGGTGAGGGTGGCCGCGGCCTGCTGCTGGCCCGCGCGTTCTCCCTGGACGTCGGCTGGTACGCCACTCCCGGCACCAAGCACATCTGGGCGTCCTTCCCCCTCGAGAGGTGAACGCAACAGTTTGCTGGTAGACAAATACCGTGCCGGAGGACGACTACTTCACCATCACCCTCGCGCCGGTCCTCGACCGGACTCGCCGCGTGCTGCTCGCCGGGGAGTTCGACATCGACACCCGCGACGAGTTGACCGCCCGTCTGCTGGCCGTGGTCGAGGAGGCCGCCGGCGACCGGATCGTCGTCGACCTGGCCGGGGTGCGGTTCATCGACTCCGAGGCGCTCGGCGGGATCATCGACGGCTATCAGGCGGCCGACCGGGCCGGACTGGACTTCCGGATCGCCAATCCGGCCGGCATCGTGAAACGGCTGTTCGAGATCATCGGACTGAACCACCTGCTGGAACCGGCTGCGGGCTGAGGCCGGCCACCCGGACCTGGTCCCGGCCGGCCTCCTTGGCCGCGTACAGGGCCATGTCCGCGGCGTGCACCAGCTCCCGCAGACCGGCGGCGCCGGTGGAGTCGGCCACCCCGGCGCTCACCGTCACCGGCACACCGCAGTGGTCGCCGTCCCGGATCGACAGGCGCACCTCGTCGATCCGGGCCGCCGCCTCCTCCCGGCCGCAGTCGGCGAGCACCATGGCGAACTCCTCGCCGCCGTACCGGGCCACCAGGTCACCGGGGCGGACCACCGCGGACAACAGCCGCGCCACCCGGACCAGCACGTCGTCGCCGGTGATGTGCCCGTACCGATCGTTGATCTGTTTGAAGTGGTCGATGTCGACCAGGGCGAACCCGAACCGGCGGCCGCTCCCGGACAGCTCCTCCAGGGCGGTCATCAGGTGCCGGCGGTTGTGCAGTCCGGTCAGGTGGTCGCGGGCGGCCTGCTCGGCCAGGTCGGCGCGGAGCCGCTCGATGGTGGCGACCTGGGTGTGCAACCGGGCGTTCGCCACCTCCAGGGCACGGCGCCGGTTGTTGTCCTCGGTGACGTCCCGGGCCACCAGGACCCAGGCGGTGTGGCTGCGGCGGCGGCCGGTGACCGCGCTGATCTGGACGCTGAGGTCGGTACCCGTACCGGCGCAGTCGTTGATCGTGAATTCGCTGTGCCCGTCGGCGGGAAGCTCGCCGAAGACGTCCGGCAGCCGGCCGGCCTTGTCCAGGAAACGCTGCGCGGCCGGGTTGGTCTCCAGGATGCGGCGTTCCCCGTCGACCACGATGACCAGGTCGGACATGATCCGGAACAGGTCGTGATGGGAGACCGGGGCGGTGGACGGGGCCGAGTCGTGGCGGACCATCCAGTACATGACGGGGGCACCGGCGGCCAGGCCGATGGCGGTCAGGTCGACGAGGGTGCCGCCGGACAGGATGCCGATCAGGTTGACCACCACCGACGGCAGGGTGGTGAGGACGGCCAGCAGGTAGCCGCGTTTACGGCCGGCGCCCCTGATGAAGAGCCGGAACACCCGGACGCCGGAGACGGTGAGCATGGCATAGCAGTAGAGGGCGTGCACCCAGAAGAGCGGACCGAAGACAGCGGCGTACGCCCCACCGACGCTCGTCGGCTTCAGATGGTCGATGAACAGGTGATGCCACGGGTTGGTGGCCAGCGCGATCGTGCAGAGCACCGGCTCGATCGCCAGGATCACCGCGGTCCGCGGGCGCAGCCGCCAGAACCGGTCGGCGAGCGCCCTGGACGTCACCCACCAGCCGCCGACCAGCAGGAACACGCCCACGTAGGTGAGCGAGATGGCCCACAGCGCGGCGGTGGGGTCCCGCCAGAACAGGGTGATCATGGACATCACCGACCACCACACCGATCCGGACGCCAGCACCGCGATGGAGAGGTAACCGGTGGCCTCGTGCCGGCGCCGCCAGGCCGACACCGAGACCGCAGCCGAGATCACCACGGCAGCCCCGAAGATCGCCGCAATGGAGAGAACCGCCGTCATGACCCCTCCATCGGCATACGGGTGGCCGTCATGCGGACAATTGCTGGAAGCCGGTGTACGTCACAGCGGTGGCCAGTTCCGGGATGCGGTCTGCGGGTACCGGCCGGGAGAACAGGTAGCCCTGCCCACGCTGGGAGCCGAGGTCGGCCAGCTCGCGGGCCTGGGTCTCCTCCTCGATGCCTTCGGCGACGGTGGTCAGGCGCAGGATCTGGGCGAGCCGGACGACCGCCTCGGCGATGGCCGACCCCTCGGCGGTGCCGTCGAGCTGGGCCACGAAACTCCTGTCGATCTTGAGGATGTCGACCGGCAGTCGGGTCAGGTACTGCAGTGAGGAGTAGCCGGTGCCGAAGTCGTCGATGGCGATCCGGACCCCGGCGGCCCGCAGGGTACGCAGAGCGGCGATCTCCAGCGCCTCGTTGACCATCGCCGACTCGGTGACCTCGACGACCAGATTGGCGGCGGGCAGGCCGGTGTCCGCCAGCGCGGCGAGCACGTCCCGGGCCAGGTTCGGCTCCTGGAGCTGACGTGGTGACACGTTGACGGTGACGGTCAGGTCGATCCCCTCGGCCCGCCACGCGGCGGCCTGCCGGCAGGACTGTTCGAGCACCCACAGGCCGATCGGCACGATCTCGCCGGACCGTTCGGCGACCGGGATGAAGTTGACCGGTGACACGTCACCGTGCAGCGGGTGCCGCCAGCGCAGCAGCGCCTCCACGGCCACGATCCGGCGGGTCGTGAGTTCGACGATCGGCTGGTAGAGGATGGTGAACTCGCCGCGCTCCAAGGCACCTTCGAGGGCTTCGGCGAGGGCGGCGTCGGCGGCCCGGCGGTCGTTCATACCGGGTTCGTGGACGACGAAGGTGGCGACACCGGTGCGCCGGGCGTGGTTCAGGGCGATCTCGGCGTTGCGCAGCACCGTCTTGGCGGGCTCGTCGGTGCGGCCGACAGCGACCCCGACGGCACAGTCCGGCAGGGCCGCCAGGATCCGCTGGGCGACGATGGTGGCCTCGCCGACCACCGCGGCCTCACTGATCAGCACACCGAAGGTGCTGTCGCCGAGCCGGGCGACCAGGTCGTCGGCCCGCACGCAGGAGCGCAGCACGTCCGGGACGGTTCCACCGGGTGGTACCGCGATGGCCAGGACCGCGCAGGTCTCCCGGGCCCGGACCAGCCCGGCCAGGGCGTCCTTGAGGGCGGCCCGGCTGGCCAGCCCGGTCTCCAGATCACGGCTGGCCCGGGCCTGGGTGGTGGAGAGTTCCAGCCACTGCCGGGCGGCGACCGCCGCGATCATCACGCCGGTGGCGACGATCAGGCCACTCCAGCGGAGGAACCCGGCGGTCACCACGATCACCCCGAGCAGCAGCGCCACCCCGGACACCAGGGCACCGAGCGGCAGGTACGCCACCCAGCGGGGCGGTCCGGTACGCCGGGGCCGGTCGGTGACGCTGCCGATCCCGGAACCGGACATCAGCGGCGACAGGGTGAGCAGCACGTGCGTGGCGACCAGCACGGTCCCGCCGCCCGGCCCGGCCGCGTGATCGGCGGCGGCGGGCAGGCTCGCCACCCAGGCGGTGTCGGTGAGGATGGCCAGTGTCATGCCGGCGAGCAGGATCGAGATCGGGTCACGCCAGTGCGTGACGACACCGCGCAGCAGCATCGCGGCGATCGCCATGGCCAGCATCAGATCGGCGATCGGCAGGCCGGCCAGCACGATCCAGGCCCGGTCCGGGCGGCCGGTCCACAGCGCCGGGTCCAGCCCCACCCACCAGATGATCATGACGGCGGCGGCACCGACGGCCACCATCTCGGCGACGAACGCCTGCCGGTGCGGTCCGCTCAACCGGGTCAGCGGGCCGAGCACCGTGGAGAAACCGAGCAGCGCCATCCCGGCCACGTGCGCCGCGGTCGCCGCCCACCACATCCACGACGGACCGCCGGCCGCCCACGCCACGAAGAGCAGCGCGTTCACGACACCGAGCCCGCGGGCCAGCGCACCGACCCGGCAGGACAGCGTGTTCAGCCCGAGCCGGGCCACCCGCAGCAGGTAGACCACGCCCAGCGTGTCCACCACCGCCAGCGAGCCCCCGAGCAGTACCGGATACCAGCCGGGCCGCACCCAGCCGAGGGCCTGGAGCGCCACGATCACGACCAGGAGCAGGAGTACGGCCCGAGGCGTCGCCCTCCCACCCGTACTCCCGAGGCTCCTCATGCTCGGACTGTCGGTCCGTTCACCACGGAACTGAGAGAAGTCCCCCGAGTGGGCGCGACGCCCGTCACATTCGCCCGAATTCCAAAGATTGCACAGTTTCCGGCGATAGTTTTCATCAGAAGATCCGCCCGGAAATCTGCCGGACCACCCACCCGGAATCCGCCGGATGATCCGCCCGGGATCCACCCGGGATCTGCCGGATGATCCGCCCGACAAAGAGAGAAAGCCGTTTTCTTGTCTCCGCAAGCCCTCCTCACCAGCATCGATCCCCTCACCCTCGTCGCCGCCGGTCTCGTGCTCTGCGCGATCGTCGCCACCCTGCTGCGCCGCAAGGTCCGGCCGGCGGTCGAATTGACCTGCCGGGCGCTGCTGTCCCGGCTGCGCCCGCACCTGCCGGCGCCGGTCCGGCGGCTGGCCCGCCGGTGCCGGAACCGGGTGGAGGCAGCCTCCGCGCGGTCGGTACTGGTGACCGGGGCGGCCGCGGGCATCGCCCTGGCCGCGGCGCAGACCCTGGGTCTGGCCGGCCCGGTGCTGGCCGCGATCTCGGCGACGCTGTCGATACAGATGAGCTCGCACGCGTCGTTGCGGGAGGGTGCGAAACGGCTGATCGCCACGGTTGCCGGGATCGCCGTGATGGTCGCCGTGTGGGGTGCGTTCGGGCTGTCCCCGTGGTCGGTCGCGGCGATCGCCGCCTGCGGACTGGCCGCCGGGAAACTGATGCGGCTCGGCGACAACTCGGCCACCGTGCCGCTGACCGCCCTGAGCATCATGGTCGGCGGCACCATGGTCACCGAGGCGTCGATGGCTCAGCGGATCGAGGCGACGGTGCTCGGCATCGTGGTCGGGGTGATCCTGTCACCCCTCGTCGGCGGCGCGACCCCGCTGGAACGGGCCCGGCTGAAACTGTCCCACCTGTCCGCCGAGATCGGCCGCCTGCTCGGGGAGCTGGGTGCCGGGGTCCGCGACGGATACCGCCGGGAACAGGCCGAACAGTGGCTGGCCCGGTCCCGGGAACTGGACGAGGACCTGGCCGTCGCGGTCACCGCCGTCGACGAGCTGACCGGACAGGCCCGCTGGTCACTGACCACCCCGCTGACCCGGGTCAACCCGATGGACCAGACCCTGCGTGCCCTGGAACACGGGGTGCAGCAGGTCAACTCGGTGGCTCGGTCGATGTTCGACGCGGTCGCCGCACCCGGAACGCCGTCCGTACCGGCACCGCTCGGTCAGGTCCTGACCGCCGCCGCCGACGCCTTCGCCGCACACGCCGCACTCGTCGCCGAACGCGGCGCGGCCGCCGGGCCGGACGCCGGAGGCCTGCACGACCTGCTGAACTCGCTGCGCGAGGCCCGGCAGCGGACGGTCCGGACCATGCGCACCGAGGTCGACGACACCGGCGTGCTGGTGCTGACCGGTTCGATCATCACCGACATCGACCGGATGGCCGGTTCCCTGGAGCGGTCGGCCCCGGCCCTCGCCGTCGGAGTGCGCGAGCCGGGCCTGGGCATCCCCGCGGTGTCCGAGGTGCTGCCGGCGGTGCGGCTGGTCTGGGAGAAGGCCCTCACCAGGCGGTGACGCCCTGATTGCTCGGCTGGAAGGTGCCGATCTTGAGCGCCTTCATGGTGATGCCGACCTTCTCCGGCGCCGGGAAACCGTCCAGTTCGGCGATCAGGGTGGTGGGGGCACCGTCGAGGGACCACTTGATGGTGTTGCCGACGCCGCAGGTGGTGTCACCCTTGTCGCACTGGGTCCACTTGATACCGGCGAACGCCGAACCACCGGCCTTGATCTCGACGGTCGAGGCCGGGCCGGGCTCGTTGACCTGCTTGGTGGGCACGTCCACCGCCTCGTCCGCCGGGTTGTAGAGGACAAACGTCGGCCAGCCCTTGACGGTGCAGTTCTTCTTGCCGTCGTTGGTGACGATGACCATGCCCTTCTCGTCCTTCTCCCCGGTGCCCTGCGCACCGATGCTGACCTTGAGATCGCCGGGAGCGCACGAGTTCCCGCTCTTGTCCTTCTCGACGGACGGCGCGGTGGTTGCCGCAGCCGTGGTGGCCGCGGTGGTCGCGGCCGCGGCTTCCGACGTCGCCGGTGCCGCCGGCGCGGTGGTACCGGTGGCGGTGGTGTTGCCGCCGCAAGCGGTCAGGGCGGTCAGCAGAGCGAGGGCAGGAACGGCCGCCTTGAACGTGGTACGCATGTCGTGAGTCTCCGATTTCGTCGATCTTGGACTCGAAGACTATGGCCGCCCACCGGGGCGGCATCCCCTCCCACGAGCTCACGGCACGATTCCGGGAGCCTCAGCCGGGTTCGGACTCGTGCCCGGCCGGGTGGCTCCGCAACAGACCGTCGTAGGCGTGCACCGCGGTGATCTCCCCGGTGACGACCCGGTGGATGGTCCTGGTGATCGGCATCGCCAGCCCGTGCCGGTCGGCCAGCCGAACCGCCGCGTGCACCGTCTTCACCCCCTCCGCCACCTGCCCCATCTCGGCCAGGATGTCGTCCAGGCTGCGCCCGCGGCCGAGTTGCTCACCGACGTGCCGGTTCCGGCTGTGCGGGCTGATGCAGGTCGCCACCAGGTCCCCCATCCCGGCCAGCCCGGCCAGGGTGGCCGGCTCACCACCCATCGCGACGGCGAGGGTGGTGAGCTCGGCCAGCCCACGGGAGATCACCCCGGCCCGGGTGTTGTCGCCGACCCCCAGGCCCTGGGCGATCCCGGTGGCGATCGCCACCACGTTCTTCAGCGCGCCACCGACCTCGCAGCCGATCACGTCGTGGTTGGTGTAGACACGCAGCAGGCCCCGCCGGAAGATCCGCTGGATCTCGGTGGCGACGGTGAGGTCCTCGGTGGCGATCACGGTGGCCGCCGCCATCCCGGCCATGATCTCCTTGGCCAGGTTGGGCCCGGTGAGCGCGGCGGCGGGATGCCCCGGCAGCACCTCTTTGATCACTTCGGTCATCCGCAGCAGCGAGTCCCGTTCCAGCCCTTTGCTCAGGCTGACCACCGGGATCCACGGGTGCAGACTCGGCCGGGCCTCGTCCAGGACGGTCCGGAAGACCCCGGTCGGCACCCCGACGACGAGCAGTTCGGCGTGCGCCGCGGCCTCGGCCAGATCGGCGGTGGCCCGCAGCCGCTCCGGAAGCGGGAAACCGGCGAGGTACCGATCGTTGCTGTGCTTGGTGTTGATCTCGTCAGCGGTGGCCGGGTTCCGGGCCCAGATCAGCGACTCGTGGTCGCGGCGGGTGAGGACGGAGGCGACGGTGGTTCCCCAGGAGCCCGAGCCGAGCACAGTGATCCGCATGAGTCATGAGGATACGGTGGTCAGTCCTTGTCGACGGTGCCCTTCGTCCGGCCCATCCGGTCGATGGCGGACTGGTGGACGGTCAGCCCGGCGCCGAGTTCCAGGAGCTGGCCGCGGGTGAGCGGGACGTCGGCCTGGACCGTGGCGTACACGTCGCCGGACACCGAGATGATGAGCTGGGTGGTGGCGCCGATCGTGTGCAGGATCGCCTTCCGGCCACCGACGTCGACCGTGTCGCCGGTCAGATCCCCCCGGTAGGACTTGGGCTCCAGGTAGACGGCGATCTTGCCGGTGAAGTCGTCCGGGTTGTAGAGCGTGTCCACCGACGGGTTCACGTCCGGTCCCGGGTGGCGGGCCGCGTCCGGGGCGATGGTCAGGCCGCCGTAGTAGTCCTTCTGCACGAAGAAGCCCTCCGGCACCTTGGCGATGGTGAAGTTCTTCGGCTGCTCACCGCGGTAGTCGACGAGTCTGAGGGTCTCCACGGTGGCGCCGATCGCCGGCCGGGCCACGGTGGTGCCGGACGTGACGGCGGGTGTGCTGCCGAGCACGGCGACCGCGGCGGCCAGCGCGGCGATCCCGAAGGCCGAGCCGGCGGCGATCCGGGCGGTCCGCCGGCGGCGCACGGCACGCTGCCCCCGGGCGACGTCGGCGGCGATGGTGTCACCGGAGACGGCCGGGACGGGGCCGCCGAAGCGGTTGAGCCGGGTGTGCAGGTCGCTCATCGGGTTGCTCCTTGCGGGATCAGTGGGGTGAGGGAGGTGCGCAGTTTGTCCAGGGCCCGGGCGGTCTGGCTCTTCACGGTTCCGGGCGAGCAGCCGAGGGCGAGGGCGGTGTCGGCCACGTCCATGTCGTGGACGAACCGGAAAACCACCGCCGCCCGCATCCGGGGTGGCAGCGCCCGGAGGGCCTGTGCCAGCTCCGGGTCGGTCGACGCGGCGGTGGGAGCGCCGGGACCTTCCGGCACCTCGGCGACCGGCCGTTCGAACCGCCGCCAGATGCGCCGGCGTTCGTCCATCAGGGCGTTGAACAGGGCCCGCTTGACGTACGCGTTCGGGCTCTCGGCCTGCTGGAACGACGCCCACGAGACGAACAGCTTGGTCAGCGCGGTCTGCACGAGGTCCTCGGCCAGGTGGTTGTCGCCGGCGGTCAGCAGCCGCGCGGTGTGCAGCATGGGCCCGCGCCGCTCGGCCACGAACACGGCGAACTGCCGATCTCGTTCGGCTCTGTCTGTTTTCACATCCACCCAGACCGCGTCCGTCCCGATCCGGTTGCATGTTTCCAACTTATTGACAGATGTCTTTCCCGGAGCCGAGCATTGGGAGCGCTCCCATCCCCTGCTCCCACTGCTTCAACCCGGAGAGTGCCTGTGCACACCACCTGGAAAGCCGTCCTGCTCGCGGCCGCCGCCGCCATCGTCGTCCCCGCCTCCCCCGTCACCGCCGCCGCCCCCGACGCCCGGATCGACGTCGACGTGCGGGCCGGTCTCGCCACCGTCGGTGACGTCGCCGTCGGCGTCAACCACGCCATCTGGGACTCCCAGCTCGGCACCCCCGCCGTCGCCGACCTGCTCGGCGACGCGGGCGTCAACATGGTCCGCTACCCCGGCGGCTCGTACGCCGACATCTACCACTGGGAGACGCACACCGCGCCCGGCGGCTACGTCGCCCCCGACACCGACTTCGACACGTTCATGGCCGGGGCCCGGCGCACCGGAGCCCAGCCGATGATCATCGCGAACTACGGCACCGGCACCGCGGCCGAGGCCGCCGCCTGGGTGCGGTACGCCAACGTCACCAAGGACTACGGCGTGCGCTACTGGACGATCGGCAACGAGAACTACGGCAACGGCCACTACGGTTCCGCCTGGGAGGCCGACGACCACGCCGACAAGAGCCCCCGGGAGTACGCGACCACGGTCCTGGCGTACGCGAAAGCCATGAAGGCCGTCGACCCGGACATCAGGATCGGTGCCGTGCTGACGATGCCCGGGAACTGGCCGGACGCCATCGTCGGCCCCGGTGACCAGGGCAGCTGGAACCAGGAGGTGCTCAGCCGGGCCGGGTCGGTGATCGACTTCGTGGACGTGCACTGGTACCCCGGCGGCACCACAGCCGCGGAGACCCTGACCAAACCCGCCCAGATCCAGGACGCGGTCCACCTCCTCCGGCAGCAACTGCGGAACTGGGGCGGGGACACCGGCGACCGGATCGGCATCAGCATGACCGAGACCAACGTCGAGATCGGCCGCAACACCCAGCCCGGGGCGCTGTTCCTCGCCGACGTCTACAGCGGGCTGCTCGCCCAGGGCGTCTTCACCGTCCACTGGTGGAACACCCACAACGGGCTCGGCACCGTCTCCGAAGTGGCCGGGCAGACCGACTACGGCGACTACGGCCTGCTGTCCAGCGGCAACTGCAACGCCGACAACACGGTCTGCCAGCCACCGCTGAACACCCCGTTCGCGCCCTACCACGCGTTGTCGCTGGTCGGCGACCTCGCCCGGCCCGGCGCCCGGTTCATCGCCGCGGGCAGCGACAATCAAGAGATCACTGCCCATGCGGTACGCCGGGCCAACGGTGACGTGGCCCTTCTGCTGATCAACAAGGACCCGTCGGCGGCCCGGTCGGTGACCATCGACTACCACGGTTTCACGCCCGCCCCGGCCACGCCGACCGTCTCCACGTACACCAACGGCGCCGCCGCCGTGGTGACCGGCGCGGCCGGCAGTGCCACGACGCAGACGCTGGCCCCGTACTCCATCAGTCTGTTGACCCTGCGCCCCCATCAGGCTCCCAGCACGGTGCGAGCGCCCGCCAAGCCGACCGCGACCGTCACCGACCGTGGCGCCACCATCTCCTGGCCGGCCACCACCGCCGGGGTGAAGTACGAGGTATACCGCCAGAACGGCGGCGCCGCCGAACTCCTCGGCGAGACCACCGCCACCTCACTGACCGTGGGTAACCTGCAGCCCGGCCGCCGTTACACGGTGAACGTGGTCGCCCGGGATCCGGCCGGCCGCCAGTCCGCCCCGTCGGCACCGCTGACGTTCACCACCGCGACCCCGGCCTCCTCGGGGTGCACGGTCAAGTTCCGCGACGTCAACGACTGGGGCAACGGCTACGTCGGCCAGGTCGACATCACCAACGGCACCACCGCGCCGATCGCGAACTGGACGCTGACCTTCGACTGGCCCACCACCTGGCAGAGCCTGGGCAGCGGCTGGAACGCCACCTGGACCCAGACCGGCCGCACCGTGACCGTCGTCGGCGACACCACACTGGCAGCGGGCGCCACCGTCGGCACCGGCCTGGTCGGCAACTACAGCGGCCCCAACGTCCTGCCCTCCGTCTTCACCCTCAACGGCACCGTCTGCACCAGCGCCTGACCCGGATCCGGCCCGGATGCGGACGACCTCCGCATCCGGGCCGCCCCGCGGGGGCAGCGGGAGAGCGGATGGTGGTGGCTACATTGGGCGGATGTCTCTGGACGCATTCGCCGCGGTCTTCGGGGCGCCGCCCGACGACCCGGGATTCTCCGTGGACTGGCTCACCCAGGGTGAACCCGGCTCGTGGCCGCTGATCGTCCATCCCCGGCACGCCGATCAGGGTCCGCCGCTGGCGGGCACGTTGACGGGACGCTGCTGGACTGGAACCGGGGACGGTTCGCCACGATGGGCCTGCCGCCGCTCGACGAGGACGACGATCCGCTGGAGTTCGCCGTGTTCGAGGCGTGGACCGACGGGTCGTACTGGTGAGAAGGTGTTGACCGGCTTTTGACCACGGATTTGAGGCAATCACCGAATGCGTGTGCTGGTGGTCGAGGATGAGGTCTTTCTGGCCGACATGGTGGCCCGTGGGCTGCGGCGGCAGGCGATCGCCGTCGATGTGACACATGACGGGGACGCGGCGCTGGAGCTGGTCGGGGTGAACGACTACGACGTGCTCGTGCTGGACCGCGACATTCCGGGCACCCATGGGGACGACGTGTGCCGGGAGATCGCCCGGCGGGGTGACACGCTGCGGATTCTGATGCTGACCGCGTCGGGCACGGTCCGGGACCGGGTGGACGGCCTCAACCTGGGGGCCGACGACTACCTGGCGAAACCGTTCGCGTTCGACGAGTTGGTAGCCCGGGTGCGGGCGCTGGGCCGGCGGACGGTCCGGCCGGTGCCACCGGTGCTGGAGGCGGCCGGGATCACCCTGGATCCGGGGCTGCGGCAGGTACACCGGGACGGCCGGCCGATACCGCTGTCGCGTAAGGAGTTCGCCGTGCTGGAGGTGCTGATGCGGGCCGGCGGCACCCTGGTCAGCACCGAGGAACTCCTCGAACGGGCGTGGGACGAGCACGCCGACCCGTTCACCACGGTGGTCAAGGCGACGATGAGCAAACTGCGGGCCAAACTCGGTACGCCGCCCGTGATCGTCACCGTCCCGGGCAGCGGGTACCGGCTGTGAGACGGTCGCTGCGGGCCCGGATGGCGCTGCTCTACGGCGGCCTGTTCACGATCATCTCGCTGGGGGTGCTGATCAGCGCGCAGCAACTCCAGTCGTATGTGCTGGACAATCTGTTACGCGGTGACGAGCCGTGTCTGCAGGAACGATGTGATCCGGAGACGCTCCGGGAGACGGTGGTCAGCACCCAGCAGATGACCACCGTGCTGACCATGGTGGCGCTGACCGTGCTGGCGTTCGGGTTGAGCTGGTGGCTGACCGGGCGGCTGCTGCGCCCGTTGCGGCGGATCACCGACACCGCCCGCCGGCTGTCGCTGTCGACTCTGCACGAGCGGATCGCGCTGGCCGGCCGGCCGGACGAGCTGACGGATCTGGCCGACACCTTCGACGCCATGCTGGACCGGCTGCAGGATTCGGTGGACCGGCAGCGCCGTTTCGTCGCGAACGCCTCGCACGAGCTGCGCACTCCCCTGGCCGTGCAGCGGACCGCGATCGAGGTGGGCCTCGACGATCCGCCGCCGGACCTGCTGGTCCGGGTCCGCACCGAACTGCTGCGCAACGTGGAACGTTCGGAGCGGCTGATCGAGGGCCTGCTCGCCCTCGCCCAGGGCGAACAGGGCTCCGACGAGCGGGTGGACCTGGCCGCGGTGGTCGGCCAGGTGCTCGCCGACCACCCGACCGAACTGGCGGTACGGACCGAGATCGATCAGGTCACGGTGGCCGGGGACGAGGTGATGCTCGCCCGGCTCACCGCGAACCTGATCCAGAACGCCATCCGGCACAACGTCCCCGGTGGATCCATCACGGTCCGGCTCGGCGCGGATGCCGTCCTGATCGTCGCCAACACCGGCCCGGTCGTCCCGCCGGACCGGGTGGACGAGCTGTTCGAGCCGTTCCGGCAGCTGGCCCGGGACCGGACCGGATCAGCCGAGGGGGCGGGCCTCGGCCTCTCCATCGTCGCCGCGATCGTGCACGCCCACGACGGCACCGTACGGGCCGCGGCCAACCCGGGCGGCGGGCTGACGGTCACGGTGTCGTTAACGCCTCTGCCGGGGTGAGCCGGGCCGCCCGGCGCGCCGGATAGAGCCCGGCCAGCGCACCGATCACCACCGAGGCGACCGTCCCGCCGACGATCGCCTGCACCGGCAGCGCCGGCGGCCAGCCTTTGACTGCGGCGAAGACCAGGCACACCAGAAGCCCCGCGAGTACGCCGGCCAGCCCGCCGAGGGTGGACAGGGTGACCGACTCGGTGAGGAACTGTGCCCGGATCTGCCCACGGGTGGCGCCCAGTGACCGGCGCAGCCCGATCTCCTGCCGGCGCTCCAGCACCGCGATGACCATGATGTTGGCGACGCCGACCCCACCGGCGAGCAGGGCGATCGCGCCGAGCCCGAAGAACAGCGCGTCGAACGCGTCGTTCGCCGCGGCCTCGGCGGTCAGCGAGTCGGACGGCCGGCTGACCCGCACCTGTTCCGGATGTTCCGGGTGGACTGTCTCCCGGATCACCCGCCGGACCGCCGCCACCTCGGTGGATCGGGTGTAGAGGGTGGTGGGGTGGCCGTCGAAACCGAGCTGCGCGGCGTACTCCCAGCCGATCAGCGCCGACCGGTCGATCTCCGGGGCCAGCGGCAGGCTCTCCGCGATGCCGACCACCGGCAGGTAGCGCCCGGCCAGGTAGACGTGCCCGCCCGCCTGGTCGATCCCGAGCCGCCGGGCCGCCACCGAACCGAGCACGACGGCCGGATATCCGCTGCTGGCCGCGTTGAGGAAGGTCCCGGACCGGATCCCGCCGCCGAGCGAGTCGAGCAGGTCGAGGCGGGTCGCCTGCACGGTGACGCCGCTGGTGGTGGCCGGGTCGATCAGCCCGGTCCGGCGGGCCGTCACGGTGCGGACGGCGCCGGTCGCGGACACCCGCGTGACCCCGGGAATCCGCGCCACCATCCCTTCGGCGGTCGTCGGCAGGGTCGCGTCCTGGCCGGTCAGCGTGGTGCCGGGGGTCACCGTGAGCAGGTCGGTGCCGAGCTGTTCGATCTGGGCCAGCAACCCGGCCCGGCTGACCGTGCTGATCCCGACCAGCCCGACCATGGCGGCGACCCCGATGGCGATGCCGACCGCCGACAGCACCGCCCGCATCGGCCGGCTACGTAGCCCGTCGAGTCCGGTACTGATCAGGTCGGCGAGGCGGAGACGGGCCGGTTCCGGTAGCGCCGTCACGTCGCCGGCACCTGCACTCGCGCGCCCTCGTGCAGCTCACCGGTCACCTCGACGGCGTCACCTTCGAAGATCCCCAGTCGTACGGGTACCGACCGTACCGTCCCGTCGCCGTCCACCACCCGTACCGCATACTCGCTGTCACTCGTCGCCAGCAGCGCGTTCACCGGCACCGCGAGCACCCCACGGCGCTCACCACTGGAGAAACCGACGGTCACCGGGGCGCCGTCCAGAACGTTCCCGGCGCTCAGGGTGACGGTGACCGGGACGGTGGCGGTCTCGGTGCGCTGACCGGTCTGCGACTCCGGACCGGCGGTGCTGCTGGCCGTCGTACCCACGCCGGTGATCCTGCCGTCGACCTTGCGCCCGCCGGGCAGATCCACCCGCACCGTGGCGCCCAGCCGGGCCACCCCCGGCGCCTCGTGCACCGGCACCGGCACGATCACCACCTTGCGGGTGTCGCTGGCGGTGAACAGCGCCCGGCCCGGATCCTCACCGAGCGTCGCCGCGACAGTCGTCACCCGGATCGCGGCCGGCCGCACCACCACGTCGTCCGGTGCGACAGTGCCGGTGCGGGGCCGGCCCAGGTCCCGCTGCCAGCGCCGCACCGCCCGCGCCGTCTCCCCGGTGAAGGTGCGATCCACTGTCACCTGGTCCGCGTACCCCAGCGCTTTCAGGTTCTGCTCCAGAATCCGCACGTCAGAGCCGTCGGCGACACCCGTGCTCAGGGTCCGCCACAGTGGCGCGGCGCCGATGAGGAGCGGCACTTCGACACCATTGATCCGGTACGCGGGATCGCCCCGCCCGATCACCCGCCCCGCCTTCGGGAGCCAGGTGATCCGCCCCCGCCCGCCGCCGAGCACCCGCTCGCTCTGCCCGTAACCCAGCGTGCCGTCCACAGCGATCGCCTTGGTGAGATCGGTACGCACCACCGGCACCGTGGGTAGCTCGCCGGTCACCGCCGTCACCGGTTCGGGAGCCGGCCGGGTCAGATACCAGCCGGCACCGGCCGCCCCCACCACGACCAGAACCAGCCACGCCCGCCTCACCGCGGCCCCACCTGTTCCCCGCACGTGGTGAACGCCGCGATCAGCTCCTGCTGCGAATAGGTGGCCCCGTCCTCCAGACCGACATTGATCTCCCCCGCCCTCGGGTCGACCGCCTTGATGCCCTCGGTGCGCAGACAGGCGGCGAGTCGCAGGGCCCGCTCCTCGTCGGCCGGATCCGGTTTCCCCTGGGCGTGCGCCTCCGGTTCCAGCCGGGCACACGCCGTCCGGGCGGCCAGCGCCTTCACCCCGGTGCCGATGGTGACCAGGCCACCGGCCGGTTCACCCTCACCCGGGACCGGAATGTCGATCCCGTACTCCTTCATGCAGTCCGCGTACTGCCGCAGCTTCGCGGTGTCCTCCGCGGACGGCGGCGGTTTGCTGCCCTCACAGCCGGCCAGGGACAGAACCGTCACCAGGGCCAGCAGTGTTGTCGTCATCTTCATACCGCCCAGCATCGACAGCCGAAGGTCGCCGCCAGGTCAACGATCCCTTCTCCCCCTGGTCGCAGCGCGTTCCCACCCGATCGATCGATCGATCGAGGCAGCCCCCTCTTCCCAGATCTTGGTGGATCGCCCACCGTTTCGGGTGGCTGAGCGCGCAAGGTCCGGCGGCGGCGAGGGGCGCGCCGACCCCCTTCTGAATCTTGGTGGGCCGCCTACCGTTTCGGGTGGTTGGAGCCGCAAGGTCGCGGGGCCGGTGAGGCCGGGCCGCTCGACCAGCACCAGCACCAGCACCACGGTCTCTCCCGCGCGCCGCCACGTGTCGGCCAGCCGCGCCGCGCGGGCCACCACGTCCACGCCCGGATGTGGTGGCAGGTCCAGTTCGACGAGTCGTGGCATGAGGTCGACGACGATCAGCGCGCTCCGGCTGCCGGGGGTCCGCATCCGATCACCGTGGACGGTCCATCACGTGTGGATGAGGGCCGAACCGATATGCCGCATACATCAACGTACATCGATAGAAAGGGGTTATCCCGTACCCCGTCCCCCGGAGGAAACAATGCTGATCCGCAGAATCGCGGCGGCCGTCCTCGCCGTGTTGACCCTGGCCGGCGTTCAGGTGGCCACCGCCGCCCCGGCCGCCGCGGCACCCCGTGTCCTCTACTACGACGTGAGTCAGGCCCAGGAGTTCAAGGCCGTCGCCGAACAGGGCGCGGCGATCTGGAACAGCCGGGCGACGAACGTCCGCCTGGAGCCGGTGCCCGCCGGGCGTACCCCGAACATCCGGGTGTACGCCGACAACGGCTGGCCCCGCGCGTACACCCAGTCGCTCGGCAACGGCTACTGGTACATGGGCCGGCAGGCCGTCAACCAGGGCTACCACCCGCCGCGGATCGCCGCCCACGAGATCGGCCACCTGCTCGGCCTGCCGGACAACCGGACCGG
This sequence comes from Actinoplanes sp., assembly GCA_035562875.1. Classification (GTDB taxonomy): domain Bacteria; phylum Actinomycetota; class Actinomycetes; order Mycobacteriales; family Micromonosporaceae; genus Actinoplanes. The sequence continues at coordinate 5,843 of DATMVU010000927.1, read as the reverse complement.
CCTGTGCTCCGATCTGATGTCCGGCAGCAGCGCCCCGGTGAGCTGCACCAACGCCTACCCGAGCGCCCGTGAGCTGGCGACCGTCAACGCGAAGTTCGCCTCGTCGTCGTCGGCGGCGGCCGTACCGGCTCGGTCCTTCGTCTGGGCCGGCTGACGGACGCGCCGGGCGGACCCTGGCGGGGGTCCGCCCGGCGTTCAACCAGACAACAACGCGGCGGTACGCGGGGCCGCCTCGATCATCGGTGAGTGCCCCCACGCCGGGAAGAACCTCGATCCGGGCCGCCGGTACGACCCGGTACAGCTCCGTGGACGACGACCGCCATCGCTGATCCGCCGCACCGAAGATCACCAGCACCGGTTTCCCCAGCCCGGCCAGCCGCTCCGGCAACGGCCGCCGCCGCAGGTAGTCCTCGGACGCCCGCGAGGCCGCGGTCAGTGCCCGGTAGGTCATCGCACGGGTGTCGTCGACGAGCCGCTGCGGAACCCGACGGTTTGCGGACCGCCCGTGCCCGAGCAGGTCGACCCGGATGACGTGCCGGGTCCGGGCCGGTACGGTTCGCATTCATGAATAGGGCTCTTGTTCTCGGCGGCGGTGGCGTGACCGGTATCGCCTGGCATCTGGGGATCCTCGGCGGGCTGCAGCGGGCCGGTGTTCCGCTCGGTGACGCCGACACGATCATCGGCACCTCGGCCGGATCGGTGGTCGGCACCCTCGTCGCGGCCGGTGTCGATCTGGAGACTGCGATCGCCGAGCAACTGGTGGAGGCGCCGGCAGCACAGCCACGGTCCGGTGGGGGCGGCGGCTGGCTGGCGGCGATGGCGGTGCTGGCGGATCCGTCGGTTCCGGCACAGGAGGCTCGCGCCCGGGTCGGCGTGATGGCACTCCAGGCCGCGACAGTGGACGAGGAGACCTATCTGTCCCGGATGCGGCCGCTGCTTCCGGCGGACGGCTGGCCGGAGCGGGACCTGCGGATCACCGTGGTGGACACCGCCGACGGCCGGGACCTGACGCTCGGTCCCGGTTCGGGGGCGAGCCTGCTGCAGGCGATCGCGGCGAGTTGTGCGGTGCCGGGGCTGATGCCGCCGGTGACCATCGACGGCCGGCGGTACATGGACGGCGGCGTGCGGGTGGGCGCCGCGGCGGATCTGGCCGCGGGTGCGGACCGGCTGGTGGTGCTCGCCCCGCTGGCGGTGCTGGGCCGGGAGCGGATCGTGGCGGAGATGGCGGCTTCCGGCGCTGCCGGGACACTGCTGATCGAACCGGATCCGGCGGCGCTGGAGGCGATCGGGCCGAACGTGATGGATCCGGCACGTCGTCCGGCGGCGGTGCGGGCCGGGTTGCGGCAGGCTGAGGAGCTGGCTCCACTCGTACGGAAAACCTGGGGTTGATGTTGTTAACGCCTTTTGTGTCGGTCGACGCCACCGTGCTCGACACGAACCTGCGGCGGATGGCCGCCCACGCCGCCGCCCGCGGGATCGCGCTGCGACCGCACGCCAAGACTCACAAGTCTCCGGAGATCGCCCGCCGCCAGCTCGAACTGGGCGCGGCCGGGCTGACCGTGGCGACGGTGCGGGAGGCGGAGATCTTCCAGGACGCCGGTGATCTGTTCATCGCCTACCCGATCTGGCCGTCGCCGGAGCAGGTCACCCGGCTGCGGGCGCTGCGCGAGCGGACCGCGCTGCGGGTCGGCGTGGACTCGGCGGAGAGCGCCGAGGCGCTGGGGCGTGCGCTGCCCGGCCTGGAGGTGCTGGTCGAGGTGGACAGCGGGCATCATCGCAGCGGGGTGGCCCCGGACGACGCCGGCGCGGTCGCGGTCGCGGCGGACCAGGCCGGATTGGCGGTACGGGGTGTCTTCACGTTCCCCGGCCACGGTTACCGACCGGGAGGTCAGCAGCCGGCCGGAGCCGACGAGTCGGCGGCACTGTCCACGGCCGCCGCCGCGGTGACCGCGCACGGTCTGGACGCGACGGTGCGCAGCGGAGGTTCCACCCCGACCGCCACCCTGACCGGTGACGCGCTCACCGAGATGCGCCCCGGCGTGTACGTCTTCGGCGACGCCCAGCAGCTCGAACTCGGCACGTGCGACTGGAACCAGGTGGCCCTGACCGTGACGGCGACGGTGGTCAGCCGTTCCGGGCAGCGGTTCATCCTGGACGCCGGCAGCAAGGTCCTCGGCGCCGACCAGCAGCCGTGGGCGACCGGCGGCGGCCGCGTCATGGAACTGCCGGACGCCCGGATCGTCGCCCTGTCCGAGCATCACGCGACAGTCGTCCTCCCGGACGGCCGGCCGGTTCCGAAGCTGGGCGACCGGGTCCGGGTGGTCCCGAACCACGTGTGCGCCACTGTCAACCTGGCCGACGAACTGATCGTGGTGGAGAACGGCACACCCGTCGACCGCTGGCCGGTGTCAGCCCGCGGCGCGAACACCTGACCGCAAACGCCCAGAGGTCAGCCCGCGGGCGCGGGCGAAGGCCCGGCTGAACGCGGGCAAGCCGGGTCGTGGTCACGATGACGGCAGGGTGACCACCGCGTCGATGCCGGTCGGGGTGGTGGGATCCAGGCGGATCCCGCCGCCGTCCGCCTCGGCCAGTTTGCGGACCAGGGCCAGACCGAGGCCACTGCCGCCCTTCGGGGCTCCGGGCGCGCGCCAGAACGGTTCGAGTGCCTGCTCGCGCTGGCCGTCCGGCAGGCCGGGGCCGGCGTCGGTGACGTGCAACTCGACCCGGCCGGCACCGCTGCGGACAGCGGTCAGGGTGATCTCGCTGCCGGACGGCGCCACGTTCAGGGCGTTGGAGATCAGATTGTCGAGGATCTGCTCGACACTGCCGGAGACCGCGGAACCCCAGACCGGTTCGCCGGTACGCGCGACGACAGTCACGCCTCGTTCCGCGGCGAGGGGCTGCCAGATCTCGGCCCGCTCAACGGCTTCGGCGGCGAGGTCGACCGGTTCGGGGGTCTCCTCGCGGCGTTCGATCAGGGTCAGGTCCAGCAGCGTGTTCACCAGCTTGTCGAGGCGTTCGGTCTCGCCCAGGGCGGCGTCCAGGTTGGCGACACCGGCCGGGGCGACATCCGGCTCCAGGTTCTCCAGGCGCAGCCGGAGCGCGGCGAGTGGGCTCTTGAGCTGGTGTGAGGCATGTTCGACGAACGAGCCGCGGGCCTCCAGAACACTGTGCAGGCGGGCCGCCGTCCGGTTGAACGTCTCGGCCAGCCGCCGTAGCTCGGGTGGCCCGGCGGCACCGGGGACGACGGCCGGGCCGGTGTCGTCGGCGAGCCGCCGGGTGGCGTGTTCGAGCACGCGCACCGGCTTGCCGATCCAGGTGGCGAGCGCGTACGCGACTGCCACGCTCAACGCCAGGACCGCGACCGAGGCGACCCCGAGCAGCACCCAGAACTGCTGGACCTGGGCGAGCAGGGTGCGGGACGGGACACTGACCCGTACCGCGCCCAAGCCGGGTTTGCCGGGGTTGACCGGAACCTGCGCCGACATCAGCGAGACGCCGGCCGGGGGTGGCGCCGTGCTGAAGACGAGGCCGCCGGTGGCGTCGAACAACTCGACCCGGCCACGCCAGCGTTCGGCCGACGCGCGGGCGATCTGCTCGGCGCCGTGCGCGTCGGCCTCGTCCAGTTCGGCGTCCACATACGACGCCAGGACCTCGGCTTCACGCTCCAACTGCCGCAGCGCCTGCTGCTGCTCGCTGCTCTGGAAGACGTAACCGAGCGGGATCGCAAGCGCGGCCAGGACCAGCAGCACCAGGGTGAGGTGGCTGAGAAGGAGTCGGCGGATCATCGGTCAGCCGAGCGCGACCAGCCGGAACCCCACCCCGCGGCGCGTCTCGATCCACGCCGGGTCGCCGAGTTTCCTGCGCAGCGCCGCGATGTGGAAGTCGAGGGTCTTGCCACGGCCCTCGGCGGTCGCCCACACCTGCTCGAGGAGTCTCTGCCGGAGCACCACCGCGCCGGGCCGGGCGGCGAGCATGTCGAGCAGGTCGTACTCCTTCGGGGCGAGCTGCACCGGGGTGCCGCCGACGCTCACCTCTCGGGTGGTCCGGTCGATGACCAGCCCGCCGACGGTCCGCAGGTCGGGCTCGGCCGCCGCCCCCACCGGGGTCCGCTCCACCGCCGCGGCCCGGGAGCGCCTGTCGACGGCCCGGATCCGGGCCACCAGCTCCCGCATGCTGAACGGTTTCGCCAGGTAGTCGTCGGCGCCACCCTCCAGCCCGCGGACCAGGTCGGCCTCCCCGCGCCGGGAGGTCAGCATGATCACCGGGACGTTGCGGGTGCGGTTGAGTTCCCAGCACACGTCGACACCGTCGATGTCGGGCAGCCCCAGGTCGAGCAGCACCAGATCGACAGGTGGGGAGGCGAGCGCCTCGGCGCCGGTGGAGACGTGCCGGGCCACGATGCCGTAGCGCGCCAGGCCCTCCACCAGTGGCACCGCGATCGAGTCGTCGTCCTCGACCAGAAGCACCTGCATCGTCATCCCTTCCCCGTCGCCCTGCCCACTGCCGCCTTGCTCGCTGACGACTATAGGAGCCGGGCCGCTCCGGGGAGTGCTCGACGAGCCGCACGTCACTCGCTGAGAGTCGCCTTGAGACTTCGCCAGTTTCCGGCCAGGGTTCAGCCAGAATAACGCCAGGAAAAAGCCAGAGAATCAATTCCCAATTACTTGGGTACGAATGAGTGGTTCGCCAGTCCGGACAATAGTCGGATACAGTTCGCGGAACAATTCGCGGCGTGGGCCGCAGATTATCGACCCGTCGAGTAAGGAATGGAGTTGATGTCCGCCGTGGGCGGATATGGCTGGCAAGTTGTCCTGGTAGTGGTGCTGGTGCTGCTCAACGCGGCGTTCTCAGGCAGTGAGATGGCGCTCATCTCGCTGCGGGAGAGCCAGCTGCAGCGTCTCGAGCGGCAGTCGCGCACCGGACGGACCCTCGCCAAACTGGCGCGGGACCCGAACCGGTTCCTCGCCACCATTCAGATCGGCATCACCCTGGCGGGTTTCCTCGCCTCGGCCGCCGCGGCGGTGTCTCTGGCACAGCCCCTCATCGAACCACTGGGTTTCCTCGGTAGCGCCGCCGAACCCGTCTCGATCTTCCTGATCACCCTGGTCCTGACCTTCTTCACCCTGGTCGTCGGCGAGCTGGCCCCGAAACGGATCGCGATGCAGCGGGCCGAAGGCTGGGCCCTGACGGTGGCCCGGCCGCTGGACATCCTCGCCACCCTGTCGCGACCGGTCATCTGGCTGCTCGGCAAGTCCACCGACGGGGTGGTCCGGCTGGCCGGCGGCGACCCGAACGCCGGCCGTGAGGAGGTCTCCACCGAGGAGATCCGGGACATGGTCGCCAACCAGCAGGACTTCACCGCCGAGCAGCGGGAGATCATCTCCGGCGCGTTCGAGATCGCCGACCGGATCCTCCGCGAGATCCTCGTCCCCCGCCGCGACGTGCTCGTTCTCCCGGCCGACCTGCCGTCCCCGGAAGCGCTCGCCCGGCTCGTCAAGGGCGGCCACTCGCGCGCCCCGGTCACCGGCCCGATGGGCCTCGACGACGTGCTCGGCGTGGTCCACCTGCGTGATCTGGTGGCCGCCGACGGTGTGGTCCGGGACCACATGTTCACGCCGCTGTTCCTGCCCGAGACGCTGAAGGTGTCCGACGCACTGCGGCAGCTCCGGTCGCAGCGGCAGCAGTTCGCCCTGGTCGTGGACGAGCGGGGCGCCATCGACGGCATCGTGACGATGGAGGACCTGGTCGAGGAGGTCGTCGGCGAGATCTACGACGAGACCGACCGGGACGTGCAGTCGGTGGTCCGGGAGGACGACGGGGCGATGCTGCTGCCCGGCACC
>DATMVU010000926.1:0-4465 GCA_035562875.1 Actinoplanes sp. | reverse complement strand
GGTTACGGGACGCCGCAGGGTGAGAACCCGTCCGGCGGGTTCGGTCTGCCGCAGCGTGGCCAGGCCCAGCCCGGTGGTTTCGAGAACGGTTTCGGCCAGCGTGGTGAGGCCCCGTCCGGCGGCTTCGGCGCGCCGGCGGAGAACCCGTCCGGTGGTTTCGGGGCGCCGCAGAACGATGGTGGCTTCGGGGCGCCGCAGAACGACGGCGGCTTCGGTGCACCCCCGTTCGGGGCGCCGCCGCAGGGCGACAACAACGGCTATGGGGCGCCGCAGGGCGACAACGGTTACGGTGCCCCGCAAAGTGACAACGTTTACGGTGCCCCGCAAGGTGACAACGTCTACGGTGCACCGCAAGGCGAGAACCCGTCCGGCGGGTTCGGTCTGCCGCAGCGGAACGTCGACGGTGAGCCGCAGTCGGGGGGTTTCCCGGCGGCTCCGGAAGCGCCCGGGTTCGGTGGGTTTCCGCCGCCCGGTGACGGAAACAATCCAGGAGTGGCACCGCAGTCACCGGCCAGGGCGACCGCCCGGGCCAGCGCCAGCGCCCGGGTGACTCCGCCGGAGGCTCCGGGTAACGGTTCGCCGTTCGCGATGCCGGGTTCGCCGCAGTTCCCGGTTCCGGGATCGAACGCCGTTCCGGGTTCGCCGCAGTTCCCTGGGTCGGCGCCGCCGTTCGGTGGTCCCGGTGACCAGGGCGGTTCGCCGTTCGGTGCCCCGGCCGACGCGCCGTTCGGTGCTCCGGCCGACTCGCCGTTCGGTTCGCCGGCCGGTCCGCCGTTCGATGCGGGCCGTGGTGTTCCGGCGGACCAGTACAACGAGCACACCACCGACGTCTCGGGGCGTGGCGACTCGTCGTTCGTCCCGGCTCCGGCGTTGTCGCCGATGCCCGGCGAGCAGCCCGGTAGTGGTCTCTACCCGGGTAGCCCGGCGGCTCGGGCCACGGTGACCCCGCCCGGTCCGGAGGACACCACGAGCTGGCCCGGCCCGGCTGACGAGCAGAGCAAGTTCGACCAGTTCAAGACGGAGACTCCGGCTCCGGCACCGGCGAAGTCGAACGTACGGACAATTCCGGTGGCCCTGGCCGTGGTACTCGGTGCCACGATCCTGCTGGCCATGGTGTTCGGCCTGGTCTACCTGATCTCGGGTAAGGACGAGTTCAAGGTGGCCACCGGCGACTGCGTGAAGCGTGAGGGCACCACTCCGGTGGTGGCCGCCTGCACCGAAGCGGACACGTACACGGTGACGTCGGTGGCGGCCAGCGAGAAGGAATGCGAGAGCGCCTCCCAGCCGTACATCCTGGTTCCGAAGGACAGCGGCAACCAGGTCCTCTGCCTGAAGAAGAACGGCTGACCGCGAGCAACGTGAACCAGGTCCCGCTCGGCAGAGCCGGGACCTGGTCCGTTTACACCGGTAGGGCACGATGGCGGGATGGAATTTCGCGTTCGTGCGCCCGAACTCAAGGGTCGCGGTTGGCTGAACACCGGCGGTAAGGCTCTCACTCTGGCCGATCTGCGCGGAAAGATCCTGGTTCTCGATTTCTGGACGTTCTGTTGCATCAACTGCCTGCATGTCCTGGACGAGTTGCGCCCGCTGGAGGAGAGGTACGGGGACGCGCTCGTCGTGATCGGCGTGCATTCGCCGAAGTTCGAGCACGAGCGGGACCCGAAGGCGCTGGCCGCAGCCGTGGAGCGGTACGGCGTGCACCACCCGGTGGTGGACGACGGTGACATGCACCTGTGGCAGCAGTACGCCGCGAAGGCGTGGCCGACGCTCGCCGTGGTCGACCCGGAGGGCTACCTGGTCTCCTCGATGGCCGGTGAGGGTCACGCGGAGGGTCTGTCCCGGCTGATCGACGAGCTGATCACCAAGCACGAGGCGAGTGGCACCCTGCACCGCGGGGACGGGCCGTACGTGCCGCCGCCCGCCGCCGAGGGTCTGCTGCACTTCCCCGGCAAGGCGATCGAGCTGCCCGGTGGCAATCTGCTGGTCTCCGACTCGGCCCGGCATTCGGTGGTGGAGCTGTCCGCGGACGGTGCGACGCTTGTCCGCCGGTTCGGGAGCGGCACTCGTGGTGAGCCGTTCAGCGAGCCGCAGGGCCTGGTTCTGCTGCCGCCGGCGGTGGCGTCGACTGCCGGTTACGACGTGGTGGTCGCGGACACCGTCCAGCACCAGCTGCGCGGGATCAACCTGACCACCGGGGCTGTCGTTCTGGTGGCGGGTTCGGGGCGGCCGTGGCGGTCGACTGTCGACGATCACGCGCACGACGCCTTGGCGGCGGATCTGTCGTCGCCGTGGGACGTGGCGTGGTTCGATGACAAGATCGTGATCGCGATGGCCGGTATTCATCAGCTGTGGTGGTTCGATCCGATCAAGCGGACGGTGGGTGTCTACGCCGGGACGACGGTGGAGGCGCTGCGGGACGGCCCGCTTCCGGACGTGTGGATGGCCCAGCCGTCCGGCCTGTCCGTCAGTGCTGATCAGAAACGGTTGTGGATCGCCGACAGTGAGACGTCGGCACTGCGCTTCGCCGAGGACGGGGTGATGCACACAGCGGTGGGTCAGGGACTGTTCGATTTCGGTCACGTGGACGGCCCAGCCAGCGAGGCGTTGTTCCAGCACCCGCTGGGCGTGGCCGCTCTGGCCGACGGGTCGGTTCTGGTGGCCGACACGTACAACGGCGCGGTCCGTCGTTTCGATCCGGCGTCGGGCGAGGTGTCGACTGTCGATTCCGGGCTGGCCGAGCCGAGTGATGTGCTGGTCACCGCGGATCAGACGGTGATCGTGGTGGAGTCGGCCGCGCACCGGTTGACCCGGCTCGCTCCGGGCGTGGTGAAGACGGTGACCGGGGAGCGGCACAAGACCGAGCGCCCGCCGTCGCACCTGGCGCCGGGTGAGGTGACGCTGGACGTCATCTTCACACCGGCACCGGGACAGAAGCTGGACACCCAGTTCGGGTCGCCGCTGCGGTTGACCGTGTCGGCGTCACCGGCCGAGCTGCTGTTGGAGGGTGACGGGGTGACCACCGACTTGTCGCGCAGACTGGTGCTCAACCCCGACGTACCGAAAGGTGTCCTGCAGGTTGTGGCGCAGGCCGCGACGTGTGATGTGGACGCCGAGTTCGGGGCCTGTCACCTGACGCGGCAGGACTGGGGTGTGCCGATCGTCATCGACCCGGCCGGCCCGCAGCGGCTGCCGCTGATCCTGCGAGGGATTGACCCCGCCAACTGAACCCCGTGAACTGAAATCCGTCGAGTGACGGATAAGGGGCATGGAGAACGACAGCGATCCGGACGACGCCGCGTTGATCCGAAGGAACTTCGCGGCGCTGTTCGACAGGCACGCCCCACACATCCACCGCTATCTGGCACGTCGTCTCGGTGACCAGTCGGCTGACGATCTGGTCGCCGAGACGTTCCTGACCGCGTTCCGTCGCCGGGCCTCGTTCCGGGCGGATCAGCGGGACGCCCGCCCGTGGCTCTACGGGATCGCCACCCATCTGGTGGCCCAGCACCGCCGGGACGAGGTCCGCCGGCTGCGCCTGCACCAGGCGGTCGTACCGGAGCCGGACACGGCCTGTCACGCCGACCGGGTGGCCGCCGACGTCACCGCCGCGGCTCTGCGCACCACTCTCACCTTGGCCCTGGCCGATCTCACCGACGGCGACCGTGACGTGTTGCTGCTGATCGTGCAGGAGGAGCTGAGTTACGAGCAGGTCGCGGCCGCGCTCGACATCCCGGTGGGCACCGTTCGTTCCCGGCTGAACCGGGCCCGTACCCAGCTTCGTGCCGCGCTCGGCGGCAGCAATCCGTTGACCAGCAGCATCGACGAGGAGGTTCGCCATGGATGAGATCACGTTGGTCCGCGAGCTGGGCGATGAGACCCCGCTGCCGTCCGCCCACCGGCTCGCTACCGCCCGCCGGGCACTGATGTCCGAAGTTGCACCCACTACGAAAAAGAACCGCCGGTGGGCTGGGCTGCTGACTGCGGCGGCGGTCGCGGCCGTGGCGGCGGTGACGATTCCGCAGTTCGCGACGACTCCGACCGCTCAACCGGCACCGGCACCGAGCGCCGTGGAACTCACCCCGGTGGCGGCCTTCCTCAACCAGGCGGCCGTCACGGCGGAACGGGAGAAGGACGTGGTGCCGCGCGGCGACCAGTACCTCTACCTGCGGGTCATCGAGTCGGATGGCACCGTCAGCGAGGCATGGCTGTCCATCGACGGCAAGCACGACAGCAAGGGCCGCAATCAGGACGGCGTGTACGAGGTGTTCCGGGGACCGCCGGAGTCCCGCTACTTCCCGGACATGCCCACCGATCCGCAGGCGATGACGGTCTGGATCAAGAAGTACGTCAAGGCCCGGACCGGCTCGGACGGCCTCGACGCCGTCACCAAGTTCATCGGCGTCCTTCCCACCACGATCTGGATGCGGCCGGCTCAGCGGGCGGCGTTCTACCGCGCGATCGGGCT
>DATMVU010000925.1:0-6306 GCA_035562875.1 Actinoplanes sp. | reverse complement strand
TCGTAGATGTGGAAACGGGTGATCAGCCCACCGTCGACGGTGAGGTGCAGCGCGAACGCCGCGGTGTACGCCGTACCGGCCAGGGTGGTCTGCGCGATCGTCCCGAGGATCACGGCATCCGGCCCGTCGACCAGGATCCGGGAAATCGAGGTGGCATTCAGTTCCGGTACGTGGTGCTGCGCCAGCGACCGGAAGTGATCGGCCACATCGGCCCGGCTGGACCGCTTCCGGATCCACGGAACCGCCGGCTGCTCCCCTTCGGGCCAGTCGAGTTGCCAGTCGATCGGCTCGGCGAACAGCTCCGCCGTACGTTCGTGGTCTCCGGCCGCCATCCGGCCCAGCAGCTCGTCGACGATCTCACGGGTTCCACCACTCATATCGACGATCATCACGAAGCCTGCCCGCCGGGTCAACGCGGTTTCGACACGCCGGGCCCGGGATCGGCCGTCGTCCGCCTGAAGGAACAGGATGTCGACCGGGCGTTCCGGGCGAACACCAGCATCGCCGTCCACGGCCCTCGCCGACGGGATCGAAGAACGATAGACGGCCGCACACTGTGACCGGGGTGAACGGGTAGCCTTCCCGCCATGCCGATCGAGCCGTTGCGTCCCTCCGATCCCACCGAGCTGGGTGGCTACCGCCTGCTCGGCCGGCTCGGTGAGGGTGGCATGGGCGCCGTCTACCTGGGTGAAGGGCCGGCCGGGCGGGTCGCGGTGAAGGCGATCCGGGCCGAGATGGCGAGTCAGCCCGAGTTCCGGGGCCGGTTCCGCAGCGAGGTCAACCGGGCGCGGCAGGTTCCTTCCTTCTGTACGGCGGCGGTGCTCGACGCCGATCCGGAGAGCGCGACCCCGTACCTGGTGGTCGAGTTCGTCGACGGCCCGAACCTGGCCGAGGTGGTGGCGGCCAAGGGCCCGCTGATCGGTGGTGAGCTCTACAGTGTCGCGGTCGGGGTGGCGACGGCGCTGACCGCGATCCACGGCGCCGGTGTCATCCACCGGGACCTGAAACCCCGTAACGTGCTGTTCTCGCTGGGCACGCCGAAGGTGATCGATTTCGGTATCGCGCGGGCCTTCGAGGCGACGAGCAACCACACCCGTACCGACCAGATGGTGGGCACCCTGGCGTACATGGCGCCGGAGAGGTTCGAGGCCGACGCCCGGGGTGTCGGGCCGGCCGCCGACGTGTTCGCCTGGGGCGTCGTGGTGGCGTACGCGGGCACCGGCCGGACCCCGTTCCAGGCCGATTCGCAGGCGGCGACCGCGGCGCGGATCCTGACCCAGCCGCCGGATCTGCGCGGGCTCACCTCCCCGTTGCGGGAGATCGTCGAGCGGACGCTGGCCAAGGATCCGACGAAGCGGCCGTCGGCGGTGGAGTTGCTGGAGCTGCTGCTGGACACCGGCTCGCACAACATGAAGGACCTGAGTGGCAGCCCGGAGTTGCGGCAGGCGGCGCTGGCCGCCCGGGCCGGCGGCGGGCACCGCAGACGACGCCGTCGCCGGACGGTGACGGCGGTCGCGGCAGGAGTCGCCGTCCTGGCCGTGCTCGGGCTGATCGGCGGCCGGAAGCTGGCCGCGGACTCGGGGAACGTGGACGCGGCCGCCCGGCCCGGCCCGTCGGCTGAGACATCGCCGTCGCTGTACTCCCCGATCGGCGAGGGCCTGCTGATCAGCGATCCGCTGGACCGGGACGGTCAATGGCACCGGTCGAGCGACGGCGGTGTCTGCGAGTTCAGCGACGGCCGGCTGGTCGCGTACAACGACGACTCGGAGTTCCCGGCCGAGGAGGTCTACTGTGACGGCCCGGCCGACAAGTTCACCGGCGATCACGCGGTGGCCGTCACGGTCGCCCTGCTGACGCCGACCAGCTGCGCGGACGTCTGGTTCTGGGGTGCCGACCGGATCACCGAGACCGGTTCGTTCGCGGTGGTCCTGTGCGGCGGCAAGGTGGAGGTGTGGGATCAGCAGGAGGACTCCCGGGCCACGCTCGCCGAAGCGGCCACGAACGTGCTCGGCGACAAGGCCGAACATAGGGTCCAGGTCGTGGTCGAGGACAAGACGGCGGTCGTGACCGTCGACGGCACCCGGATCCTCGACGCCAGCCTGCCCCCGCGCGCCCGGAAGAGCGGGCAGGTGTGGCTCAGCATGCGCAACGAACCGTACTCGGAGACCGCCAAGGGCCGGGTGTCCTTCCAGAACGTGGAGATCAGGGAGCTGTGAAGATCCGAAGTCTGTTCCTGGTCGCGCTGCTGGGTCTCACGGCCTGCGAGGCGGGCACGCCGGCGGCACCGGTCTCGGCACCGCCGTCAGCGGCTCCCGATACCAAACCGACATTCACTGATGTACGTATCGGCGACACCGTCTCGGTCGTCCGGGTCGAGAGGTTCACGACCGGCAAGAACCGATCGGTGGTCGTGGAGCCGATCATCTACATGAAGAATCCGGACTTCTGCCGGGCCTTCAAGATCCCCTTGGACGACAAGGAGTGTTCGTACCCGTACAGCATCGAACACAGCGGCGCCAAGATCACCCTGCCGCGTGCCGACGACGCCACCTACGCCCTGATCGACGCGGCCAACTGGCGCAAATGCACCGACACCGACCTGGTAGCCGCCGTCTGCAAGGTCACGGCGGCGACGTTCCAGAAGTGGGCCGCCCGGGGCGACGAGATAGTCGTCATGACCACCAGGAACGGCACGGCGACCCATTTCGCGCAGATCTACTACCCCGACTTCTACGAGGAGTGACCGAAGGGCCGGCGGCATGTCAGGCTGAGTCGATGAACCGTGACCCGCTGCCCGACGCGCTCGCCCTGGTGACCGAGCTGTTTCCCGGCAACCGGTGGGCGGTGCTGGCGGGTAGCGTCACCACCGCGCAGCGCACCGGCGGTTCTGATCTCGACATCGTCGTGCTCCTGCCGGACGGTGACGGGCGGGCGCCGCACCGGGACTCGCGCCGCTACCGGGGCTGGCCCGTCGAACTGTTCGTCCACGACCGGCAGTCGCTGGACCACTACCTGTGCAAGGACCTGCCCGCCCGGCGGCCGGTGCTGCACCGCATGGTCGCGACCGGTGTGCCCGTCACCGGAGATCCGGGTCAATGGCAGGCCCGGTGCGCTGCCGTGCTGTCCGCCGGGCCGGGTCAGCTGCCCCGCCACGAGCGGGAGGCCGCCCGCTACCACCTCACCGACCTGCTCGACGATCTCACCCACGCCGTCGACCCCGGCGAACACCTGGTGATCGCCTCCGCGGCCTGGACCGCCGTCGCGCAGCACCTTGCGGGTGGGCGGGAACTGGCGGGTCATCCGGTCCAGGTGCCGGTCCGGGACCAGATCCACGGGATCCACGAGCACGTCCACGCCGGGCAGGTCGCCGAGTTCCCGCAGTTCGGTGGCGGAGAAACGGGTGTCGGCCGGGCCGCGGCGGGCGAACAGATGGATGTCCCGTGCGGCGCTGTCCGGCCGGGCGAGCATCCGGGTGATGTCGAGGGCGACGTTACCGGCACCGATCACCGCGACGGATTCGGCGGTCAGCGGCCACTCGGGCGGGGCATCGGGGCGGCCGGTGTACCAGGCGACGAAGTCCGCGGCGCCGAAGGAACCCGGCAGGTCGATTCCCGGCAGGTCCAGGGGTGCGTCGTGGCGGGCGCCGGTGGCGATCACGACCGCGTCGTACCGCCCGCGCAGTTCGGCAACGGTGGTTCCGGTGCCGATGTCGGCGCCGCAGAACAGCCGGGCACCGCTGGCGGCGAGCGCTGCGGCGAGTTCGCCGCAGAGGCGGGCGATCCGGTCCGGGTGGTCCGGGGTGACACCGTGCCGGATCAGGCCGTACGGGTGGGGCAGCCGCTCGTGGATGTCGATCCGGGTCCCGGGCGCCGCCGAGGCCAGAGCGGCGGCGGTGTGGATGCCAGCCGGTCCGGCGCCGACGATCGCAACGGCGAGGTGTGTCATGGCGACCGACGTTATGACCTCAACCGGGGTTCACCTCAAGATGCCCGGGTCCTTCAGCGCCTGCCTCTCCGCTGCCACGCGCCTTCACCGTTGATCACGGTGGCACGATAGTGCTTCGGGCAGACCGCGATGAACCGATATGGTGCCGCCGTGACCGGCTCCGCAGCGCGCCCGCTGCTCTTCCTCGATGTTGACGGACCCCTCATTCCGTTCGGTGGGGACCCGCAGCGATACCCGATCTACCAGACCGGCCCCGGATCACGGGAGACCGGCTCGAATCCGCTGCTGGGCAGGATCAATCCCGAACACGGACCCCGGTTGGCGGCGCTACCGTGCGAGCTTGTCTGGGCCACGACGTGGATGGACGACGCCAACGAGACCATCGCGCCGCGGATCGGTCTCCCGCAGTTGGCAGTGGTGATCTGGCCGGAGCCGACCGACACCGACGAGTGGAACGGACTGCACTGGAAGACCCGCGTCCTCGTCGACTGGGCCGCGGGCCGCCCGTTCGCCTGGGTCGACGACGAGATCACCGACACCGACCGGGCCTGGGTGTCGGCACATCACCCAGGACACGCCCTGCTTCATCGAGTCGACCCCCGCCTGGGTCTCACCGATGCCGATTACGCCGCTCTCGAGGACTGGCTGCACTGAACGCCGCTGGTCCTGCGGGGACTTCCTTCTATGCGGGTACGGGACCATCCTCGTCCTCCTGTTGACAGGTGACGGTCTTGGGTGCGCACACGGCGAGGTAACTGCCGAGGAAGACCCGTTCACTGTCACCGTCGAAGCGGTAGGTCACCCAGATGCCACGTTGCACGGCACGACCTTCACCAGTCATTTCGTACCCGACCACGATGTGCAGGTTGGGCTGCCTGCCGTCCGGCTAGACGTTGGGGACGGGAACTTTCAGGCCGGCCGGTTCGGTCAGCCCGCGGACGTACACGTCGTCGCCGGGTTCGATGGGCGACGGCGGCCAGCCCGACATCAGTTGGTACGGGCCCTCGTCGACCGTGGTCGGCTGGACCCGGGCTTTGACGCCGAGCAGGTGCAGGGCCTCGCCCTCGATCACCGGTTCGATCTTCTCGATGGTCAACGGCCCTTTGCCGATGGGTACGACGGTGAGCCCGTTACTGAACCGGGTTCCGACGTCCTGCGAGGTCGCCCAGCCGTACGCGGTGTCACCGAGCAGAACGTCGTCACCAGGCGTGGGCTCACCCGAGAGTGCGTCGCATCCCACCGCGCACAGCAGCGCGGACAGTGACGTGGCCGCCAGGAGCCGTCCGCGACTGCTCACGCGGCCTCTCCGACCTTGTCGGCCCGGATGTTCTCCTGCGACTCGGTGACGAGCCGGCATTCGCGGTTGGCCCATTCGGCCTCCGGCTTCTTGCGCTACTTCTTCCTCCCGGCGAATCGGCGACCTCTGCCTGGTGACCGCGAACGAGACGTCACGGTAGGCCGCATTGACCCCGAGCCTCCATGCCACAGGCCTTGGCCGTGGTAACCAAGGCACTACGCCGCAGGAATCCAAGTCCATCATTGCGGGCGGCATCCGTCCACGTCGCTGTCTGTCCCATTGCCGACCTGGTCCACTCCTCCGGAGCGGCCGCCACGACGCAACGCCGCGACGCCGGCGTCCCGGACGAGTGCACGGTCAGAGCCGACTGTCGGGGCTGGGCCGGACGCTGCACGACCGGGACGGCGCCGCTATCGGCCAATAGGAGGCCGCGGCTCCCCTGACACAATCGCTGGATGATCCGGTTCGACTGCCAGCAACGCGGCGACGACGGTCCGCTCGTGATCGTTCCGCTCATCGACGGAGTACCGCTCACCGAGCTGATCGACAGGTTCGAGATGTCGGCCGGGATGCAGCCCGCGGGCTGCGCCTATGGTGGCCTGATTCCGGAGTTCTTCCGCTTCGGCCCTATGGAAGACCACTTCCACGGCCGGTCCGCCGGCGCGATGGGGCCGAAGACACCCGTGCTCGGCTGTGAATGCGGGGAGTGGGGATGCTGGCCGCTCATGGCCAGTATCACCGTGACCGATGACCAGGTGACCTGGGAGGGTTTCGAACAACCTCACCGCAGGACACGTGACTACTCGGGCTTCGGACCCTTCCAGTTTGACCGTCACCAATACGACGAGGCTCTGGCCGTCCTGGCGTCCGCGGTCAGCCCTGACAGCGAGTGACTGTATCCCGCAGGTCAGCACGGAAAGGAAGGTCATGTTCGACGACGTCATCGGTCTAAGCCCCGAAGGTGCCGCACACTGGACCGCTTTGGTCGAGCAGTGCCGCCCCGTCCTCCAGGACGACGGGATGGACGCGGTCCAAGTATTTCTGGCCGAGAACGATGTAGGCAT
>DATMVU010000924.1:0-2765 GCA_035562875.1 Actinoplanes sp. | reverse complement strand
GCGGAACTGTTCCACCAACCAGAAACCGTCCGACCAGCGGGGCAGGACCAGAGCGAAGTCGGGTTTCTCGACGACACCGTAGGTGCCGGGGCTGCCGTCGGGACGGCGCACCTCGTCCTCCCGCACCGTCATCCACGGGTTGCGGTAGACGACTCGGGTGCTCACCTGCTCCATGATTCCCCTATCCCAGAAGTCCGGCTTCGATCAGCTGCTGACGATGCGCGGTGATGGCCGGTCGTTGTGGTGTCCGGTGCCGACGTCGCCGTCCCGAAGGCGGGCAGGGCGCTCACGCGAACCAGTGTGCCGACTGGCCGTGGCCTTTCGCCCAGGCCAGCGGCTTGCCGTCGAGTGCGACCACGTTGTGCAGCGAGGCGTCGGGGGCGGGCGGCAGGCCGTCGAAGGGCACCACCTCCGGCGTCTCGACCGAGATCCAGTGGCCGGGCAGTGTGCCGGCCAGGTCGAGGAACTCCGCCCGCCGGTCCGCTGGAACCTGGTACAGCACCGACGTATGGAACACCACGAGTGTCGCGCCGGCCGGTGCTGTCGCGGCGAGCGCGGGCAGGTCGTCGACCAGGTCACCGGTGTGTAACTCGGGTGGGTCGGCGGCGGCGATCCCGGTGGCCGCGCGCAGCCGGTCCCGCCGGTGCTGGTGTTCCGGCCAGATCAGCGCGTCCAGCCAGGCCACGTCGGCCGGATCGGTCACCCGCAGCGGGTTCAGGTCCAGCCCGGCCCGCCACACCACCTCGGGCAGCCGCGACGGCGGTTGGGTGCCGGTCAGCGTGCACTCCAGCACCGGGCCGCCGGTGCCGAGCGCGCGGTCGCCGTACCGGTAGGAATATCGATCGGGATAGAGGCCCAGGCCGGCCGATGCGCCGACCTCCAGGAGGGCGAGGGGTTGCGGCAGATCGGCGAGTACGGGTAACAGCACCGCACACCGCCCGGTCTCGTTCGTCTGCACCGCCCGGACCAGTAGTTCCTTCTCGATCGCAGTCCAGTTCGCGACGGTGAACTCGCGGAACGCGCCGGCCGTGTCCACCGGCCCGCCGAGCAGCCGCACCACCCCGAACAGCAGGTTCGGCTGCCGTTTCGCGGCCGGTACCCGCTCCAGCAGCTCGTGGGCGACGGGATCGGCGGCGACCGCCCACGCGAGCCGCTCATACGTGGGGGAGACTCCCCGGGCCTCGCGGGTGGCGAAGTCGGCGTAGAGCTCAGCGGTCGTCACCGGGCGATCCTTGCACGAACGGGCGATGGGGAAACGCCGGGAGACGGCCACCGTCCGGCAACCGGAGTGGTCCCGGGGTGCACCCGGCGACGGGGACGGTGAGGGCTCCCTCGTTGCAAGGAGCACTCATGCGGATTCGCCGCGCCGCGGTCGCCCTGACCGTCTTCGCCGCCGTGACCGTGCCCGCCGTCGCCACCGGTGTGGTGGCGTACGCCCACTCCTCGTCGCCCGCCGCGGCCGGCGTGTCGAGTCCGAAGGGGCCGAAGAAGCCGGCCAAGCAGGCGGTGAAGTTCACGGCCGTCGGGCTCGTCACCGCCGTCGACGTCACCGGGGCCACCGTCACTGTCGCGGCCAAGGGCGGCACCAAGGACGTCCGCGGTACGACGGTGACCGTGGCCGTGCCGTCGGGCATCCGGATCACCCTGAACGACAAGCGGGTGGATCTGAACGCGGTCACCGCCGGCCAGCGGATAACCGTGACCGGCACCCGGGCCGGCGGGGTCTTCACCGCCGCCCGGATCCAGGTCAAGGGCAAGAGCGCGAGCAGGCCGAGCCCGTCGCCCTCCACCGAGCCGTCCGAGAGCCCGGAGAACGACGACGACTGACGGAGCGGTGTCAGGGGCTCTCGACGCCGGAGATCCGGTATTTGTGCACGTCGGCGCCCTGCAAGGGAGGCAGGTCCGCCATTGCTGGACCGTCCGTGTCCCGGAACCCGGCCAGGGCGCCGTCGGACTCCCAGCGTTCGTAGACGTTGATCCGGCCGGGTTCGATGGGGTCGGCGGCCTGCACGAAGTCGTGGCAGCCGGGCGTGCGGCGGGCGAGCCGGGCCACTGCCTCGGTCGCCGCCAGATACCGGTCGCGGTCGTCCGGTGCCACCCGAAGCCAGCCGGCGATGATGATCAATGTGTCCTCCCACTGGTTGCGATCTGCAACTGCTTGTGAGGTGATGGTAGCGGGCGCCTGCTGTACGAGACCGAGGCTGCGGTACGGGGACACGTCGCCGAGCGTGGAGTCTCCGGCCGCACGCCCTGCGTCGGCGCTGCTCAGCCGGGCCCTGACCCGCCTAGCTGCGGACCGGGGAGCACGATCCGTCGGGGCCCGAACCCGGTACGAGCGGTTCGGGTTCCGGGTGACCGCGGCCACCACCGCTACCGCAAGCCGCTGTCCTGAAGCAGTTTCGCGAGTTCGGCCGGGCGGGTCAGCATCGGCCAGTGTCCGGAGTCGATGTCCACCAGGTCCAGGTTCTCGACCTTCGCCAACTCGGGCAGTTCGCCCTCGGCGATCCACTCGCGGACCTGGGCGGGGGTGAACTCGGGGCAGATCAGTGTCACCGGCACCCGGTAGCGGTGGTCGCCGGTCAGCCGGACGACACCCTTGGCGACCCCTTCCGGAACCGGAACCGCCTGTGCGGCGAACGCCGACCGGGCCGCCTCGTCCAGGTCGGCCGCGTCCGGGCCTTCGAACGGCGCCCAGCCCGGGAACGGCATGAATCCGTCGGTGACCTCGAAGAACGGGGCGTACTCGGAGCCGTCGGCGCCCGGGA
>DATMVU010000923.1:0-12942 GCA_035562875.1 Actinoplanes sp. | reverse complement strand
TCGTAGATTCAAGACATGAGGGACCTGGCCGTACGATTGGCCGCGCTGGACGCCGACGCCAGCGCGGCCGTGCAGGTCATCGCCTACTTCGACGGTCTCGCCGAGGCGGGTGCCGGTCTGCAGAGCATCGTCCGCGGCGCCGCCGTCCTGGCCGGGTGCCCGGCCCGCCTCGACGACACCGCCCGCCGCGTCCACATCCGGATGCTGGCCGACGGCGTCGCCGCACCCGCCCCCACCGAGCCGGCCGCCCCGCATTGGCCACAGCTGCCCCTCGACGACACCGCCCACCTGTGGCTGGAACGCTCCACCCCACCCGGCCCGGTGGACGACATGGTGCTGGAACGGGCCGCCGCGGCCGCCCGGGCCGTGCTGTCCCGCACCAGGGGCCGGGCCCCCGCCGGCGACGACCCCGCCATGGTCGAACTCCTGACCGACACCACCGCCGCACCCGAGTCCCGCCTGCGCGCGGCCCGCCTGCTGGGCCTGGACGGCCCCGCCTACGCCCGGGTGACGGTCACCGGCGAGGTGACGGTGCACCCGGCAGCCGCCACGCCGCCACCGGGCCGGGCAGGCGTCGGCCCGGCCGTCCCCGTCCTGGACCTGCCGGAGTCGTTGCGGGCGGCCCGGATCGCGGCCCGGTTCAGCGCCGCCGGAACCGACGACGACCCCGGCGAGACAGTGGTCCGCCACGACGAGCTCGGTTCCCTGGCGGTCCTGGCGACGGTCCCCGACCCGGGTGCGGTGCCCGACGTGCGCACCCTGGACCAGGCCGCGGCCACCAGCCCCTGGCTGCCGGCCACCCTGCACGCGGTGACCACCACCAGCAGCCTGCGCGCCGCTGCCACCGTGTTACGCCTGCACCACTCGACATTGCAGGACCGGGTGACCCAGGCCGAACACCTGCTCGGCTGGAGCCTGCACACCCCACACGGCCTGCTCCGCGCGCGTCTGGCCCTGACCCTGCGCCATCTGCACCGGGATACACGGTGGAGTTGAGCGCACCGGCCGGCCGGCGGGAAGGCGAGTCCGCGGGGTTCAGGGAATGGTGACGACCACCTTGTCGGCGGCGCCCGGGGTGGCGGCCAGGGCGAGTGCCTCGGCGACCCGGTCGTAGGGCAGGACGTCGCTGACGATCAGGGCGTACTTCTCCCAGTGTTCGATCAGGTCCGCCGTCACCTCGAAGATCTCGGTGGGGTAGCCCATCGCCAGCGCGATGGTGAGTTCGCTGGTCAGCAGGGATCCGAAGTCGACACTGACCGGCTTCTTGTGGACGGCGACGATGCTCAGCCGGGCGCCGTGCCGGGCGGTCGCCAGTACCGTCTCGATGACCGCCGGCGCTCCGGCCGCGTCCAGGTAGAGGTCGGTGGCGGGTTTGCCGCGTCGGCCGAAGTGGCCGGGGGCCTCGCCGTGCAGGTCGAGGAGGCGGGCGGCGACGTCCTCGGCCGACGAGTCGATCACCGCGTCGGCGCCGATCTTCAGGGCCTTGGCGAGACGGTTCGGGACCACGTCGACGACGGTGACGTGGGCGGCTCCGCGGAGTTTGAGGCCGATCGCGGCGCCCAGCCCGATCGGGCCGGCCCCGAAGACGACAGCCTTCTGACCGGGCCGCGGTTCGAGGCGGTTGACGGCGTGGGTGGCGACGGCCATCGGCTCGTTGAGGGCGGCCACCTCGAACGGGATGTGTTTCGGCACGGTGACCAGGTGGACGCCGACCCGGGCGCCGCGGATCAGCACGTATTCGGAGAGGCCGCCCTGGGCGCCGCCGCTGCCGATGATGCCGTCGTCGGCGGCCATCGGGTTGAGCACCACGTGATCACCGACGGCCAGGCCGGTGACGTCGGCGCCGATCTCGGCGATCTCGCCGGCCGGTTCGTGGCCGAGCGGGGTGGCGCCCTGGCGGGGTGGGATGCCGCCGACGGATATGTACAGGCTGTCGGAGCCGCAGATGCCGGAGGCGCGCATCCGCACCAGGACGTCGGCGGGGCCGATCTCGGGGCGGGGCACGTCAACGATCGCGGTCTGTCCCGGGGCGGTGACCATCACTGTCTTCATGACCAGAGCTTAATCGATTTAGTGGAGGGCCCGATAGGCTAGCGGGGTGCCAGGTAGCCGAGTGACCCTCAAAGACGTCGCCGCCGCCAGCGGGGTCTCCACCGCCACCGCCAGCTTCGTGCTCAACAAGGTGACCAGCCAGACCATCCCGGAAGCCACCCGGGAACGGGTCCGCCGGGCCGCCGCCGAACTCGGTTACGTGCCGCAGGGCAGCGCCCGCGCCCTGCGGGAGGGCCGCTCCCGTCTGGTCCTGCTGAACGCCGGACGGCTGCCGGTCACCGGAAGCCTGCGCAGCTTCATCGACGGTCTCGACACCGAACTCGCCGCACACGGGCACACCCTGCTGGTCCGGCACGGCGACGGCGCCGTGCAGCAGGCCGCCGACATCGCCGACCCGCGGGCCGTCATCGACCTGGTCCGGCTCTACGCCGACGACGACCCGGGCCGGCTCGACGGCGGCTGGATCGACGGGCTCGCCGCGCACACCGCCACCCAGATCGAATACCTGATCGATCGCGGTCACACCCGGATCGGTTTCGCCATGCCGGCCGATGACCGGCTCGCCGGGATCGCCCGGCTGCGGCTGCGGCAGGCCCGCGCGGTCGCCAGCGCCCACGGGTTGCCCGAGATCACCACCGGTGAGCCGGAGGGCGTGACGGCGGTCGCGGCGTTCGACGACGACGTGGCGTTACGGCTACTCAGCACGATGGCCGATCGGGGCCAGCAGGCACCCACCGACCTGGCGGTGATCGGTTTCGACGACACCGGTTACGGCGAGCTGTGGCGGCCCGCCCTGACCACGGTGCGCATCGACGCCGCCGGTTACGGCCGCCGGGCCGCGCGGGCAGTGCTCGGGTTGCCGGACGGTGCGGTGCCGCCGGTTCCGTCCACCGTGGTGGTCCGCGGCAGCGCCTGACACCCCAAGCGCTACCGGGATGCACTTCGTGAACACCTGCCCCGGGTGACGGTCACGCCGAAGAAGAGTCTGACACTCGACCGGCAACCCGAGAGGCCCTGACCACATGCGCAGTGCTGCCCGCTTCCGTGCGATCGCCCTGACCTCCGCGGTGCTGCTGAGTGGCCTGGCGATGCCGGCGACCCCGGCCGCGGCTGCCGGCCGGGTGACAGTGGCGGCGGCTGCGGCACCGACGCTTGCGGGCCGGCTGGCGGCGACCCGGGCGGCGAAGAGCCTCAACTACTACCCGTCGAATGCCGCCTGGTCGTCGATGTGGACCGGTTTCGACGCCAAACGTGTCGACACCGATCTGTCCAAGGTCGCCGGGCTGGGCGCCGACAACGTGCGCGTGATCGTCTTCCCGCAGGCGTTCGGCTACCCCACGCCGAAGGCGAAGTACATCGATCGCTTGGAAACCTTCGTCACCGCCGCCGACAAGCACGGGATGACCGTGAAGATCACCCTGTTCGACTGGTGGGACGGCTACACCGAGACCAGCAACAGCATCAACTGGGCCAAGGCCATCCTCGCCCCGTACGACGACGATCCCCGGGTCATCGCTGTCGAACTGAAGAACGAGTTCCAGCCCGACGACACCGCCGCCGTCTCCTGGGTCCGCAGACTGATCCCGGCGATCCGCTCCGCCGTCCCCACCATGCCGCTGACCCTGTCGGTCGACGGCGGCACCGGCGCCCCCGGCATGGCGAAGATCAAGAAGTCGCTGGCCGGCACCCCGCTCGACTACTACGACTTCCACTTCTACGGCAGTTCGGAACGGGCCCTCAGCGAGATCCGCCGGGCCCAGAAGGCGGTCGCCCCGGCCCCCGTCGTCATCGGCGAGACCGGTCTGAGCAGCGACACCGACAGCGAAGGCGAACAGGCCGCCTACCTGGCCCGGGTGTTCCGCGCGGCCCGCGAAGCCGGCGTCGGCTCGGTATCGCCGTGGACGTTCACCGACTTCGCCGACGGTGCCATCCCCGCCCAATCGCAGGTCTCCGGCAAACCCGCCCAGTACAAGTTCGGCCTGCACCGCACCGACGGCACCGCCAAAGCCGCCGCCGCCGTGGTACGGACCGCGTGGACCACCGGAACCACCCCCAACAGCATCCTCAACCTGGGCTTCGAGTCCCCGGCCGCCGAATCCCCGTGGCGCGACAACCAGCCGCAGGCAGGCAAGGCGGTACTGGCCACCGACGCGGCGCGCACCGGAAAATACGCGGCCCGGTTCCGCAACACCACCCGCGCCTCCGCGGGCCTGCCGTCCCTGGTCACCTCGCCGATCACCCCGGTCCAGGCGGGCCACCGCTGGCGGGCCGAGGCCTTCGCCCGCGGCGCGAACGCGACAGGCACCACCGAGATCACCCTGAGCTGGTTCGACGCCGACGGCAAGTGGCTGAGCCAGCACACCTCCAACCGCCTGCCGACCGGCACCACCGGCTGGACCAAACTGTTCGTCGCCGCGACCGCCCCCACCGGCGCAACCGGCGTCCAACTGCACCTCAAATCCGGCGACAACAAGGGCACCGTCTGGTTCGACGACGTGGCGATCTCCTGAAACCCTCATTTTGTACGACGCAGAACAGTCCCGTGGCCACCGCGCGAGGAGGGCCCGGGGTCCCGGCCGTGCCGCGACCGCCGGGCGTGAGCGTCGGCTCACCGCCCGGAACCACCGCCCCACCGACCCCACCGCACCGGGCCCGCCGAACAACCACAGCCGGTCACACACCGCGACGGCTGAGGCCCGCGTGACGAGCCCGGGCGTGATACGAACCGCCATCCGCAACACACCACGGCAGCCGACACCGCGTGTGAATGCGGAGCGGGCTGAATCGGACAAACGGCAGTGCGGGCGAAGGCGAGGGGTGGGGTCCGGAACGGTACTGTCCAGGCCGTGACTGATCGGGGAGAGTCGATGGTTGACGAGGTGGCGGTTCGGATTGCGCGGCCATGTACGGATCTGGGGGCGGCGGAGCGGTTCTACGTGCACGGGCTGGGGTTCGACCTGCTGCATCGGATCGCCGCCGGTGGGCCAGGGGAGCACGACCTGCTGATCGTCGGGCGGCGGGCCGCGAACTGGCATCTGGAGCTGGTCGCCGCTGAGGTCCGGCCCGCGCCGACCGAGCAGGATCTGCTGGTGCTCTATCTGGGCGGGCCGGTTGACGACGCGCTGACGCAACGTCTCACCGGGGCCGGCGGCCGGGTCGTCTCGCAGGGGCCGTACTGGGATCGCTGGGGTGTCACGGTGGCGGACCCGGACGGGTATCGGCTGGTCCTGTCCACCCGTACCTGGACTAATTGATCTTGATTTTTCCGGTCACCGAACCGAGGTTGATGATGCTGCCGCCGGGGCCGGGTGCGGTGGCCGAGATGACCACTTCGTCGCCGTCGGTGAGGAAGGTGCGGGTGGTGCCGTCCGGCAGGGTGATCGGGTCGCGGCCGTTCCAGGACAGTTCGATGAGGGATCCGGGTCCACCGACGGGGCCGGAAGCGGAGGGAGAGACGCCGCCGGAGGTGGGGACGCTGCTGACCGTGCCGGAGGCGTAGAGGTCGCCGGTGCGCAGGGACGCCCCGTTGGCGGTGAGGTGGGCGAGCATCTGCGCGCCGGTCCAGTACATCGAGCCGAACTCGGGCCGGGACAGCAGGTGCCCGTTGAGGCGGATCTCGAAGTGGATGTCGAGTCCGCACGCCGGGGTCTTCTCGTCGTCGAGGTACTGCTGCAGCGGCTCGGTGCGCGCGGGCGGCGAAACCCGAGCATGATCCAAAGCGGCCAGCGGTACGATCCACGGGCTGATCGACGTGGCGAAGCTCTTGCCCAGGAACGGCCCCAGCGGAACGTACTCCCAGGCCTGGATGTCCCGCGCCGACCAGTCGTTGACCAGGCACACCCCGAAGACGTGCTCGTCGAACCGGTCGAGCGGCACCGGCGTGCCGAGCGTGGACGGTGTGCCGACGACGAATCCCAGTTCGGCTTCGATGTCCAGGCGCCGGGAGGGGCCGTACTCGATACCGCCGGCGACCCGGCGCTGCCCGGACGGCCGGGTGATCTCGGTGCCGGACACGACGACGGTGCCGGCCCGGCCGTGGTAGCCGATCGGCAGGTGTCTCCAGTTCGGGGTGAGCGGCTCCTGATCGGGCCGGAACATCCGCCCCAGGTTGGTGGCGTGCTGCTCGGACGCGTAGAAGTCGACGTAGTCGGCGACAGTGAACGGCAGGTGCATGGTCACGTCGCCGGCGAACACCACCGGTGCGCCCGAGGTGAGCCAGGTGGTCAGCGATGACCGCAGAGCGGCCCACACCTGGGGTCCGGCGGCGAGCAGCGTGTCCAGGGACGGTCCCGCGACGTGGGCGCTCAGCTCCGGCGCCAGCCGGGAGACGGTGGCCGGCAGGTCGATCACCCGGTCGCCGTAGGCGACGCCCGGGCGCGGGTCGCCGGTGGTGGAGAACACGCCGTACGGGAGGGTCTGGATGCCGAAACTCACCGGGGATCCTCCGATAGGAGTCCGTGGCGGAGCAGCCCGTCGACGGGTTCGTCGATGCTGCACGTGCCGAAGCTGACGAAGTGGTGCCGGACCGCCTTGGCGAGGACGTCGTCGATGGCGGCGACACCGGCGGCCACCCGTGGGCCGTCGGTGTCGGCGAGGGTCCGTTCGATGTCGTAACCCTGCAGGGCGCGGGCGGTGGCGAGGAGTACGTTGAGAAAGCCGTGGTGTTCGAAACCGGTCACCGGGTCGCGGTGGCGGATAGGGTCGTGCAGGCCGGCGGTGAGTTTGAAGGCGAGACCGCTGCGCACCGCCGTCCAGAGGGCGCGGGCCAGCACGTCCTCGGCGGGGAACAGTTCCGCCCGTACGCCGCCGGTCCGTAGTTTGAGGCGCAGACCCGCCGCCCGGAGAGCACCCAGGCGCACCGCATCGATCTCCGCCACCGGGATCTCGGCGTAGGTGGTGACCGGGCCCGGCACCACGCCCGGCGTCTCGATCGCGACGACGGTGGCGGCGGCGACCGGCACCGTCGTGTCCGCGGCGGGCAGCACCACCGACACCCGCAGCCCCGCGGGCAGTTCACCGAGCCGGTCCACCGGGCAGACGAAGGAACCGACCAGTGGCATCGTTCCGCGGGCCAGGTGGGCGGCGACCGCCTCGGGCAGCGGCACCGCCGCGGGCGGGAAGACCGCGGCGTCGTCGAAGAGACCCGTGAACAGCGGGTTCACGATTGCCGCGCCCAGGTCCACGCGTAGACCCCGTCGTCGCAGAGCCGGCCCGCCTCACCCAGCCCGAGCGGCCGGAACGTGTCCACCATGACCGCCGTCTCGTCGAACCGTTCGGCGCCGAGGCTGCCCTCGATGGCGGCCGGCTGGGGCCCGTGCGCGTGCCCGCCGGGGTGCAGCGACACCGAGCCGGCGTTGATGCCGGAGCCCTTGCGGGCCTCGTAGTCGCCGGCGGCGTAGAACATCACCTCGTCGGAGTCGACGTTGGAGTGGTAGTACGGCACCGGCACCGCGAGGGGGTGGTAGTCGACCTTGCGCGGCACGAAGTTGCAGATCACGAAGTTGGCGCCCTCGAAGACCTGGTGCACCGGCGGCGGCTGGTGGATCCGGCCGGTGATCGGTTCGAAGTCGGCGATGTTGAACGTGTACGGGTAGAGGCAGCCGTCCCAGCCGACCACGTCGAACGGGTGGTGCGGCAGGACATGAACGGTTCCGGACAGTCCGGCCGGTCCGTCGCCGCGATGCTTGATGAAGACCTCGACGTTCTCGCCGTCCACCACGTCAGGGGCGCTGGGCGTACGAAGGTCCCGCTCGCAGTAAGGCGAGCTCTCCAAGAACTGCCCGTATCGCGATAGATACCGTTTCGGTGGGGTGATGTGGCTGTTGGCCTCGATCGTGTAGAGCCGTAGCGGCCCGTCCCCGGACGGCACCCAGCGGTGCGTCGTCCCGCGGGGGACTATCGCGTAATCTCCCGATTCAACGCTCAGATCGCCGAAGACGGACTCAAGCGTGCCACTGCCCGCCTCGACGTAGACACACTCGTCCCCGGTCGCGTTGCGGTACAGCGGCGAGGCCGCCCCCGCGACGACGTAACCGATCCGCACGTCGGCGTTCCCCAGCACCAGCCGCCGGTCCCGCACCGCGTCGCAGGACTTCCACTCCTGCCCGGCGAACAGCTCGTGCAGCTTGAGGTGCCTCGGCAGCAGCGGCTCGTTCGCCACTGTCGAGAGATCGGGCAGTCGCCAGGTGTGCGCGGACAGCACCGCCGACGGCACGTGCCGGTGGTAGAGCAGCGACGAGTCGGCGGAGAACCCCTCCTCCCCCATCAGCTCCTCGTAGTACAGCTTCCCGTCCGGGTCCCGGTGCTGGGTGTGCCGTTTCGGCGGGATGTGCCCGGCCCGCTGGTAGTGGGCCATCAGAAGTTCCCGCGCTTGGCCTGTTCCCGCTCGATGGCCTCGAACAGGGCCTTGAAGTTGCCCTTGCCGAAGCCGAGCGAGCCGTGCCGTTCGATCAGTTCGAAGAAGACGGTGGGCCGGTCGCCGATCGGCTTGGTGAAGATCTGCAGCAGGTAGCCGTCCTCGTCCCGGTCCACCAGGATGCCGCGTTTCTGCAGCTCCTCGATGGGGGCGCGGACCTCACCGATGCGGGCGCGCAGCTCCGGGTCGGAGTAGTAGGAGTCCGGGGTGGCCAGGAACTCGACCCCTTCGGCGGCGAGCGCGTCGACGGCGCCGAGGATGTCGTTGGTGGCCAGTGCCAGGTGCTGGGCTCCGGGCCCGCGGTAGAACTCCAGGTATTCGTCGATCTGGGACTTCTTCTTGCCGAGGGCCGGCTCGTTGAGCGGGAACTTGACCCGGTGGTTGCCGGACGCGACCACCTTCGACATCAGCGCCGAGTAGTCGGTGGCGATGTCGTCGCCGATGAACTCGGCCATGTTGGTGAAGCCCATGACGCGGTTGTAGAAGTCCACCCATTCGTCCATGGCACCGAGTTCGACGTTGCCGACCACGTGGTCCAGGGCCTGGAAGATGCGCTTGGGGGCACCGGGCCGCTTGCGGTGGCTGGAGGTCCGGGAGACATATCCGGGCAGGTACGGGCCGGTGTAGCGGCTGCGGTCGACGAGCGTGTGCCGGGTCTCACCGTAGGTGGCGATGGCCCCGATCCGGACCGTGCCGTTCTCGTCGGTGACGTCGTGCGGCTCCACCAGGATCCGGGCTCCCGAGGCGCGGGCGTGGCCGACACACCTGTCGACGTCGGGCACGGACAGGGCGATGTCGGTGATGCCGTCGCCGTGCCGGGCGTGGTGGCCGATCAGCGGGCTGTCCGGGTCGACGCCGCCCTGGATGACGAACTTGATGGCCCCGGACTTGAGCACGTACGACAGATGGTCTCGATTGCCGGTCTCCGGCCCCGAGTAGGCGATCAGCTCCATGCCGAACGCGGACTGGAAGAAGTGTGCGGTCTGGGTGGCGTTGCCGACCGCCCAGACGATCGCGTCCCACCCGGTGACCGGGAACGGGTCGCCTGCGGAGTCGTACTCGACCAGCCCCACCAGCTGTTTCAGGGTGTCCAGGTCCAGTTCGGCGAGCCGTTCCTCACTGGTCAGTGTCTCGTTCACGGACATCTGCGCTCCCTCCAGCGGCGGTGCTGACGGGCCCAGCATGGGAAACACCCAGGTGATGCACAACACGTTCATGATCGGCCGGGCAGTTTGCCCAGAACCCCGCA
The DNA here is from genome assembly GCA_035562875.1 of Actinoplanes sp. GTDB lineage: Bacteria > Actinomycetota > Actinomycetes > Mycobacteriales > Micromonosporaceae > Actinoplanes. The sequence goes on along the minus strand of DATMVU010000923.1, from coordinate 3,226 downwards.
CCACGACCCCGATCCTCTGGGCAATATGACCAGTCAGGGATACCCCTCGACGCTTCACATTTCATTGACATACTTAAATCGAAGGTGGGACCGTACCGGCACCGAACCCCCTCTGCTGTGAAGGAATCCTGCATGCGCCTTCGACGGGCATTCTCCCTCGGCATCGCCGCCCTGACCGCCGCCGCCGGCGTCCTCGCCGGCACCGCCGCGCCGGCCCAGGCGGACGTCACGGTGACGCTGGCCAACACCATCGCGCTGAGCAACTGCTCGGCCTCCCTGGTCCGCTACCCCACCTCGGTCAGCACCGACAGCGCGATGATGCTCACCAACGGGCACTGCTACGAGGGCGGCTTCATCGCCGCCGGCCGGGTGCTCCAGAACGTCGCCAGCACCCGCACCGGCACCCTGTTGAACAGCTCCGGCGGTACGGTGGCCACGGTCCGGGCCAACCGGGTGCTGTACGCCACGATGACCGGCACCGACGTCGCCCTGTACCGGCTGAACACCACCTTCGCGGCCCTGGCCGCCTCGTACGGCGCGACCCCGCTGACCATCTCGGCGGCGCACCCGACGGCCGGCACCACGATCGGCATCCCCTCCAGCTACTGGCGCGAGGTCTGGAACTGCTCCATCGACGGTTTCGTGCCGACACTGCGCGAGTCGACCTGGACGTGGAAGGACTCGGTGCGCTACGACGCCGGCTGCGACACCATCGGCGGCACCTCCGGCTCCCCGATCGTCAGCACCGTCACCGGCCAGGTCATCGGCATCAACAACACCGGCAACGAGGACGGCGCCAGCTGCACCCTGAACAACCCGTGTGAGGTCAGCTCCACCGGGGTGGTCACGGTGCTGAAGGGCCGCAGCTACGGCCAGCAGACCTACTGGTTCACCACCTGCCTCAACTCCAGCAGGGCGATCGACCTGACCGTCTCCGGCTGTCTGCTCACCAAACCCGCGTAACGGGTACGGCCGGCGGGACCATTGGTCCCGCCGGTTACGGGACTTCGGCCCTTGGCCCGATGCCCGTTTTCTTCCAGTCTGGACTCCGACCGCAGGTGGATCGGCTGGCTGGAGTGTGGGCACGGTGGGCAGACAGGCACGGAAAGGCCGGCCGGTGATCGCCGGCCCCAGCGCGGGACTCAACCCGGTGATGATCGGCGGGCTGGTGGTCATCGTGGCTCTGGTCGCGGCAATCGGATTCATGGTGGTCCGGGCGAGCGGCGGCGGTTCCACGGCGGCCGGCCCGCTGGTCGCGCCGAACGGGGCCACCGCCTCGGGCGCGCTGCCGATCGGCCGGGAGTCGGCACCGGTCACCGTGGAGATCTACCTGGACTACATGTGCCCGTACTGCGGCCGCTTCGAGAAGGCCAACAGCGCCGAGATCGACAAACTGGTCGCCGACGGTACGGCCCGGGTCGAACTGCACCCGCTGAACTTCCTGGACCGGTTCTCCCAGGGCACCCGCTACTCGACCCGTGCCGCGAACGCCGTGGCCACCGTCGCCGACAAGGCACCCGGCCAGGTCCTCGCCCTGAACAGGGTGCTCTTCGACAACCAGCCGGAGGAGAACAGCACGGGCCTGACCGACACCCGGATCGCCGAACTGGCCCTGCAGGCCGGGGTGCCGCAGGCGGTGGTCGACGTGCTCGACGACGGCATCCACTCGACCTGGGTGACGCAGTCCAACGACGCCGCCTTCGCGAGCGGTGTCACCGGCACCCCCACCATCAAGATCAACGGGCAGAAGTACGAGGGTGACCTGTACACCGCCGGCCCGCTCACCGCGGCGGTCACGTCCGCGGCCGGTGAACAGTGACCACACTGGCCAGGATCCGCCGGTTGCGCCACTCCGACGCCTGGATCTTCGGCACCATGCTGTTCTCGGCGTGCCTCAGCCTGCTCGCGTCGTTCGTGCTGTCGATCGACGCGGTGGTGCTGGCCGCCGACCCCGGCACCGCCCTGTCCTGCGACATCAACACCGTCATCAGTTGCGGCACGGTGGCCCAGTCCTGGCAGGCCCAGCTGTTCGGCTTCCCCAACGCGTTCCTCGGCCTGGTGGCCGAACCGGTGGTCATCACCGTCGCGGTGGCCTGCCTCGGCGGGGTCCGGTTCCCGCGCTGGTTCATGTGCGCCGCCCAGGCCGTCTACACGCTCGGCGTGCTGTTCGCGTACTGGCTGTTCTACGAGGCGATGTTCCACATCGGCGCGCTGTGCCCGTGGTGCCTGCTGATCACCGTCTCCACCACCCTGGTCTTCGCCACCCTCACCCACGTCAACCTGCGCGACGGCAACCTGCCACTACCGTCCCGCTGGCGTGCTCCCCTCAAGTCGGCGATCGCCGCCGACCTGGACGCGGTAGTGGTGACCATCTGGCTGCTGGTGCTGGTCCTGCTGGTGGTGTCCCGCTACGGCACTCAACTCTTCGCCTGACCCGCCTGCCAGTCCGCGGCCCGGCGCGCCGAAGCCCGCGACAGCCACGCGTCCTGCACGACCTCCGCCAGTTCCGGCCGGCTCAGCTCCCCGATCCGGCAGCCCCGCACCAGCACCGACAGATGCCCGTCGAAGTGCCTCGTGGTGAAGAACGGCGACCCCTCGTCCTGCACCAGAGCCTGCTTGTCCGCCTCGGTCGGCACCCAGAACACGATCACATCGTCGTACCGTTCCCCGGTGCCCGGATCGACGGCATCGGGCCGCGGCGTACGAAAGAACACGAACGACTTGCGCCCCACCTGGTAGATGGCGTTCCCGTCGTTGCCGTACTCCACCGTGACGTGCGGCATCCCCGCCGCCAGCGCCCCGACGTCCTCGACCGTCGCCGCCCGCTCACGTTCATCCCCCATCCCCCGACCGTAGCCGCCGCCGGGCACACCCGCCCGGACCGCCGGGCACACGCCGATAGGATTCGTCGGGTGACGACCTCGATCGCGCCGTTGCGCTGGTACGCCGGACTCGCCGTGGTGCTCTTCGGCATCCTGCCCGCGGTGATGTTGACCCTGCTGGTGACCGGGAGCGACGACCCGTTCCCGATGGGCTTCCTGCTGATCGGCGGGATTCCGCTGGTGCTGGCGGCGGTCGTGCTCGCGGTGCGGGGCATGGGCGGCGGGGACGAGCCGGAGGTGGCCGCGCAACGCCTCAACCGCAGCATGGCCCTGGTGGCGGGCGCCGACGTGCTGATGCTCGGCGGCAACTTCCTGATCCGGATGGCCACCACCTGAACCCGCCC
>DATMVU010000922.1:0-8720 GCA_035562875.1 Actinoplanes sp. | reverse complement strand
GTCCTCGGTGAACACGTTGACGGTGAAACTCCGCAGCAGACCGGCCATCGCCGCGGACAGCCGGACGTTCGCCGCGCGTTCCAGCGAGTCGACCTGCTTCAGCAGGGCCTGCCTGGTCACCGACTGGCGGAAGGTGCGGGCGAAACCGATGGTCGCCAGCATCAGCGACACCGAGATCGAGAACGAGTCGACCACGTCCAGATCGAGCTGCTCCGGCTTGATCTCCTCGCCCTCCTCGCCCTCGTGGACGGAGAAGTACGACCCACCGGAGAACACCGGAGTGCCGTCCGCGTCGGAGTACCGGTCCACATAGCTCGACAGGGCCGCCAGCAACCGCTGCGGGATCTGCAGGTTGTCACCGACGACCCGCAGCGCGTCCACCACGTCGTCGTCGACCGCGTCCGGCCGGTCCAGGCGGAACAGCGGGATCTCGGTGGCCGGCGACATGAGACAGAGCAACTGTTCCGCGTCGCTGATCGAATTGCCGCCGTTGCGCCCGCGCGGGGTCCACTTGCCGTCGTCGAGGGACACTCGAGCCGTCGCGCGCCAGATGTCGAGGATCTGCTGGCGTGGCTGGATCTGCATGGGTTCGCCGTCACCTACCCGTCCGTGGGCCTGTGTTGGGTACCGCTACTTCTTCCTGCCGGTGGCCACCATCATCCCGCCGTAGCCGTCCCGGAGGTCGTTGCTCTCCACCATCACAATGTTCAGGTTCCGAGCGAACGGCGCAAGAGCCCGCTGCACGTCCGTCTCGTTGACCGAGCACGCAGGGAAGTGCCGGCCCGCCACGAAGTAGCCGGACGAGTCACGCATGAAGGCAGCCGCGAACGGTGCTCCCGGCCGCAGGGTGTTGACGAAGAGACCGGTGGCACGCCGGAACTCGTCGGTCCGGGTGGTGATCGACTCCGCGACGAAGAACATGGTGCCGAGGTCGTGCAGGCCCGGCCGGAGATCGAAGACACTGCCCCGGTGCACCGTCGCCCGGTCCTGCAGCACCTCGGAGGGTTTCTGGATCCGCTCGTAGCCGGCCCGGCCCTGGGAGATCGCCGTCCAGAACTGGCCCCAGGAGGGACGCGGCTGTTTGATCTCGGTGGTGAGCCACTGATAGTTGCTGAACGCCCGTTCGAAAAGGGTCACCTCAGCCGCGTACGGCAGCATCATCATGGCCGGGTAGAGGTTGGCACCGGCGCCGACATCGATCGCCTTCCCCAGCGGCCGGCCCCGGAGAGTCTCCTGGAAGTAGTCCGCGACGATCTGGATGATCTGGGCATCGTCGGGTCGTAACCGGCCGTAGTTGTGCTTGAAGTAGGCGTCCGAGTCGAAGACATCCCAGTCCACGTCACTATTACGGACCAGGGAAACCTCGACGTCGGGGTTTGTCACAGCTCATCCCTTTCCGGCACTCAGCAGTCGAAGCTTCGGCGGCTGATGAACGGGGATCTGCCGGGGTCGGCCGGTTCCTCTAACTGTAGGCAACGGAGCCGTCACTCAGCACCCTACAGGTGTCCGCCTTTGCAGGGCGGCTTATTTAAGCACCTCGGGCGCCGGGGTGTGATACGCCGTTCGGCCCCCGCGCGGAGTTCACTCGCGCGACGTCGTTCCCGTGCCGAAGTTGGACGACTGACAAGCGCTCGCCCGGGTGAACGGTGGCCCACGACGTGTCAGCCGAGCGCGAGATCCGTGCTCGGAAGGGGTGTCGGCGGCGACCGGTCCCGAGCCCTCGTACCGGAAAGTGTCGGGGGGTCCTGCTAGCTTCTCGGCATCTTCGACGAAGGAGGCACGGGTGGCCCTGCACGAGTTCCTGACGACCTTTGCGGGCCTGCCCGTGGTGGCCGCGGACGACGACGATCTCCCGGCCGGCCCGTCCGAGGTGGCCTGGCGCCTCGACATGGACTACGACGCCGAGGACGGGGACTTCCGGCGCGCCTTCGAGAAGCTTCTGCAACGCACCGGCCCGGCCGGCCCGACAGCGCTGATCATCGGCGACTGGGGTGACCCCGGCCAGCCCTTCCCCTTCGCGACGCTGATCGACGCCGCCGACCGGCTCACCGGGCTGCGGTCGCTGTTCATCGGCGAGATGAGTTACGAGCAGCAGGAGATCTCCTGGATCTTCCAGGCGGACTACCGCCCGCTGCTCACCGCGTTCCCGGCCCTGGAGCGGCTCTGGATCCGGGGAGACGGCGATCTGGCGTTCAGCCCGATGCGCCACGAGGGCTTGCGGGAGCTGGTCATCCAGAGCGGCGGCCTGCCCACCAGCGTGCTGGAGGATCTGCTGGCCTGCGACCTGCCCCACCTGTCCCGGCTGGAGCTGTGGCTGGGGGTGGACGGTTACGGCGGTGACATCGGCGTCGACGACCTGGCTCCGATCCTGTCCGGCCGCGCCTTCCCGGCCCTCACCCACCTGGGTCTGTGCAACTCGGAGATCGCCGAGGAACTGGCCGCGGCCGTCGCGGCGGCGCCGGTGGTGGCCCGGCTCGAGTCACTCGCCCTGGCCCTCGGGGTGCTCGGTGACGCCGGCGCCGAGTCCCTGCTGGCCGGGCAGCCGCTCACCCATCTGACATCGCTCGACCTGCACCACCACTTCATGACCCCGGCGATGGCGCAGCGTGTCGTCGACGAGCTGCCCGGGGTGGCCGTCGACGTCTCCGACCCGAAGGACGAGACCCGCCACGGCCGCTACACGGTGGCGGCTGAGTAAGGTGCGTCTCGCCGTCGTCGGCAACCCGGGGAACCGCCGGGTCGCCCTGTTCCGGGCCGCCGTCGACCGGGCCGGCCTCCCCGAGCCGGAGGTCTTCGGCTGGCGGGAGGTGCTCACCGCCGGCCGGGTCCCCGGGCCGGGCACCCTGGTCCGGATCGACTCGCCCGGCGAGGACGCCGAGGTCGACCGGTTACTCCGGGAGCTGGGTTCCGGGCGTCCCACGGTGACCGCCGAGCACGGGCAGATCATCGGTGGTGCGGCATGGTTCGCCGGGCTGCGGGCGGCTCTCGCCCGGATCGAGGCGGGTGGCGGCCGGCTACTCAACCGCCCCGCTGACATCCTCACGATGACCGACAAACCCCGCTGCCACGCGCTGCTGTCCGCGGCCGGTGTGCCGGTCCCGGAGGCCTTCGGCCCGGTCGGCGGCTGGGCGGCACTGCGGGCCTCCGGGTGGCGGCGGTTCTTCGTCAAACCGTCGCACGGCTCGTCGGCGTCCGGCGTGCTGGCCGTCGCGGTCTCCGGGCCACGGGTCGCGGCGGTCACCTCCGTCGAGGTCAGCGGTGGGTCGCTGTTCAACAATCTGGCGATCCGGCGGTACGAGGACGAAGCGGTGGTCGCGTCGATCGTCGACCGGCTGGCCCCGGACGGGCTGCACGTGGAGCGCTGGTTCCCGAAAGCCTCGCTCGGCGGCCGGGTCCTCGACCTGCGGGTGGTGGTGATCGGCGGGCGGGCCCGGCACGTGGTGGTCCGCACCGGCCGCTCCCCCATGACGAACCTGCACCTCGGCAACGCCCGCGGTGACGTGGCAGCGGTGCGGGCGGCAGCCGGGGAACGGGAGTGGGCGGCGGCGATGGACACCTGCGAGCGGGCGGCGGCCTGCTTCCCGGAGACCCTTCAGGTGGGTGTGGATCTGATGTTCCGCACCGGGTGGCGAGGTCACGCGGTGGCCGAGGTGAACGCGTTCGGCGACCTGCTGCCCGGAGTGCTCGCCGACGGACAGGACACCTACGACGCTCAGGTGGCGGCATGCACTCCCTGATCGGCACCCACGACCTGCTGTTCGTCACCCTGGACACGCTGCGGTTCGACGTGGCGGCCGCCGCGCGGACCCCCACGCTGGCATCGGTGCTGCCCGGCGGGGTCTGGGAGCGGCGGCACACTCCGGCGTCGTTCACCTACGCCGCGCACCACGCCTTCTTCGCCGGGTTCCTGCCCACCCCGGTGACACCGGGCCCGCACGAGCGGCTGTTCGCGGCCCGGTTCGGCGGCAGCGAGAGCAGCGGCCCGGGGACGTGGGTGTTCGACCACGCCGACCTGCCGACCGCCCTCGCCGCCGAGGGCTATCACACGGTCTGCCTGGGCGGGGTCGGCTTCTTCAACCCGGCCACCCCACTCGGGCGGGTGCTGCCGGGCCTGTTCACCGAGTCGCACTGGGAGCCGTCGTTCGGGGTGACCGCACCGGACTGCGTGGGCGCCCAGCTCGACCGCCTGGAGAAGATCATCGGGGAGCTGCCGCCCTCCCGGCCGCTGTTCACCTTCCTCAACGTGGCAGCCCTGCACCAGCCGAACCGGCACTACGTCCCGGGCGCCGCCGAGGACGGCCCGGACACCCAGGCGGCCGCCCTGGAGTATGTGGACGGGCAGATCGGGCGACTCCTCGACCTGGCCGGAGGCCGTGGCCGGCCGTGCCGGGTGATCATCTGCTCGGACCACGGCACGCTCTACGGCGAGGACGGTCACATCGGCCACCGGGTCGCCCACGAGGCCGTGTGGACCGTGCCCTACGCCGACTTCACAGTGGGGACGCCATGAACCTCGACGACTCCCCGTACCAGGGGTACCTGTACGCGTACCCGCACAAGACCGCCTACCGGCGCCTCGACCCCCGGCCCGCACTCACCGACGTGTGGGGTGCGGAGCGGCAGGACTCGCTCTTCGGATACGTGCATCTGCCGTTCTGTGAGATGCGGTGCGGCTTCTGCAACCTGTTCACCCGGGCGAACCCACCGGACGAGCAGGTCACCGCGTACCTCGGGCAGTTGCGCCGGCAGGCCGCGGCGGTCCGGGACAGCCTCTCCCCCGACGCGGTCTTCTCCCGCGTCGCCATCGGCGGCGGCACACCCACCTATCTGACCGCACCCGAGCTGGAGACGCTGTTCGGCATCGTGCACGACACGTTCGGTGACACCCGGGTGCCGCTGTCGGTGGAGACGTCACCGGCGACCGCCACCCCCGACCGGCTGGCCGTTCTCGCCGCACACGGCACCACCCGGATCAGCATGGGTGTGCAGAGTTTCCTCGACAGCGAGGCGCGGGCCGCCGGCCGGCCACAGCGGCTGACCGAGGTGCTCGGAGCACTGCAGGCGATCCGGGACGCGCGGATCCCGGTGCTCAACGTCGACCTGATCTACGGAATCGACGGGCAGACCGCCGACACCTGGCAGCATTCCCTGGACGAGGCGCTGCGGTGGCGTCCCGAGGAGCTGTACCTGTATCCGTTGTACGTGCGGCCGCTGACCGGTCTCGGCCGGCGGGCGCACGCCCGTGCCGACTGGGACCGGCAGCGCCAGGAGCTGTATCGACAGGCCGTCGACGTGCTCACCGGCGCTGGATACGTGCGGCACTCGATGCGGCAGTTCCGGCGGGCCGGCGCGCCCGGCCCCGAAGGCCCCGACTACTGCTGCCAGGACGACGGGATGATCGGGCTCGGCTGCGGCGCCCGGTCGTACACCACCGAACTGCACTACTCGTTCGACTACGCGGTCGCCGTGTCCGAGGTCCGTGCGGTGATCGACGACTACCTGTCCCGGCCGGCCGGGGACTTCCGGTTCGCCGAGATCGGCTTCCACCTCGACGCGGTCGAACAGAGGCGCCGATGGCTGCTGAAATCGCTGCTGCGGGTGGAGGGTGTGGACGCGGCCGCCTACCGGCAGCGCTTCGGCACCACCCACACCGGCGACTTCCCGCAGCTCGGCGAGCTCGCGGCCCGGGGCTGGCTGGACGACTCCCGCACCACGCTGACCTCGGCCGGGCTGGCGCAATCCGACAGCATCGGGCCGTGGCTGGTCTCCGGGCCGGTCCGCGAGGCGATGACGGCGTACGTGGCCCGATGAACGATCTCCACGTGCTCTACCGGGGCCCGCTCGCGAGCTGCAACTACGACTGTCCCTACTGCCCGTTCGCCAAACGGGTCGACCCGCCCGCCCTGCTGCGCGCCGACCGGGCCGACCTCGCCCGGTTCGCCGGCTGGGTCACCGCGACCACCGACCGCCGACTGTCGATCCTGTTCACCCCGTGGGGTGAGGGCCTGACCCGGTCCTGGTACCGGGACACCATCGTCCGGCTGTCCCACCTGCCGCACGTGGCCCGGGTGGCGATCCAGACCAACCTGGCCGCCCGCACCGGCTGGCTCGCCGAGGCGAACCCGCAGGTGGCGGCGTTGTGGACCACCTACCATCCGGGGCAGGTGACCCGCGACCGGTTCCTGGCCCGCTGCCGGGAACTCGACACGCTCGGCATCCGCTACTCCGTCGGGGTGGTCGGCCTCCCCGAACACCATGCCGAAGCGGTCGCGGTGCGGGCCGCCCTCTCCCCCGGCGTCTACCTGTGGATCAACGCCGCCGACGGGCACGTCTACACCGCCGAGGAACAGGCCCGCTGGACGGCGCTGGACCCGCGCTTCGGCGACAGCGTCCGGCCCCATCCGTCACTCGGCCGCCCCTGCCACGCCGGGGAGACGGCCATCTCGGTCCTCGGCGACGGCACGGTCCGCCGGTGCCACTTCATCAAAACCCCGATCGGCAATCTGTACGACGGGAGCTGGCGCGCCGGGCTACGGCCACGGGACTGCACCAACGACCAGTGCGACTGCCACATCGGGTACGTGCACCTGAAACCCCTGAACCTGCGGGACGTGTACGCCGACGGTCTCCTCGAACGGATCCCCGGCCTGTTCGGGCGGCAGGAGACGTTCGTGCAGATAGGACAGCGCCCAGCCGTCGACCAGCGATGACCCGCGCCCTGAACGAGCGGCGCTCGCGCCCCTAGTCGAGCGGATTCCAGTCCTCGGGCTGCGGAAAACGCCGGTGCAGGTAGCGCAGGAACCATCCGTAGAAGAACAGCACCGACCCGAACAACACCAGGTAGACCACGCCGGGGTCGACGAACCGGGCCACCTGGACGGCGAGCAGCGCGGCGACCAGCAACACCAGGCCGCTCCAGCCCAGGTGACGCGGGTTGATCTGATCCCACAGCAGGACCGCCACGAAACGGCGCCGGAGAAGATAGATCAGGATCGACGGTACGCCGACCACCACTCCGACCGCCGCGATCCGCATCGTCCCCGCCGGGATCAGGGGCGGCAGCATGTAACGGTCGGCGTTCCCGAGCAGGATCCCGGAGAAGAAGGCCCAGGCCGGCACCCAGCTCAACAGCATCGCCAGGTTGATCATGAAAATGCTGAGGGTGCCGAACAACCCGGACACGTCCGCTCCCGGGTCCTCCCCCGCCGCCGACTCAGCGTCCCCGGATGCAGGCGTCACCGCGGACGTCGGCGTCACCGCGGACGCGGACCTCTTCGGAGCCGACAGGAACCATGTGCCGGCCACGGTGAACAATGACGGCAGCCAGAGCAGGCAGCCGAGTGTCCAGCCATAGTCGGAACCGGTCCCGTCGTAGGTCCCGGCCAGGTCGGCGAGCGGAACCGCCAGAAGACCGACCACGATGTTGTACGCCAGCAGGCCACCGGCCGTCCGCCAGCCGTCCGCCAGCCGGACCCCGCGCCGCCAGGCCACCAGCGAATGCAGAATCGCCCCGGACAGCAGCCAGGCCACGCTGACCGCCAGGATCACCATGCCTTCGGCGGGCAACGTGGTCCGCCACAACGCCAGCGGCCCACCGGCGTCGGCGAGTCGCGCGGTGTACACCCCTGCGCCGATCCCCGCCCCGAACGAGACCAGCCCCGCCAGCAGATGACCGAGGGCCAGCAGCGGAGAACTCCCCTGATCAGCGGCCCGGCGACTGCCGGGGCGACCGTTCCGCTCGGCCGCACTGGCACCCGCCGGTCCATTGGCCGTCGGCGCGGTCACCCCATGGTCCCGTAGGCCACGAATCCGGGCACCGGCACCAGGCGAATCGGGAGGCAACGCCCGCTCCTGCCATCCGTCCCCACGGCCGTCCACCTGCCCGGAACCGGAGGCCTGCTCCGGCACAGCGGTCCACTCCGGCGGGGCAGCCGAGCCGGGAACGGAAACCGGCCCGGGAACGGCGACGGGCCCGGCCACAGCCGCCGACGGGTCTCCAGCCGGAACGGCCTTACGAAGCGGTCGTCGCATCCGAGGATCCTAGTGGCGACACACATCCCATACGGCCGATGTGCCTGTGGCCTGCGTCCTATCCACTGTTTCCCGAGGCGGCCCCTTCGCCCCGAGGCCACCTTCCGCTCGCCGCAATCGACTTGTCACCGAGAGCCGTCCCCTCGACCATGGTCGACATGACGGACGGCGCCCCCGGCACCTCCACACCACCGCTCGGCGCAGGAACCGGCAGGTCACCCACGCCAGCAGCCGGAGCACGGACCGGCAGGTCACCCACACCGTCGGCCGATGAACGGACCGGCAGGTCACCGTTGCAGGGTGGGCTGCCACCGGCCGGGACGGTGACGGGTGGCGTCGTGGAGATCGCCTGTGACGAGTCCGGTTTCTCCGGAACCAATCTGCTCCGGTCGACCGAGCCGGTGATCACCCACGCGAGCACCGACCTGCGCCCGGACGAGGCGTCCACCCTGATCAGCGAGTTACGGACGAGATTCCGGCTGTCTCCGCACGAACTGAAATCAGGCCGGTTCCTCAGGCACCCCGGAGCCGGCGAAGCCGCCGTCTGGTTCCTCGCCCGGTTGTCGGGACGTGCCCGGGTGCACCTGGTCGACAAGGAGTACTTCCTGTCCACCAGAGTCATCGACCTGCTGCTGGCGCAGCCCTCCTATCTCGCGGGTACCCACCTGATGCCCGGGTCCCGCCCCGCG
>DATMVU010000921.1:0-11066 GCA_035562875.1 Actinoplanes sp. | reverse complement strand
CGGGGTGTCGAATTCGGTCACCACGTTGTCGTGATCGGCGACCGGCGGGGTCGAGCGCTGCCCGGCCGCGATCTCGTGGGACGCGTTGGTGATCGTCGTGCAGACCGGGCTCGGGCAGTAGACGGTGAAGCCGTCGTAGTCGGGATACAGGCTGCCGTCGTCCTGCGAGCCGGAGAGGATCCAATACAGGAAACCATTGCCGCCGGTACGGGTGAACTGGTCCAGCCACTGTCGATAGACCGGATTCCGGGTGTTCTTGTTCTTCCACCCGAACTCACCGAGCATCACCGCCTTGCCGAGTCGTGCGGCCTCCCGATTGTGCCGGGCGATGTATTCCGAACCCCATTCGGGCGTACGGTTCCCCCAGCCGTCCGGATACAGGTGATACGACATCACGTCGACGGCGGGCAGTGCCGTCAACGCCAGGGTGTCGACGCCCTCACCACAGTTGTCGATCCAGTCCGGAGCGTCCGGGCCGTCGCAGAAGAATCCCTCGTCACCGACGCTGATCAGCTGTCTCGGGGCGGCGGACTTGAGATGCCGGGTCATCTCGTCGGCCCAGGTGGTGAGGGTGTCCGTGGTGCAGGACGGTCCCTGCGGGTAGACGCCGGAGCCTTTGCAGCGCGGTTCGTTGCCCAGTTCCCACGTCATGATCGTGGGGTCGTCCTTGTACTTGACGCCGGTGATCGTATTGACCCGGTTGACGATGTGGTCGATGTAGTCGCGATACCAGCCCCTGATGACCGGGTCGGTGTAGAAGTCGTCGTGATGTCGAGCGCCCCGCCACCGTACGTATTGATCGATGCCGCCGAAGTCGGACCAGTTGTTGGTCAGCGGCAGCACCAGCTTCACACCGTGCCGCCGCGCCGCGTCGATGACGTAGTCGAGCCGTTGCAACCCGTCGGGGCCGTCGTTGTAGGCGGGCTTCGTGCCGTCCCAGTACTGGAAGTAGACACCGTCCGGGGCGGGGGCCACCGAGTCGCTGCCGTCGGCGTTGCCGATCAGGCCGAACGCCCACGTGCGCAGCACCGTGAAGTCGGCTGCCGCGGCGTCGGCGAACACGTCGTCAACCATCGCCCGGCTCTTGTAGAACAGGTAGTAGTTGTTGGTCCCGCCGAAACGGAACGTCTTCCCGTCCAGGGTCAGCCGGTGACCGGACCGGACCACGAAGCCGTCCGATGCGGACGCCAAGGCCGGGGCCGGGAGGAACGCGCCGATCAGGACCGCCAGGAGAAGGACGATGCGGCTGCGCATGGGGACTCCAACCTGTATCGACAGTGGCCGATGTCACGCTAAGGCTGTCACGGCAGAAATTCAAGGCGGTTAAGAAGCTCTTGCCGAAAACGTTTTCGGCGCGCATTTTGATTGATATGACTCAATCTCATGCGCGGGAGGGTGAACCATGCGAAACCGACGGATCCGCAGTCTGGTGGCGGTGGCCGCGACGGGTGTCCTGGCTGTCACGGCGGCTGTTCTCGCCCCGGGAGCGCGGGCCGCGGCGGCCGGTTGTCAGGTGTCGTACACGATCAGTTCGCAGTGGCAAGGGGGATTCGGCGCCAACGTGGCGGTGACCAACCTCGGTGACGCGATGAACGGGTGGACGCTGCGCTGGACCTTCGGCACCGGGCAGGCCGTCACCCAGGCCTGGAACTCGACGGTGACCCAGAACGGCACCGCGGTGACCGCCGTCAACGTCTCCTACAACGCCGCACTCGCCACCGGAGCGAGCACCTCGTTCGGGTTCAACGGCTCGTTCACCGGCGCCAACCCGGTACCCGCCGCCTTCACCCTGAACGGTGTGACCTGCACCGGCGGGGTCATCCCCAGTAGCCCCGGGCCCGGCCCGTCGACCTCGACCGGCACACCGCCTGCCAAGACCGTCCGAGTCTTCTGGCTCAAACCGACCGACGTCGCCTTCGACCAGCGCTACCCGGACGGCATCGCCGCCGTGATGCGCGAAGCCCAGCGCTACTACCGGCAGGAACTCGGCAAGACCTTCACCCTGAACAGCACCGTCGTCGAGACCGTCACCGGCGAACACGACCGGAACTGGTACATCACCACCAACTGTTCCGGCAGCGACCACTACTGGTGCGTCGTCGGCAACATGCACCAGGAGCTGATGCGCCGCTTCGGCATCGCCAACCCGGACAGCCGCTGGCTGGTCGTCGGCGAGATCAGCGCCGAGGAGGCCAATCAGTCCGGCGGCGGCGCCAGCCCCGGCTGGGTGGTGCTGAGCGGTCACGACGCCGACGGCGCGGCAGGCGTCAACGGCGCGATGAACCGCTGGTACGGCGGCATGGTCCACGAACTCGGCCACGCGTTCGGCCTGCCCGACTCCACGTCGACCGACGGCACCCCGATGTCCGCGTCGTTCTACGACTACCCGAACACCCACTTCAGCCAGGCCCAGAAGAACGCGATCCTGGCCGGCCCGTACGGCAGTTTCCTGTCCTGACGCTCCGCCGAGCGGCGCCTGTTCTCCCCGCGCCGCCTCACCTGTCGCGGCTGGTGAGGCGGCTGGGTGGTGTGGTGGCGGTTGTTCACCGGCCCCGCACCCCTTACTCCCGTGATCTTGGTGGTCCGCCTACCGGAACCGGTGGTCGATCGACCGCGATCCGCGAGTGGGGCGCCTGCCTTTGCGTATGGGGCGCCCGCCTTTACGGATCTTGGTCGATGGACCACCGTCCGGGGTGGTCCATCGACCAAGATCCAGAATGGGGCTCTCGACCTTCCGGATCTTGGTCGATGGACCGCTGTTTTCGGTGACTGGGCAACCAGGATCCGGAACGAGGGGTGCCTGGCGGGAAGGGCGGGGCTAGATCAATAGGCCCTTGATGACCAGTTCGACCATGTGGCGGGCGTCGTAGCGGGGGTCGTTCTCGGCGCCGATGCAGAGGTTGCCGACGCCGCGCATCAGGGTCAGCGGGTCCATTCCGGGGGTGATCTCGCCGGCCGCGGCGGCCGCGTCGAGTAGCTGGGCACAGACCGGCAGCAGGCGTTCGACGAAGTATCCGTGCAGGGTCTGGAATGCGGCGTCGTCGGACTGCAGGGCCCCGGCGAGGCCGTGTTTGGTGACCAGGAAGTCCACGAACATCATGATCCACTCACCGAGGGCGGCGTGTGGGGATCCGCCGGCCGCGAGCAGGGCCGGGCCGGCTTCGGCGCACGCCTCGACCTGGTGCTGGTAGACCGCGACGATCAGGTCGGCCCGGGTGGGGAAGTGCCGGTAGATCGTGCCGACGCCGACTCCCGCGCGCCCGGCGATGTCGCGGACGGCGACGTCGACCCCGGATTCCACGAACGCCGCGGCGGCGGCTTCCAGCAGCGCTGTCTTGTTGCGTTCGGCGTCGGCTCGTTTCGGCGACACGGAACCCCCACTTGTTAAACGGAACGACGTTCCGTATCGTCATCTGCGGAACGTAGTTCCGTTTGTTTCAGTCTGCCACGACGTGAGGACCCCATGACACCCGTCATCTCAGTGCACCCGGTGATCCTGCCCGCCCCGCAGCGCGGCGACGACCTGCGCGTCCGGGTCTGCGCACCCGCGACCGCCGCCACCCTGCCGGTCGTCATCCTCTCGCACGGCTTCGGCCAGTCCGCCAGCGGATACGCGCCACTCGTCGACGCGTGGACGGCTGCCGGCTTCGCCGTGGTCCAGCCCACCCACCTCGACTCCCGCACCTACGCGCTGCCGCACGACGACCCCCGCACCCCGGAGATCTGGCGGCTGCGCATCGACGATGTCCGCACCGTCCTCGACCACCTGGACGTCCTCGAGAAGGAGATCCCGGGCCGCTTCGACCGGGACCGGATCGCGGTGGCCGGCCACTCCTGGGGCGCCCAGACCGTCAGCACCCTGCTCGGCTCCCGGGTGATCGGCTTCGACGGTGTGCCGGAGCGCGACCCGCGGATCAAAGCCGGTGTGCTGCTGGCACTGACCGGCACCGGCGGCGACGACCTGAGCCCGTTCGCGGCCGAGAACTTCCCGTTCATGAGCCCGGACTTCACCGCGATGACCACCCCGGCCCTGCTGGTGGCCGGGGACAAGGACCAATCACTGCTGACGGTACGGGGGCCGGAGTGGTTCACCGACGCCTTCCACCTGAGCCCGTCCCCGAAGGACCTGCTCGTGCTTCCCGGCGGTGAGCACTCGCTCGGCGGCGTCACCGGTTATGGCGTCACGGAGACCACCGACGAGGACCCGCAGCGGGTGGCCCTGCTGCAACGTGTCACCACCGCGTACCTCCGCGAGGTCTTCGAAGGAACCGCCTGGGACGAACTGCGTAAGGAAGCCGCGATCGACTCGAAGTGACCGCGGCCAGTCCACGCCGCTGATGCGCGGCTCGTGCCAGGATCGCCTACCATCCACGATCGTGTATCGCACCGGGCCCTATCTCGTCGTCTTCCTGCTCACCGCGAGCCTGAACGTGGTGGTCGCCACCACCTGGGTCCGGCCGGACCTGGCCATCGTCGTCGGCACTCTGCTCTGGACGGTGCCGATGGTGGTGCTGTACGCCACGAGCCCCTGGCCGTACGTCAATGCCCGGGTGGTCTGTCTGATGGTCGCCTGGCTCTTCTCCGCCGTGCTGATGGGCCTGGTGGTGATGGGGTTCTGGGCGCTGGTCCTGCAGCAGCGGGGGGAGCGGGCCGACACCCTGGTCACCGCGGTGCACGGCAGCCCGGCGCGGGACACCGTCACCTACTCGCTGGCCTATCGCGGCGAGCCGGTTCCGGGCCGCCTGATCAACGGGCCGGACGGCCTGGTCCCCGGCAAGAGGGTCGTCGTCATCCTTGACCCGCGCGGGTTGGTCGACCCCCGGATGCCGGCGGAGGTGGCCGACGCCGAGGGGATGCCGGTGCTGATCGGGGTGACGGTGGTCCTGATGGCCGGGCTCTGCGCCGGGGCGGCGCGGGCGCGGAAGACCGAACTCGCCTGACGGTCAGGACGCGACGGGCACGCTGGTCCAGGTGTCGATCCAGGCCGGGATGCCGTCCGGGTGGATGGGGCGGCACATGTAGTAGCCCTGGGCGTGTTCGCAGCCCATCTCGCCGACCACGGTCAGGGTGTTCTCGTCCTCGACACCTTCGGCGACCACCGTCAGGTCGAGGGCGTGGGCCAGGTCGACGATGGCGGTGACGATGGCCCGGCCGCGTTCGGTGGTGAGGATCTCGGCGGTGAACTTGCGGTCGATCTTCAGTTCGTCCAGGGGCATCGACTGCAGGTAGCTCATCGACGAGTAGCCGACCCCGAAGTCGTCGATGGAGACCCGGACGCCCCGGTCGCGGAGCAGGCTGAGGGCGGCGGCCGCGCCTTCCGGGTCGGTGATCAGGAACGATTCGGTGATCTCCAGGGTGACGTGCCGGGCGATCGAGGCGTGCCGGCGGAGCAGTTCCTCGACCCGGGCCGGGAATCCCGGGTCGCGCAGGCAGGCGCCGCCGATGTTCACCGCCACCGGGATGTCCCGGCCGTCGTCGCGCCACTGCCGCTGCTGGTGCAGGGCCATGTCGAGGACCGCTTCGGTGAGTGACAGCATCAGGTCGCTCTCCTCGGCCTCCGGGACGAACGCCTGCGGGCCGAGCAGTCCGCGGGTCGGGTGCAGCCAGCGGACCAGGGCCTCCATACCGGCCACCGAGCGGTCGGCGGGCCGCACCTTGGGCTGGTAGTGCAGTTCGAGTTCGCCCCGGTCGATGGCGTAGCGCAGATCGGTGAGCAGGGTGAGCTGTTCGAAGCTGTTGTTGTCGTTCTCCGGCTCGTATCCGGCGATCCCGAGCCGGTTGCGTTTGGCGTGGTACATCGCGACGTCGGCGTGCTGCAGCAGCTCCTCGCCGCTGGCGCTGAGGGACGGGTAGTGGGTGTAGCCGATGCTGCCGCTGATGTCGACGGAGAGGCCGCCGACATCGGCCGGTCCGCACAGTTCGGCGAGGACCCGCTGGGCCACGGTGCGGGCGTCGGTGATGCCGTCGACACCGGTGAGCAGGATGGCGAACTCGTCGCCGCCGAGCCTCGCGACCAGGTCGGACGAGCGGCTGCCGGCGTTCAGGCGGCGGGCTACCTCGACCAGCAGCAGATCGCCGGAGTGGTGGCCGAGGGTGTCGTTCACCTCCTTGAACCGGTTGAGGTCGAGCAGCAGCAGCCCGACCCCGTCGCCGGTGCGGTCGGCGGCGGTGATGGCCCGGGACACCCGTTCGCCGAGCAGCCGGCGGTTGGCGAGTCCGGTGAGGCCGTCGTGGGTGGCGCGGTAGTCGTTGTCGGCGGCCTGTTTTTCGGTGCGTTTCTGGTACGCCAGCAGCACCAGCCCGCAGAAGACCACCAGGAGCAGGTCGGCCAGGGACAGCACCTGAACGGCGATGAGCTGTCCGGCGTTCTGTTCCTTGGCGTCGCGCAGCACCACGGCGATGGCGAGGTTGTTGCGGGCCACGTTCACCGACGCCTGGCGGCGTAGGCCGGACGCGCTCAGGGCGGCCTGCCGGGCGTACTTCAGGGTCATGTCCTTGTCGCCGGTGGCTGCCGCGTCGATCAGGTTGCGCAGCGTGTAGGTGTAGCCGCCGTAGGCGTTCTGCAGCGACATCACCTGCCGGGTGTCGTCCTCGCCGCCGTTGGCGAGCAGCCACCGCAGGTTGGGTTCGGCCGAGCCGATGGACGACAGCAGCGGCTGCCGGTCGCCGAGGTCGGGGGAGTCGAGATAGTCCTCGAGCAGCTCGTACTCCATGCTGATCTTGAGGTAGATCTCGTTCCACTGCTGGCTGGTCTGCTGGGTGCCGGCCGCGATGTCGGCGGCGCGCGCGGCGGACCGGCTGCTGACCACCGCCATCGCGGCGAGCAGGGCCAGGCCCACGGTCAGGGCCGCCACAGCGCTGCGGGCGACCACCCGCCGCCGTAACCAGTCCCGCATGGCACCTCCCGAAGCCCTATCGGCCGGGTTGTCGTGTTGATGAGACTCAGCCGGGCGCGGGTGCTGCCGATGGGGAGCGAGGGGTGGAGATGAGGCTGGTCGCCGCCGCGTTCGCCGCGGCACTCGTGCTCGCCGGGTGTGCCGCCGACGCCCCGTCGTCCACCGGGCCGGCGGTGCTGGTGCTGGCCGGGCGGAAGGCCGACCTGGCGCACGAGATGTCGATCGGTTTCGCCGAGGGGGTGCGCCGGGTCCCGGGGGCCGAGCAGCGCACGATCGGGCCGGACGACGTCGACAACACCGTGCAGATGCGGATGATCCGCGGATTCCTGGACGGGAAGAACGGCTCGATCTCGATCTTCACGTTCGCACCGGAGCTGTTCGCCGCCTCGCTGGGGCAGGCGGTCGCGGCCGGCACCCCGGTGATCGCCCTGAATTCGGTGCCGGCGCCGGGTTCGGGGGTGGGGCTCTACATCGGCAACGACAACCTGGCGATCGGCACCCAGCTCGGTGAGGCGATGGCGCACCGGATCCCGGCCCTGACCGAGGGCCTGGTGATCATCGGTTCGCCGTATCCCGGTGTGACCATCCTCGACGAACGGGCCACCGGCGTGCGGGCGGCCATCGAACGGCTGCGGCCGGACGTGACGGTGCTCGGGCCGTTCGACACCAAGCAGGACCCGGAGGCGAACCGGGCGGCGTGGAAGACCCTGCAGGACGCGAATCCGGGGGCGCTGGCGTTCATCGGGGTGGGCGGGGCGGACTCGCACAGCCTGGCCGGTCTGCGGGACGCGCACACCACCCGGATCGACGGCGGGGTCGGCACCGACCCGGCGGCGCTGGCGGTGGTGGCACGCGGCCCGATGGTGCTGGTGTCCACCGAGCCGTATCTGCAGGGCCTGCTGGCCGGTGCGATCCAAGCCCGGTCCGCGAAGGACGGTGACGAGCTGCCCGAGGGCTGGCTGGCGGTGCCGGGTGTGGTGGTGGACGCCACGAACGTCCGGGAGATCAGCGCCCGGCAGAAGACCGAGGTGGCCCGCCGGGAGTGGTTCAGGGAGCAGGCTGACACGATCCTGGCGGACCTCGACGACCGGTTGCGGCCGCTAGTCGACGCCCAGTGACTCGCCGATGGTGCGGCCCTCGTCGACCGCGTCGGTCCAGGCCTGCCGGGCGGTCTTGGCGCCGGTCTCGATCAGCGAGAGCTGATCCACGAACACTTCGTGGATCTTGGCGTCGGCCGGTGCCTCGTACACCCGGTGGGCTTTGCGTGCCGACTCGGCGAACACCTCGATGGTCTTCTGGCCACCGAAGAACGGGTCGGGTTCCTGCAGCGCCGGCATGTCGAACGCCGCCGTCGCGGCCGGGAACAGCCCGGCGTCGGTGAACGCCTCGGCTTGGTTCTCCGGCGCCAGGATCCACTTGATGATCTCGAAGGACAGTTCCGGATCGGGGGCGCCCTCCGGGATGGCCAGGAACGAGCCGCCGTAGTTGGCGCCGATCGCCGGCCCGGACGCGACCCGCCACCTAC
Organism: Actinoplanes sp.; assembly: GCA_035562875.1. Lineage (GTDB taxonomy): Bacteria > Actinomycetota > Actinomycetes > Mycobacteriales > Micromonosporaceae > Actinoplanes. The sequence goes on along the minus strand of DATMVU010000921.1, from coordinate 2,645 downwards.
CGGTGGTGTCCGGGGCCAGGCTGGTCAGGTCGAATCCCAGCCAGGACGCGCCGAGGGCGGTGGCCACGGTGCCCGCTTTCATCGCCGCGGCCCAGCCGGCCTCGTCGTCGCCGGTGATGCCGGCCGACAGGCCCTTGCTGATCAGCTTGACGGCCAGGTCCCAGGCGGTCCGGATGTGGTCCTCGCCGCCGATGTAGTGGTTGGTCTCGTCGATGTAGCGCCGGGTGCCCTGGCAGAGCTTGATCGTGTACAGCTCGCTGCCGTTGCGGACCAGTTTCACCTTCGGGGTGGCCTTGAGCAGCTCGACCCCGTTGTCGATGTAGTCGTCCCAGGTCTTGACCGCCGCGGCCATCGGCGCCGGCTCGCTGGGCAGCTTCGCGGCGGCGAACAGGTCGGAGCGGAAGAAGGTGGCGGTCGGCCCGATGTCGATGGGGAAGCCGATCTGCCGGTTGTCGGGCGAGGCGGCCTGCTGCCACTTCCACGGCACGTACTCGCTCATCAGGTCGTCGACGCCGAACGTGTGCAGGTCGGCGAAGAGGTCGGCGCGGGGCACCAGGGAGGCGATCTCCTCACCCTTGATGCCGACGATGCCGGGTAGCTCCTTGCCGCTGTTCAGGATCTCGACGAGCTGATCCTTGTAGACGCCGTCGAGTCTCTCCGGCTGGAGTGCGGTGCGCCCGGCGAACTGGCTCGTCGCCTTGTTCAGGATGCCGGTGCTGAGCCCGCCGGGCCAGTAGAGCAGCCTGGTGGTCCCGGTGGTCTCGGCCGCCGGGGTCTGCTGTCCGCAGGCGGTCATCGTCCCGGCGGCGCAGGTGAGCCCCAGCAGGAGCGCTCGCCTTCTGGATATAGGTCGCAAAACACCCCTTCCCCCGCAATCACCGTAACACTGGCACGGCGGGGCCGTGGCCGATTCCGATCCGGCGATATGACCCGGAAGATATATAAGATCGTCACTATCTTCGGGCCATAATTCATATACACATTCCAATGTGTGTATCTCTGGTTCGGGAGGAACCGCGTGAAGAAATCCCTCGCGCTGGCCGGCGTCACCGCGCTGGTCGGTAGCACCCTCGTGGCCACCGCCGCGAGCAGTTCAGCCGCGCCGAAACCCACCCCGCCGTCCCCGGCGCAGGCCGTCAGCCGCTCCGGCGATCTGATCGACGCCCGCCCGGCCGCCATCGCCGGGGCGAAAGGCGAGTCGTACACCGCCTACCGCACCACTGTCGACGCCGACGGCGACGCCCACGTCCGTTACACCCGGGAATACCAGGGCCTGCGGGTCGCCGGTGGCGACTTCGTCGTGCACACCCGCGCCGACGGCACCCTGGAGAGCACCTCGCTCGGCCTGATCAAGCCGCTCGCGCTGACCACCACTCCGAAGGTCACCAGCGCCAAGGCGCTGAAGGCGGCCAAGGCCCGCTTCGAGGGCAGGCTGACCGAGTCGGACCGGCCCGAGCTGTTCGTCGACGCCAGCACCGGTCACGGCATCCTGGCCTGGGAGACCGTGCTGCACGGCTGGGCGCCCGACGGGCAGACCCCCTCCCGCTTCCACGTCATCACCGACGCCGCCACCGGCAAACTGATCGGTGAGTACGACGAGATCAACCACGTCGCCGGCACCGGCAACAGCATCTACTCAGGCACCGTCGCCGTCGAGTCCACGCTGTCCGGTTCCACCTACAGCCTGATCGACCCGGAACGCGGCAACGGCCGCACCTGTGACATGAACAACGGCACCAGCACCTGCACCACGTTCACCGACGACGACAACGTGTGGGGCACCGGCGTCTACACCAGCCGTCAGTCGGCCGCCGCGGACGCCGCGTTCGGCGCCTCCACCACGTTCGACTACTTCAAGAACGTGCACGGCCGCAACGGCATCTTCGGCGACGGCCGCGGCGTGCCGTCCCGCGTGCACTACGGCAACGCGTACGTGAACGCCTTCTGGGACGGCGCCCAGATGACCTACGGCGACGGTGCGGGCAACGCGAAGCCGCTGGTCTCGCTGGACGTGGCCGGACACGAGATGGCGCACGGCGTCACCGAGAACCTGGTCTCCGGCGGCCTGACCTACTCCGGCGAGTCCGGCGGTCTCAACGAGGCCACCAGCGACATCTTCGGCTCCATGGTGGAGTTCTACGCGAACACCGCCAGCGACCCGGGCGACTACGACATCGGCGAGAAGATCGACATCCGGGGCACCGGCGCGCCGCTGCGCTACATGTACAACCCCACCCTGGACGGTTCCTCGCACGGCTGCTGGTCGACCAGCACCAACAGCATCGACGTGCACTACTCGTCCGGCCCGGCCAACCACTTCTTCTTCAACCTGGCCGAGGGCACCGGCGCCACCGCGTACGGCACCTCCCCGGTCTGCGGCAGCGCCGAGGGCGTCACCGGCATCGGCCGGGAGAAGGCCGAGAAGATCTGGTACCGGGCGCTGGACGTGTACTTCACCTCCAACACCCGCTACTACCTGGCCACCAACCTGGCGAACACCTCCCGCGCCTACACCCTGTCCGCCGCCGCCGACCTGTACGGCCTGTGCTCCACCGAGTACAAGACCGTCCAGGCCGCGTGGACCTCGGTCAACGTCGCCGGCAACGACGAGGAGTGCCCGGTCGCCAACGACTTCTCGGTCGCAC